>CAZHPS010000530.1:0-4391 GCA_964534335.1 uncultured Desulfobacterales bacterium
ATCAGACATTTTTTTGAAAGGAGAGACAGATGAACAAAACAGAACTTATTGACAAGGTTGCAGAAGCATTGGAATCCAAAAAACAGGCACAGGCTGCTGTGGACAGTATTTTGGAAAACATCTCAGATGCTCTGAAAAACGGGGACAAGGTCACACTGGTCGGATTCGGTACCTTTGAGGTCGCGGAGCGCAAAGCCCGGAAAGGCCGCAATCCCAAAACCGGTGAACCCATTGACATCAAGGCGGCAAAGGTTCCCCGTTTCAGTCCTGGCAAAGCTTTGAAGGAAGCTGTCAACTGAGGCACTTACCTGTTTTCCGGAAAAGATTTCAGACGGTGGGATACGCGGGAGGGACATTTTTATGTCTTTCCCCATAACCGTCTAAAATCTTTTTCCTTATTATGTTATAAGGCCCGCAGGGAAAAATAATTTTTTTGTTATGGAAAAAGAGAATCTGGAGTTTTTCAGGGGTATACTGCAGGATCAGTTGGGCAGGCTTTTGGGAAAAGCAGGAGAAACTGTTTCTGATTTGATGGTTCTGTCAAATGACACGGCTGATCCCCTGGACCATGCCTCCAACGACATAGCCCGCGGCTATACCCTCCGTATGAGGGACAGAGAGAGCAGACTGATTGGGAAAATCCGGCAGGCACTGAAAAATATTGAAGCAGGAAACTACGGTATCTGCGAGATGTGCGAGGAGGAAATATCCATTGAACGTCTCAAGGCCCGACCTGTTGCCAGATACTGCATTCAGTGCAAACAGAAAATCGAAGCACATGAAAAAACATATGGATATGAATGAGAGACAGTTGTTTCTGATTTCGGATAAGGGTAAAGATGCCGACATCAGTGGCAATTTCCGGATACGTTTCCGGATATACCGGGGTGGCGGCACATATCAGTAGCTTTATTGCATCTCTTTATTTATGATGAAGGAGCAGCAGTGAAATATAAAACCATTGTTGAACAGGCGAGAGAAGAAAAGGTCTGGGGCATTGCATCGGGCATTGACATTTACGGCTGCAATCCGGAGACCATTCGGAACGCCGAAAAGATCCGGCAGTTCGTCATCGAACTCTGCGATCTCATCGAAATGAAACGGTTTCAGGATACGATTGTTGTGAACTTCGGGGAAGACGAACGGGTTGCCGGTTTCTCAATGGTACAACTGATTGAAACATCTTTGATATCAGCACATTTTGCCAATCTTTCCAATACCGCCTATCTTGACGTTTTCAGTTGCAAACCTTACGATCCCGAAGTGGTGGCAGATTTTGCCAGAAAATACTTCGGAGGTTCCAGGGTGACCGTTCAGGTCAGCCTCAGACGGTAAATATGACCGGAATAAGGATTGTCACTGAATCTGAGGAATGCCGGAATATCTGGGAGCGGATGATTCCCCCGGAATACATTACGGATCTGTGGGAAGTCCGCTCCTGCTTTCAGCAGCATTTCCGGCATTCCCTTTATTTCATCACAGCAGAAAAAAACGGCCAGACACATGGTTTCCTGCCCCTGAGCAGAATCAGTGAAACAGACTGTTACGGTTATTTTCCCGGAGAAACCTGGAAGGGCATCACCTGGCTGGAGCAGAACCGGGTATTTGTCCAAAACAGCCTGTGCCTGAAAGATCTGCTGAACTGCTGTGATCTGCCCTTTCATATCCGTTACCTGCGCGGAGAAAATCTGCTTCCCCTTTGTGAGAGCGGAAATGATCCTGTATTCAGGACAGACGAGATCGGGTATCTTTTCCACCCGCATCATTATAACTGTGATATGGAGAACTATTTCCGGGAATTTTCACGCAAATCCCTCAAACAGATTCTGCGGGATGTTTCTGCCATTGAGGAAAAAGGCATTGCTTTCCGCTTTGATGATTCGGCTGATTTTGATCTGATGGTGGAAATGAATCTGAGCCGCTTCGGGGACTATTCCTATTTCCATGACACACGTTTTCTGGAAGGTTTCCGGAGTCTTATGTGTTTTCTCCGGGAAATGGGATGGCTCCGTTTTACAACTGTTCTGGTTCAGGGAAAACCCGCGGCTGTGGACATGGCCTGCCTGTACAAAAATGTGCTTACGGTTTTTGCAGGGGGAACAGATGCAGAATTTCCCGGCATCGCCAAACTGATCAACCTGCACCATCTCCGCCGGGCCTGCGCGGAAGGTATCCAAGAGCTGGATTTTCTCTGCGGAGATTTTCACTGGAAAAAAATGTTTCATCTCACCCCCCGTACCCTTTACCTGCTTTCCAATCTCACCCTGAAAACCGGGGCCCATACAGATCCCGGCACTGCAAAAACCCGCGCGGTTCCGGAACCTGTCCTCATTGACGAAAATATTGCACAACAGACCGGACAGAGTCTGATGGCGGAGCTTCATGCCTGAATACCGTGTACTGGTCGTGGGAACTACATCCGACTATATTGATCATATCCGCAGAAATTTCCCCGGAAGAGCAGTATTTGTCACTGATCCGGGCGAAAGAAAAAAGGCAAAAGAAGCACGCCCAAATCCGGAAGAAGAGATTCTCTGCCAACTGGAAAATCCCTTTCCAGTCATCAACGCTCTCAGAACCCATTTGAAAATCTGTGGAATACAGGCAGGCGGTGTGGTCTGTTATGACTGCGAATCTCTCGAACTGGCTGCAACTATTGCCGGAGAACTGAATCTTCCCTTTCCTTCTGTTTCATCCATATGCAACTGCCGGAACAAGTTTCTTGCCGGACGGTTATGGGAAAAAGCCGGAGTGCCATGCCCGGAAGCAGTTGCTGTAAATTCTCTGACAGATGCGCTTGGATTCATGGATCGCGTACAGGCTCCGATCATTTTAAAACCCATGACCGGTTCAGGCAGTGAACTGGTGTTTCAATGCAGGAATGAATCAGAGTGTTTCGAAGCATTTTCTCTGCTTCAAACCCGTCTTTCCCGGCATGAAAATATCCGCATGTATCAGGCCGGAAACAGGGGCAGAGAGTTCATAGCCGAGCGTTTTGTTCAGGGGGATGAGTACAGTTGTGATTTTATTCTTGCAGATGAAAAGGCTGAAATCATCCGCATTGCCCGGAAAATTCCTGATCCGGACGGACTGCCCGGAACGACTTTGACTTATGTGCTGCCTGTTTCTTTGCCGGAAGGAAGCCCGGAACCCGGCCCCATTCTCTGCAAAGCTGCCCATGCGCTGGGACTGAAACAGACTGTGTGCATGGCAGATTTTATTCTGGAAAAGGGCATTCCCTGCCTGCTGGAAATGGCTCCCCGGCCCGGAGGCGACTGCATTCCCAGGATCATTGAGAAATCTTCCGGTCTGGATATGATTGGACTGGCTCTTGATTTTGCAGAAAGAAAACCGCTGAATCTGCCTTCCCAATGGAAAAAACTGGCAGGAGTGCGGTTTTTTGCAAAGAAAAGCGGTATCATCCGCCAGTTGGATGACAGCCGGATCAAAGCGGATGGCCGTGTGCGGGAGTCGCATCTCAAAGTTCGTGCCGGGCATCAGGTGACACTGCCGCCTGATGATTACGATTCCCGCATTTTGGGGCATGTCATTTTCAGCCCCTCACAGCCTGATGATATTGATCATATCCGCACAGAATCCTTTGAACTGGCATCAAAACTGGCAATTTCAATATCAGATCAACTGTATAGGTATACCGATACTTAAAATATTTTGGTAATTCTGCCGGGCAGATTTTAACCGCAGAGTAACACAGAGTTTCCGCAGAGTAACACAGAGTTTTTCTGTGCAGAATTCAGATCTGAATCTCTGCCAAATGTTTCAAGTAATGGTATAAGTTTCATATATTGCACATGAACCATAATTAATATACCATTACTTGAAACATTTCGGTTGTAAAATACCGCATTCGGAAAGGCCTGCATTAGGACAGTTACAGTTTAAACAGCCACGAATAACACGAATCTGCACGAATGCACAAACCATAATTCGTGTCATTCATGCAATTCGGGGCTGTACCATTAAATCTTCTGAGTAATGGTATAGATAGTGGGTCAAATCCGTTGATCTGAGCCTGACACCAGTGCCGGAAAAATCCGCAAGGATTGAAATTATTATAGAAAAAGTTGAAAAAACAAACCGTAATCCCGGAAGGGATGACATTATCAGCCGGTTTGACCCACTGTCCAATGCGGAATGCAAATCCGGAGGAGTGCAGAAATTAAGCGGAGCGGTTTTTTGCAAATCCGGAGTGCCAAAATTGGTAGTGGGTCAAATCCTTTGATTCGGGTCTGACACGGACCCCACAGTCCTTTTGCCAGAATACCCTGTTTTTACAAGTGGGTCAAATCCTTTGATTCGGGTCTGACACGGACAGGAAAAATCCGTAAGGATTGAAATTATTATAGAAAAAGTTGAAAAAAACAAACCGG
>CAZHPS010000531.1:0-4387 GCA_964534335.1 uncultured Desulfobacterales bacterium
TTGCCTTATCCAGCTTGCTTCCGGCTTTTTCTCCCGCGACCACATAATCGGTTTTGCTGCTCACTGATCCAGCGACCCTGCCGCCCGCAGCTTCAATCATTTTCTTGGCTTCATTGCGGGGCATGGTTTCCAATGTTCCGGTCAGGACAAAGGTTTTTCCCGTAATGCCCTCTTTTTTCTGAACCGGTTCTCCGCTTTTCACCTGAATTTGCACTCCCCTGTCAATCATCCGCTGTATGATTTCCCGGTTTTCCGGCTGGTCAAAAAAATGCCGGATGCTTTGCGCGATTTCATTGCCAATGCCTTCCACAGATTCCAGTTCTTCCGCAGAAACTGACATGATTTTTTCCAAAGTCTGAAAACGGTCTGCAATAATTCCCGCAATATTTTCACCCACATGACGGATGCCCAGAGCATAGACAAAACGCGCCAGAGAAATTTTTTTGCTTTTTTCAATCGCGGCCAGCAGATTTTTGGCAGATTTGCTTCCCATCCGCTCCATTGCAGTAAGACCGGGTTCATCCAGATGAAAAATATCTGCATACGAAGCCACAAGCCCCCGATCCACCAACTGATCCACCAGTTTGATGCCCAGACCGTCAATGTCAAATGCTCCTTTTGCAGCAAAATGCCGAATCCGGCCTTTGATCTGCGCGGGACAGGACATATTGATGCACCGGGAAACAGCCTCGCCTTCGCTCCGCTCCACCTGCGCGTGACAGACCGGGCATTGGGATGGCATTTCAAATGCTTTTTCCTCTCCCGTGCGTTTGGATTCAATGATTTTGACCACTTCAGGAATCACATCTCCGGCACGCTGAATCAGCACAGTATCCCCAATGCGAATATCCTTGCGCCGGATTTCATCTTCATTGTGCAGCGTTGCATTGCTTACCGTGACACCGCCCACACTGACTGGCTCCAGACGGGCTACAGGTGTGAGCGCGCCTGTGCGTCCCACCTGCACATCAATACCAACAATCCGGGTGCTTTCCTGCACAGCAGCAAATTTCCATGCAATGGCCCAGCGGGGACTGCGGGATTTGGCTCCAAGTTCTGCCTGCAAATCCAGCCGATCCACTTTTACCACCATGCCGTCAATATCATAAGCAAGTGTATGACGCATGGCACTGAGTTCATTATAAAATGCGACCACTTCCGAAAGCGGAATGCAGGCACGGATAAGAGGATTGATGCGGAATCCCAGATTTTTCAGCATTTTCAGCATTTCCCAGTGGGAATTAATCTTCAGATCCGTGTAATTTCCCAAGCCATACAAAAAGATTTCCAAAGGCCGTTTTGCTGTAATCCGGGAATCCAACTGGCGCAGGGAACCGGCTGCCGCGTTGCGGGGATTGGCAAACGGGGCTTCCTCATTTTTCAGACGCTGTTCATTGAGTTTGCGGAATCCTTCATGTCCCATGAACACCTCGCCCCGGACTTCCAGCAAAGACGGCACAATTGCCTGATTTTCCGCATGAAGCACAAGCGGAACCGAGCGGATGGTGCGCACATTTTCCGTGATAAGTTCACCGCTTACACCATCGCCCCGTGTGGAAGCAGTCACCAGTCTGCCTTTTTCATACACCAGTTCCACAGCCAGCCCGTCCAGTTTGGGTTCTGCGGTGTAAAGAATTTGTGCATCGCTTTCCAGATTTTTGCGCACCCGTTTGTCAAAATCTGCCAGTTCCCCTTCGCTGAACGCATTGTCCAGACTCAGCATGGGAACCGAATGCTGAACAGTGTCAAACTCGGACAGGGGCGTAGCTCCGACCCGGACAGTGGGGGAATCCGGGCTTGCCAGTTCCGGATGTGCTGTTTCCAGTTCTGTAAGTTCCCGCATCAGACGGTCATATTCCGCGTCTGATATTTCCGGATCATCCAGCACATAATAGCGGTGATTGTGCCGGTGCAGTTCCTTTCTCAGAAATGCAATCCGGTGAAGGGTTTCATCCTTTGCCGTTGTGGTCAGTCTGGACATATTTTTTATTGCCTCTTGTGTCATTATCTTTTATCCGAAAATGCGGATAATTATTTGGCCTGTATACAGGGATTGCTTATGTTATCCTGCTGAGAATTATATTTGATAATTTTTTCCCATAATATTGCACCATTTGGATCGCAGAACATATTCATAAATTCAAATGAAAATTTATTAATAACATTTGAATATTCTTCTGAAAATAAATCATTTTTTTCTTTTGCGTTATGCCCAAGCGGTTCAATAATATCTGTGGTAGTGGGTCAAATTGGTTGCTCATGCACTTTCAGAATACAGACCATTCTCAAAATAATAACGGCTGATATACATTCCGATAACATTGTCATGTATTTTTCCGTTCTTTGAAAAACAGATCGTTTTCCGGCTCAGCCGCTTTATATGTGTTCTGAAATTCAGGTTTTTCCTCTCAGTCATCCATGTATCGGCTTTGCCGATGGCATGCTTATGGGAGGGGATGTGTCTGCGGCAACCTTTCCATTCATCCGTATGGTAATGTTTTATTGAAAAAACAGACAGTTTTTCCAATAACCGGACACAGCTTTCATCCGTGCGTCTGCCGTTATGCCATGCCGGTATGATTCCGGTTCCTCTCCCAGCTGCATACCATGTCCGCCGCTGAACCGCTTTCTTTCCAATACAACTCCGGAATCCGTCCGCCTCAGAATCCGTCCGTATTTCAGCTTCCAAATCCTGCGTTTTCCCGCTTCTGTTCAGAAAATGCGGATTCACCCCCGGCGGAGTTTTTTTTTAATTCGGATATCACTGTGTTCTCTGAAATTCCCGGATTTCCGCCTATATCCCCCACCCCGCTGCTGTTCAGGGTCTGTTTCCCAATCTGCTCTCTGACCCCGGGTTTCCACGCATTGCAGGAATATCGGATTCTGAAACTTTTTCTGCACTTGTTGCAAAAATATCTCTGCGTCCCGTTTCCGCTGTGTCCGTTTTTTTTAAGATCCCCGCTTCCGCAGTGACGGCATCTGATTTGGATACACTGTTTCATAAAAACAGTTATATATATTCACAATATATAAAGCAACCAATTTGACCCACTACCTATTTTTCATATCCCGCTCACCGATAAAAAATATTTTCTCTATGCCAGTTAAGAGCATTAGGATGCGGATGAATTTTCTGGTTTTCGGGCAAAAATATTATCAGATTCGCATCTGAAAGCTGCCTTATAAAATCGTAATTCCACATCTTACCGAAATCAGAAGATAAATCATGAATTTTTTTTGAAGCAATTACCTTATAATTATCTTCAAGAGCAAACCAGCCGACATCAAACGCCCAATGATGAAGACGACATAATGCCAATCCGTTCAAAATATCGTCTTTTCCATTTGAACTGTGGGGAACAATGTGTGCTGCTTCCACTTCCCACTGCAAAGTATTTGGCGAATAAATTTTCATGCCACAAACTGCACATTTAAAATCGTAAGATTCTATAACTGCCTGTCTGAAACCACGATTCCGGAGTTTTGTCTCTTGAGTAATCTTTACGATTTTTTTATTGTTTTCAAACGGATTATAATTTTTCGGTCTTTCCTGCTCACTGAGTTTCTTTATTATCGTTTGGACTTCATAAGATTTTATTGGCAAAATTTCCTTTTGAGTCAGAGGAATATTCAATAACTGAAGTACTCGGTCATATCCACTCTCAGTAAGCATCCATTCTTTTTTATTTGTAAGCAGAATGGTATGAGTAGGTCGGGAAACAAGTTTTTCTTTTGCCAAAGCATCTGCTGCACGAAATAATAAACGATGCCAAAGATTTGATTTCTTTACTCTGTTTTCTTTTTTATAAACAGTTTTCAGATTCGCTTTCCGTTGTTCTTCATTAAGACCAAAATCATTTGCAATTTCTTGAACAACAACTTCTTCTGCACCAAATTCTCTAATTACTCCTTTATGATTGAACAAAGACTTTAATAATGCCTGCTCAACTTCTTTTCTATCTGGCATTTTTAAGTCATCAAGCATTTTTCTTTCGTAGCTCATTATCTGTCAATCCAGTTTGATATGTTTTTCCCAAATCCGCTCCCCACTCTTGAAATATCACGTATTTTGTCAGTTTCGAAAAGATTTTTCAGCCTCGTGTTTGCCCAGTCACCCATCGGAACCATTACTTCTTCCTGATACATATTTCCGGTTTTTATTGAACTGAAGCAGTCTTTCCCATGCATCTCTGAACCGATTAGGCCATTTTCCTGGATAACAGTTTTTTTTATGCCAGACAAATTCTTCTGTCCAAATCCAACCCTGTTTTCTCATCTCCAAAATTAATTCAATCACATATGTATGTCTTTCCCCTTTTATCGCTTTTTCTTTTATATTAACACATTTTTAAGATTGCTCTTTAACAATCTGTTAAATAAACATATA
>CAZHPS010000532.1:0-4382 GCA_964534335.1 uncultured Desulfobacterales bacterium
AGCTGTATACCAGGAAAAGGTGGATGTATGACAAAAACCTGGTATATGACTGGTAAATACTACCCATATACCAGGTACATACCAGATTCGGCATTTTTGAAGGTCTCCAAATCAAAGATGTGACATCTCATGGCTATCTTATGCCCAGAGAGAACTCTTGATGCTGTTAGGTCCTTTGTTTGAATATACATTGGGAGTCATATACCAAAAATAATGCCTTCCACCACAAGTCGACATCATCTTCTTTTGCAAAACCATCATAGTCTATGCAACCCTGGCTTACTCATTTCACACTTCCTTTTTAATTGATTTTATGGTTCAGCCAATGAAAACAGAAGAGTCTACCCCAATTGCTGCCAGAATATCCAAGGCTGACATAATGCAATTCCAAGAACGCAAGGCCTGGTATGAGGAATGCAAAAAAAACAAAATTCCATGCACAATTGAGGATATTGGCTTCACAGAGGAAACTAAACACGATATATGGTCGACATTCCTGTATTCACCTTTGAAACGCTATATTGTTGAGGGGAAAGTTGTCATTCGCCCTGATGATGAGCAGCGCACTGAGATTTTGCTGAATAACAGTCAGGTCAATAGTCCTGATATAGCTGACAAAGAATATTGTCATTTCCTTTTAGACCTGGTTAAAACTGCAGTTTTCCATCTCTACATCTCAAAAGACAAAACATCTGGTATGAAGAATGAGGACTACTCTGACAACAATGGTGATTCTATCAAAAATGTGCTTCACAATTGCGTTATCAGTGGCAACGAAAATTCCCTCAGCGTTGGGGGGAATGTAAGTGTGGGCAGTGCCACCATTGGAGATGTTAAGGCTGACCGTGGTGGTTTGATGTAAATCACAACTCGTCATTGTTGGGGGGGCATGTTAATGTGAGCAATATCTGAGGTGCTGTGGGTCGACATAATGGTTTCATTTAAACAATGTAAGAACAGAATAATTGTGGAGTTAGATTGAGTTATAATAAAATAACAGTCAAACACAATCCAACAAGCCATTGTTTGATTAATAATTGCCTGTTAAATTATGTGGACAGCTGTTACATACAAAGAATGATAATATCATCTCCCTCTCAAATCCAACCTCCCTCATCTCCCCCCTTCCCCCCACCTCAAAAACCCATCTCAAGTCTTCTCCCAACTGCTGTTACAAGAAACTATAATAAAATCGATCTCCTTTGAACTGCCTAAAATTTCCCAAAATCCAAAACTACATTTTTCTCCCCACGGATACGGCGAGCGAGTTGGATGTCTTTTGGCATGATTGTCTTCCTTTTTGAATGAAGGGCACACAAGTTTGTGTCCTCAAACAGCCCAACATGATAAGCTTCGCTTGCCTCCTGCAATGCAAGAATAGATGTTCCTTGCCATCTATATTCTGATGATACATGTGATACGCTTGCGATATGTCCATAAATTTCCCTGACTAGACGCTGGAAAGGGGCCTTGCGAATGAGGAGATCTGTAGACTTTTGGTACCTGCGGATCTCACGGAGAGCGACGGTGCCAGGGCGGTAGCGATGCGGCTTCTTCACTCCTCCAACCGCAGGTGCATTCCTTCTGAAAGCAACCCTGGCAGCCTTCGTAGCAACCCTGGCAGCCTTCGTTGCCAGTTGCACGCGGGGGGCCTTTCCTCCTGTTGATTTTCGGGCTGTTTGCTTGCACCGTGCCATGGTGATGATGGGTGATGATGGTGTTCGAATTGTGTATGTTGTTGGCCGGGTCGTATGGGAGGAAGGGAGGTTTTTGTGCTTACCTCTATTCGCCACTCTATACTAGTTCCCATGT
Source organism: uncultured Desulfobacterales bacterium (assembly GCA_964534335.1). Classification (GTDB taxonomy): domain Bacteria; phylum Desulfobacterota; class Desulfobacteria; order Desulfobacterales; family Desulfococcaceae; genus JAABRU01. Next base: position 1,813 of record CAZHPS010000532.1, read on the forward strand.
GTAATCAAAGACGTGGGTCCAATATGCAATGTGCAAGAATGTTGTTACCTTCTGCTTTATTTATCAAATCTGATTTTTTATATGCATAATTCCATAAAAAACAATGGGGTACTGTTGCCATAAGAGGTAAGATACCAACAATGCGGCCCTCTACCTCAATCCATTTGACAGCCAAATAATATTTCATTTTTCACATTGTCTGCAAACCAACATTGTCTGCGACCCAACATTGTCTTCTCTCCATAAAATGACGGACAGTGGTAAGATCAAGCTTCATCTGGAGGGTGATGTCCCTCCCCCACTTACCAAGAGGGGCGAGCCTAAAAAGGCGAAGACACCAGGTAGGCCTACATCAATGAAGACAGCAATGGTGAAGGAACCAAGAGAAAAAATTTCCAATTTGCGAAAGGAAATCCTTATCCTCTTTATGGTTCCCTACTCTGAACATGATAAGTATGAGGTAAAATTGGTGAAGGATGAGCCTCATATCGAATTTGTATTGAATGGGGAGTCTGCACTTGGAGATTTGGGACTGAGCAGACATGAGAAATTAAAGGTTGTGATTTCATTCATAAAGCGCCCCAAGGAGCCCAATTGTGTTGTTGCTCCTTATTCCCGTCCAAGACGACAGGCCGCTGAAGATGCCAAAGCTATCATTCCTATTGCTTTAAAGAATGATGAGAAGGTCCGTCATGCAGAAAGGAAAGCAAACAAGAAAAATAATGATAAACAGAACAAACGGTCTCGTGATGATGGCTCCAGTTTCTCTGGAATGGGTGTCAGGTTAAATGATGAGAAAAAAATTGGTCGTCCCAGCATCCCAGAGGGAAAGGCTCGCAAAATTAGGGGTGCGTTTGGTGGTGTCGGTCATGTATTAGCAAACTCGAATCCTGTTTTTCAAAAGGAGAAATTGGTGATGGGGTCTAAGCTGAACAAATCTGACCTTGCAGAGATTCTTTTGAGTGCCATAAGTGCAAAAAATAACCCGGAATTCGAGGGTCTTCATGCACAATGGAAATATCAGCTAGAAGAGGAGAGGAAGGAAAGTAAGGCTTTGTCTCGACTAATGGCTGTCAATACTGGGAATTATGCTATCACATTACTGAAGAGCGGGAGTAAGGTGGGTGATGGATATTGGTTGGGGGGTGAAAACCATGCAACTAAAGTAGATCGGTACGGCAGGTCTCATGACGGCAGCAAGTCATTTATTGAGGTGTTTTTTGGGAATAAAATCGAGAGGAGGTTGATGCAGACTGAGGTGGTGGAGCTGCTATCTTACAATACTGTCAAAGTTTTGGTTGAGTGTTTTCATCATATCCCCAGTAAGTCCGATTCTGAACAACCTGATTTTAAGCTCCGCCCTCTTTTTGTTGCTGGTATTCCCAGTTACTTTTGGTCATTGGTGCACCACTGTTCCAATTCATCACTCACTGTCACCACATCAGTGGAAGAAATGCTTAAGAACATGCAGCCTGAACTGGATTGGTCTCATTTGGAAAGAGGTGGTAGGTCGCGCACATTGTCTGAAAAGGCAAAGGAGAATCGTCGCCAGGAACGAGAGGCCCATGGTGATAACAATGAGGGGGATGCAACTGATATTGATTGGGATTTGGATACTCCATCCAAAGAGGACAAAGCGAAGCTTGTGGACTGCATCGGTCCTGGTGAACTGGTTGTCGAGTTCATATCAATCCTTGCGTTGTTATCAGGACCACATGAATGTAAAAATCCAAGGCAACTTGCTAATGCAGACCCTGAGGTATTGTTTGCATACTTGAACAACAATTGTGGAAAAATGAATATACCACCCCCCGAGCTCTCTTCAGTCATACGGTGGGTTGACACAGCTCAGGAGGTATCTGTGGAAGAAATCATGCTAGAGATAGTTGATGATGATGAAAAAGTACTGAGATGTCTTCATAGTATTGGAGCAGCTAGTCCCTGGGACTTGACATGTTATGAAGAAGAATCTGACTTTCTTGCTGGTAAAATGGTAGAAATGGGAATGGCAGAGGAATATAAGGCAGTGGTACTAAGTTGGATTTGGCGAGCACAGAGAGCACTCACAGTGTGCCCATGGCTGATTGATTTTTCGTCAACATAAATCACCCAGATAAATTAAAGTTACTATTGGGATGTTGGATAGAGATCAATATTGCTTCTCTCATTGTTTACATTTACTCTAATGATAAGTTAAGGAGTTAAGGAGGTTTTTGTCATTACATGTTATGTTCAATTTATAGATGTAGAATATTATTGCTGGTGCTTTTTACCAAAATTCACAGATTATAGCCAGTGGTGCATTTATCAAAATTGGCATGTTTTTTTAAATGCGCCAGTTATAACCGGCATGTTTAAGAAAACGTGCCGGTTATAACTGGCGCATTTAACAAAACGCGCCGGTTATAACCGGTGCGTTTACCGAAACGCGCCGGTTATAACCGGCGGGTTTACCAAAACGCGCCGATTATAACTGGCGCGTTTAACAAAACGCGCCGGTTATAGTCAGTGTGCTTGTTTTTTTAAATGCGCCAGTTATAACCGGCATGTTTAAGAAAACGTGCCGGTTA
>CAZHPS010000533.1:0-4367 GCA_964534335.1 uncultured Desulfobacterales bacterium
CACACCCCCTGCCCCCTCTCAAGAGGGGAATTGATACCATAAAATCTAAATTGGTCATGTACTATAAACAGCCACGAATAACACGAATCTGCACGAATGCACAAACCATAATTCGTGTCATTCGTGCAATTCGTGGCTGCACATCAAATTTTGGTAGTGGGTCAAATCCGCTGATCTGAGCCTGACACAGGTGCCGGAAAAATCCGTAAGGATTGAAATTATTATAGAAAAAAATTGAAAAACAAATCAGAATCCCGGAAGGGATGACATTATCAGCCGGTTTGACCCACTATCGTTTTTTGCACACGCGCGGAAAAAAGAATTGGTATTATACAGTAAACCGGGGGACTCAGAGCCATTATATGGAAAATACGGAAAAACATCTGCTCATTATTGATGACGAAGAAAATATGCGTCATATGCTGACAATGCTGCTTACCAGATCCGGTTACAGGGTGGATGGCGCGGCAGACGGATATCAGGGACTGCGGAAAGTCAGCATTACACGTTATGACTTTATCCTCTGCGATCTGAAAATGCCCAATATGGGAGGTATGGAATTTCTGCAGGCGGCCAAAGAACATATAGCAGAAACCACTGTTATTGTTATGTCTGCATACGGCAGTATTGACACTGCCATTGATGCCATGAAAACAGGAGCCTATGATTATATCTCCAAACCTTTTAAGACAGATGAAGTTCTGCTGACCCTTAAAAAAGCTGAGGAAAGGGAAAGCCTGCGAAGGGAAAATGTCCAACTGAAGCAGCGTATCCGTACTTTGGAACAGAACAGCACTTTTCCCGGCATGGTCGGAAAAAGCAGGGCCATGCAGGATGTTTTCATTCTTGCGGAAAAAGCAGCGCGTTACAATTCAACAGTCCTGATTACCGGGGAAAGCGGGACAGGCAAGGAACTGATTGCCAGAGGCATTCATTTTAAAAGTGACCGTTCCCAAAAACCTTTTGTGGCTGTCAACTGCGGAAGCATTCCTGAAAACCTGCTGGAAAGTGAATTTTTCGGACACAGAAAAGGCTCTTTCACAGGCGCGGACAGGAACAGAAAAGGGCTGTTTGAGGAAGCTGAGGGCGGCACAATTCTTCTGGATGAAATCGGGGAACTGCCCCTTTCCCTGCAGGTGAAATTCCTCCGGGTCCTGCAGGAAAACGAAATCCGGCCCATTGGTGATTCCAAAACCGTAAAACTGGATGTCCGGGTTCTTGCAGCCACTGCCAGAAATCTGGAGGAAGACGCGGGCAAAGGACTGTTCCGGCCTGATCTTTTTTACCGTATCAATGTGCTGCCCATCCGTGTGCCACCTCTGCGGGAACGGCCTGAAGACATTCCGCTTCTGGCAAATTATTTTATTGACAGATGCAACAAATCACTGAAAAAGAATATTGAAAAAATCAGCAGTGACGGGCTTTCCCTTCTGATGCAGTATGACTGGCCCGGAAATGTCCGGGAACTGGAAAACATGCTTGAAAGGGCTGTAATTTTTGCAGAGGGAAACACTTTGATTCCGGAAAATTTTCCCATTCATGCCGGAACAAAGTCAATGGCAGATATTCTTGACAAAGACTTTGATGGATATTCCCTGAAAGAAGCCCAGAAAATTCTGGAAAAACGCATGATTGTCAAAGCCCTTGCAGCAACAGGAGGAAACCGCACCCGTGCCATACAACTGCTTGAAATCAGTCATCCCTCCCTGCTCTCCAAAATGAAATCCTACAATATTCTCATGTGAATGATTTTCCCAAAAAGAAACCACTGCTTTGTCAACTTTGATTTTATGAGTTGAAATGTACAAAAAACCGGATTTTTTGGAAAAATCCGGTTTTTGCAGAGGAGTGCAAAAATTAAGCGGAGCGGTTTTTTGCACACACGGAAAAACTGGCGGTACTGTATCAAATCAATGGGGAATTGGTATTATACCGATTCTCCATTGAACTGAAGCTGATCCGGAGGAGTGCAAAAATTAAGCGGAGCGGTTTTTTGCACATCCTCAACACACGGAAAAACTGGCGGTATTGTATCAAATCAATGGGGAATTGGTATTACACAGGCACAAACCTGATCCAACAGCCTGGGAGGGGGCTTCTGATTCGAATTCGAAGCGGTAGTCATTGTTCTGCCTAATCCTTTATTCAGGAAATGTCTGTATAATTTTTTATTCAGGAAGTATCCGTAAAGTTTTTTATTCAGGAAGTGTCAATATATTTCTGACGCCATACTCTGAAACAATGGTTCTGTAAAAAATTTTTGCTTTAATAATTTCAAGATGTTATAATTTCCTCTCTGAAAATTGGTGTTTAATGATTTCAGAAGGTTATATTTTTACAGCTTGAAAATCAGAAAAAATTACCGAACCATTGCTGAAAAAATCCCTGCCGCAAAAAAATATTGACATGCCTGAAATCATGTATTAGGATGAAAAAATACAGAAATAAGGCGGATTTATTTTATCTCACTGATGTTACGCCACTACCGTAATACCGAAGAAAGTCGGTATTCGGAACGCCTGACAGTAATGGATTCCGGTTTTCACCGGAATGACAGCAACCGCAGTAACCTGCTGATTTTGAAAAGGCGGCGTAACAGTTATTCTTACCGATTATACTACAGATTTTTCCGTAATCCCTAAATTATGATCCGGAAATTAATGAGATAACTGATGTTACGCCATTGATTTTTTGTTGCTATTTTTTGTTGCTGTTCTTTGTTTAAATTGATATAATATTTTCATGAAAAAAGAACTTCTTGAATTATACAGCGGTTATCTTTTGAGTTCGTTCGGTTATACAACCGCAGCCGGGCTTTCCGATCTGCCTGATAAACAGATCGGTCATGACAGAATCACTGATTTTTTGGCAGGATCAGATTTTAATTCCGGAGATTTATGGCTGCCGGTCAAAGAAACTGTCCGCTCAGCCGAATCCGATGACGGTGTTCTCATATTTGATGACACAGCCGGAGAAAAACAGTGGACAGATGAAAATGAAATCATCACATGGCATCATGATCACAGCAAAAACCGGGCTGTGAAAGGTGTCAATATTCTTAGGTGATTTCCAGAAAAGAATATCCCGCCAAAGCAGAATAAGTCGATTTTCAGAAAAAAATATACCAAAAGTAGCATAAGCTTCCAGCTTGTGCCGTGAACTGGACAGGTATATTTATTTTAATAAATCACCTTAACTGTCTTTGGCATTCAAAAAATGTTGATATTCCGGTTTCTTATGAAATCATTCATAAACCTGTGCTGTTCAGTGATCCGAAAACCGGACGTATCCGCCGGAAAAGTGAAGTTACAAAAAATGAACTGCTCCGTGATATGCTCAAAATATGCACAGCCAACCATCTGCGTTTCAGATATGTACTTACAGACAACCGGTTTTCTTCCAAAGAAAACATGTGCTTAATCAAATCTGAGCTTTCAGAGGATTTCATTATGGCGATTAAATCCAACCGTACTGCTGCACTGAGTCCGGAAGACAAAAAAACGGTCATTCTGTTCAGGTTGGAACACTGGAACTGAAACCGGACACCGTTCAGCATGTTTACATCAAAGACATTGATTTTCCATGCCTTTTATGCAAACAAATCTTTAAAAACAAAGACGGATCTTCCGGTGTTCTTTATTTGGTTTCCGGTGATACCGGTCTGACTTATGATCAGATAACGGCTGTCTGTCAGAAACGATGGAATGCCGAAGTCTTTCACAAATCTCTGAAATCAGATGCATCACTGTCAAAATCGCCAACGGGAACTGTGAGAACTCAGAGCAGTCATTTTTTTGCTTCAATTTATTCTTTTTTTAAACTGGAAAAACTCAAAATTAAACATAATTTGAATCACTTCGCTTTGAGAACCAAACTTTATATCAATGCGCTGAAATCCAGTTTTCAAAAATTACAGGAATTGAAGGCGTAACATCAGTTATTAATAATCTTAATGTATTATTGGCTAATTATCCAAATTCAGATTTAAAGCTCCAATCCTCAGTCAGAGAACTGAAAAATATATGTCAAGAATGGAAAATTGCATATGTAAAAGTAGTACAATTCAAAAAAGAACAAAATTCCAAGTTTGTAATGACTACGTTAACCGAAGGTGCTAAAGGAGGTCTTGAGGGTTTTTTGGGTGCAGGCAAAGGAAAAAGGAAGTCCGGGGGAATTTCAGGATTGGTTATCGGTGTATTTGAAGGAGCAATAACCGCATGGAATGAGAGTGAAAGTCTTCCCCCTGAATTGGAACAACAAATTCAAAAAATTGGCAAAGATATTGATGATTGGTCACAAAAAACTGGAAAAGTAGTTGATTATTTAATAGAAACCTATGGTGATGAATAAAATTTGGAAGGGTAAAA
>CAZHPS010000534.1:0-4366 GCA_964534335.1 uncultured Desulfobacterales bacterium
AACGGTACTGGTAAGTTTCCATATATTTTCTGGTATAAATTTTTCAGGAAACCCGATTTTCCTGAAAAACCCAATTTGTTGATACACGAAAACTTTCGTTGACCTACTTATTCGGCTTGAATGGCGGGCGATCTTTGGATGATATTTGAATTGAGAAACAGAAGATAAAAGATTACTCCAGTCCCCGCCCCTGTTCCCCAATCCCCAAACCCTAATGGAAGAATGACATGGAAAATATCAGAAAAGCAATGGACAATCTCAGCCGCAGCATGAGCGAGCGGTATCAGGTGGATCTGATTCCCTTTGAGGATTTTCTGAAAATACTGACAGAAAAACCGGAACGGGTGATCCGCAATATCTTCCAGGTGTTTCATGACATGATCCGCCATTATGTGTCAGAAGGGGTGGATGAATACCCGGATGATCCGGAATCCATTCACTATATGTTGTATGACTGCAGCAAACTCTTTGTGGAGGATGCAGATCATCCCTTTTTTGCGGATCGGCTTTTTGCCAACCGTCTCATCAATCATGTGGAAGCTATGAAACGGGGCGCGCAGCAGAACAAAATCTATATCTTTGACGGCCCTCCGGGATGCGGCAAAAGCACTTTTCTGAACAATCTGTTCAAAAAATTTGAAAGTTACGCGAATACAGAAGATGGACTGCGGTATGAAACTGTATGGCGTCTGGATCGGAAGATACTGGGCAGTTTTCCCCCAGCCGAAGTCAATCATCCTGTGATTGAAAAACTGTCCCGGCTGCTGGGAACCGGTTATCCACCTTCCATGCCCGAAGAAAATCAGGAATCAGAGGGAGACGTCCCCCCGACCGGTGAATGTGATCCCTTTTTTCAGGAACAGTATCCTTCATTCCCCAATATGAAAATGACAGCGGATTATCTGGAAATTCCCTGTCCCGGACATGAATATCCCCTTCTGATTATTCCCAAACGCTACCGCAGGCAGCTTCTGGATGACCTGTTCCAGAACGATGAATTCAAATGGAATCTGTTTACGGACAAAACCTATGAATGGGTGTTCCGGGACAAACCCTGCACCATCTGCAGTTCCCTGTATCAGGCTTTGCTCAACAAAGTGAAAAGTCCCTGGGAAGTGTTCAAAATGGTGTATGTGCGGCCTTACCGCTTCAACCGCCGTCTGGGAGAGGGCATCAGCGTGTTCAATCCGGGCGACCGTCCCATGCGTCAGAATGTGCTGACCAATCCCATGCTGCAGCGCCGCATCAATGAACTGCTGCAGGACAGCAATCAGGTCAAATACATTTTTTCCCGTTACGCGAAAACCAACAACGGCATTTACGCGCTCATGGACATCAAATCCCATAATGTGGAACGCCTGATTGAACTGCACAATATCATCAGTGAAGGGGTTCACAAGGTGGAAGAAATTGAGGAAAATGTCAATTCCCTGTTTTTCGCACTCATGAACCCGGAAGACAAAAAAAATATTCACGGCATTCAGTCCTTTTCAGACCGCATTGAATACGTCCAGATTCTCTATGTTCTTGATTTGAACACAGAAGTGGAGATCTACCGCAACATCTTCGGCAAACATATAGATGACAGTTTTCTGCCCAGGGTGCTGCACAATTTTGCCAGAATCATCATTGCAACACGGCTGAACAAAAAATCTGATTCCCTGCTGGAATGGCTTGGGGATCCGAGAAAATATGCCAAATACTGTGATGAGAATCTGCAACTGCTCAAGATGGAGATTTACACAGGTTATATTCCGGCCTGGCTTTCAGAAGAGGATCGGAAGAAATTCACAGCCAAAATCCGGCGCAAAATCATTGCAGAATCGGAAACCGAGGGAAAAACCGGTTTTTCCGGCAGGGATTCCATCAAGATTTTCAATGATTTTTATTCCACCTGTGCGAAAGAGGATCGCCTGATCAATATGTACACCCTGCACAAATATTTCACCAAAATCAGGCCTGATCTCAATGAATCTGTTCCTGAAGGATTTCTGGAATCCCTGACACGCATGTATGATTACACCATTCTGCAGGAAGTCAAGGAATCCCTTTACTATTACAATGAAGAGCAGATTTCCAGAGACATCCGCAATTATCTCTTTGCCATCAATTTTGAGATCGGGGACAGGGAAACCTGCAAATTTACGGGTGAGCATATTGAAATCACAGAAGATTTTCTGCAAAGCATTGAAAACCGTCTGCTGGGCGCGCGGGCCGGGGAAAGGCAGCGCAAAGAGTTCCGGCAGGATACCCAGAAAACCTATACATCCAGAACCCTTACCCAGGAGATGATGCTGGAGGGAAAATCTGTTTTGGAGACAAAACTGTATCTGGAACTGTATGAACGCTATGTTCACAATCTCAAAGAAAAGGTGCTGGAGCCTTTTCTGGAAAATGAGAATTTCCGTCAGGCCATCAAGGATTACGGTAAAGAAAGTTTCAAAACCTATGACAAGAGAATCCGGGAGGATGTGACCTTTCTGATCAGCAATCTCTGCAAAAAGCACCGTTATACCGAGCAGGGAGCCAAAGAGGTCTGCATTTATGTCATTGACGGGGATTTGGCAAAAAAATACGAAAGACCATGATGGAAAAACCTGAAACCTCAGTGTTTTTCAGCGGAAAACACTGAGGTTTCGATAAGACAAAAAAATCTCCGTGAAAATCCTGTGTTCTCTGCCGAAACTTTTTCTGCTGTCCCATGCTGTAAAATCCGGGTTCAGCATAAAAACAGGAAGTGCAAACTGAAATCCGGCACTCCTCTTAATCTGCCCCGGTGCCGGCCTTATTTTTCCCCTGAACCATTCTCTGCACAGTCATTCCCTGAACAAGAACCGAAAATGCCACCACCACATAGGTCATGGTGAGAATCAGTTCCCTGTGACATACGGCCGGAAGTGACAGAGCCAAAGCCACTGATATTCCTCCGCGCAGACCTGCCCATGTCATAATGGAAATCGTGCGGGGAGCATAAGTGCGCCATCGTTTCAGTATCATAACCGGAAGCCCGATGCTGATGAAGCGGGCCAGCAGCGCGACCGGAACAGCCATCAGTCCGGCTGTCAGATAATCCCAGCGAAGGGTAAGCACCAGCACTTCCAGCCCAATGAACACAAACAGGAGTGCATTGAGGATTTCATCCACCAGTTCCCAGAAGGTGTCCAGATGCTGACGCGTGATTTCCGACATAGCCATGCGCCGTCCGTGGTTTCCGATAAAAATGCCTGCTGTCACCATAGCCAGGGGAGCGGAAATATGGGAAGCCAGTCCCAGCGCATATCCGCCCATAACCAGAGCCAGCGTGATCATAATTTCCACCTGATAGTTGTTGATGCTCCTGAGCATCCGGTACGCGATATAACCTGCAGTCAGACCAAAGAGAATACCTCCCACAGCTTCCTTGAGAAACAGACCGGTAACGCTTCCCAGGGTCACCTCTTCTCCGCCTGCCGCTATTTGAAGCAGAATGAGAAAAACCACAACACCTATGCCATCATTGAAAAGGGATTCGCCCGCGATTTTGGTTTCCAGATTTTTGGGCGCGCCTGCTTTTTTCATAATTCCCAGCACGGCAATGGGATCTGTGGGGGAAATCAGGGCACCGAACAGAAAGCAGTGCACAGGCAGCAGGTTCCATTCCATCAGAGAGCTGAGTCCGTACACAGCAGATCCAACCATAAAAGTGGAGGCAAGAACTCCCAGTGTGGAAAAAATGGAAATCTCCAGTTTTTGTTCAGCCAGATCATCGAGATTGACATGCAGCGCGCCTGCAAAAAGAAGCAGTCCCAGCATGCCCTCCAGCAGAATTTTGCTGAAATCAATGCCTGTGACCATCTGGTCAGCCTGTATGCTGACGGGTATGCCAAATTTCTCCATAAGCAGAAGCATAAGAGAAATAACAAATGACATGAGCATCAGCCCGATGGACATGGGCAGCCGGATATAACGGTGATTCACATACGCAAATCCGGCTGTGATTGTCATGAGTATGGCAATCGCGTCAAAGGGGTTCATCATAATTCCTTTCAGTTGATGGTTTAAGCAGGCAAACGAAATTTTCAGTGTATTTCAAAAACCGGATTTTTCCAAAAAATCCGGTTTTTTTGCAGAATGTATACCTGAAAATTTATGCTGACTTACTTATTCCATATCCATTTCTTTTTCCAGTTTCCTGATTTTTTCCTGTAATTCCTTTTTCTGCTCTTCGGTCAGATTCTCCTGCGCAACCTGTCTGCGCAGAGCAAGCAGGAGCATTTCCTCCCGGTACTGTGTGCAGGTGTATTTCACCGTTTCCTCCGTTTACAGACAGAATATTATACCGATTCGCCATTGAAAATATACTTATGATTCAGTTTCCCACAGAGGA
>CAZHPS010000535.1:0-4354 GCA_964534335.1 uncultured Desulfobacterales bacterium
AATGCGCTGAAAGCCAGTTTTCAAAAATTACAGGAATTGAAGGCGTAACATCAGTGATAAATATACCTGTTTTGCTTGAAATCTTTGATACTGTGGTCAAAAAAGGCGGGTTACGGCAAGTTCTGGACGAGATAATCAAATGGAGCAAAGCAGAGTTTAACTATATGAATGATGATGCAAATACAGCAGGAATGCTAACAGATGAGGAGGAGGATAACGGAAATGCCTGATCACTTGGTGCAGTGAACAGGCTGACATTCTCCACTGAATTCGGTGTTAAAACAAACAAATCAATATATTAAGGTATATAGCAGTTCCGGAGTGCAAAAATGCAATTTCTGCACTTTTGTGGAAAATTTTTGATCTGCCGGCAATATATCCCGGCATATGGCAGCCAGGGGCCGATGCCGGTGTCATAATTTCACCCCTGCATTTTGAGGGAATTTTTGATGGAATCTCACTTGAAAACAGATGAATTGGAAAAACTGGGGGAGGAAAACTTTCACCTGAAGGAAACTGTGGATATTCTGCGGGAAAATCTCCAAAAACAGACCGAAGGCACCCAGAAGAAAATTCAAAACGCATTAAGTAAAGCAGACGGGGAAATAGCACAGTTTCATCTGACAGTCAATGCACTGCGGGAAAAACTGGAGATGGCAGAACAGGAAAAAGATAAAAAAATCAAGGAAGGACTGCGTGATGTGCTTGATGAAAACAACCACCTGAAATCCAATGTGGATGTCCTGCGAAAGGAATTTGAACAGCAGGATCATAAATGGGCTGAAAGTCTTCGACTATCCAAAGTTGAGGCAGACAAAGATGCTGCCTACCTGAAATCCATGATTGCCGGGCTGCGGGAGGAATTGGAAAAAAAAGAGCATCAGAAAGAGGAGAGTGTCCAAAAAACCGTTGCAGAGGCTGCAAATGAGATACGACAGATGAAAAAAACTGTCAGCACCCTGCGGGAGGAACTGGAAAAAAAAGAGCATCAGAAAGAGGAAAGTGTCCGCAAAGCCGTTGCAGGATATGAAGAACATATAAATCAGTTGAAAGAAACTGTCAGCACCCTGCGGGAGGAACTGGAAAAAAAAGAGCATCAGAAAGAGGAAAGTGTCCGCAAAGCCGTTGCAGGATATGAAGAACATATAAATCAGTTGAAAGAAACTGTCAGCAACCTGCGGGAGGAACTGGAAAAAAAAGAACATCAGAAAGAGGAAAGTATCCAAAAAACCGTTGCAGAGGCTGAAAATGAGATACGGCTGCTGAAAGAAACTGTCAGTACCCTGCGGGAGGCTCTGGAACATGCTGGTTCTGAAAAAAAGGAAACAGCAGAAAAGATTTCAGAAGTTAAGGATAAGGAAATACAGGCACTCAAGTCCGCAATCCTGGCACTGCGATCTGAACTGGAAAATACCGGATTTGAAAAATCTGCGGCCATCCGGACTGCGACCTCAAAGGAAAAGACGGAAAACCGTGATCTCAAAAATACTGTCAGTGCATTGCGGGAAGAAATGGAGAGCATGAAAATGAAACATGATCAGGAAATGCTGAACGCTGAACGCGCAGCACTGGAACAGAAAAAAGAACTGCAGCAGACAATTGCGGCTCTCCGCGAAAAACTGGAGGAATGTCATGAATAATCAGAATCAGGATGAAAACAGAAAGATTCAGCCTCCCCTGGCTTCGGGAAAATCAGAATTGGATCAGGCTGAGATACTGCTCAACATCACCCAGACAATGGCCGCGTTTGAAAGTCTGGATGAAATGCTTGAGGCCCTTGTGAAAATCATCATTGAACAGGTGAATGCAGAGCGCGGAACCATCTATCTTTATGATAAGGAAACCGATGAACTCTATTCCCGTGTGGCCACAGGAAATTATCAGCGGGAAATCCGAATTCAGGCACAGCGGGGTGTGGCCGGAAGTGTGTTCAAGGAGGGAAAAGGCACGGTTGTGCATGATGCGTACAATGATCCCAGATTTGACCGGAGCGTGGATGAAAAAACCCGTTTTGTCACCCAAAGCATTCTTTGCGCGCCTATCCGCACGTTCAAGGGGGAAATCATTGGTGTGGCCCAGGCTTTGAACAGAAAAAAGGGACAGTTCACAAATGAGGATATGGAACTGCTCACCATTATGACCACCCAGGCGGCAGTGGCCCTGCAGACTATTCAGTTTGTGGAAAAAGTAAAAAAAAGCAGAGAGCAGGAAAAGGAATTCTTTAATGTGGTTTCGGATGTGGTTTCGGAAATTGAACTGGGCGCGATTCTCAACAAGGTTATGGCCCAGGCCACGAAAATGCTCAATGCGGAACGATCCACCCTGTTCCTCCATGATGACAAAACAAAGGAACTGTTTTCACAGGTGGGCGAAGGGCTGGGAGCTATCCAGATCCGTCTGCCCAATCATATGGGTATCGCGGGAGCGGTCTTCACGAAGGGAGAATCAGTCAATATTCCATATGCTTATGCTGATCTCCGTTTCAATCCCGCGTTTGACAAAAAAACCGGTTTTTTCACCCGTTCCATTCTCTGTGTGCCGGTTGTCAACAAAAACGGAAAAAACATTGGTGTCACACAGGTTCTCAACAAAAAAGGCGGGGCATTCACCACAGAGGATGAATTCCGTCTGCGTACTTTCACAAACCAGATTTCCATTGCTTTGGAAAATGCCCAGCTTTTCAATGAAGTGCAGAACACCAAAAACTACAATGAGAGCATGCTGGAATCAATGAGCAACGGTGTGGTCACCCTGAATGAAGACCGGAAGATCATCACCTGCAACAAGGCCGGTATGCGGATTATGAAAATCCTGGCAGAAGAAATTATTGACCGCCAGGCCGATGATTTCTTCACCGGCTCCAATGCGTGGATTATTGACAAGATCAAAAAGGTGGAGGAAAGCCAGAAATCCGAAGTGATTGTGGATGCGGAAATTGAATGCGGCGGGGAAAAGATTTCTGTTAATATCACTGTCCTGCCCCTGATGAGCGCACAGCAGAAAAAACTGGGTTCCATGATTATGATGGAGGATATCAGCAATGAAAAACGCATGAAATCCACCATGTCGAGGTATATGAATCCGGAAATTGCAGATCAGCTTCTCGCAGGCGGTGAGGATGTTCTCAGCGGCAAAAGCGTTGTTGCCACCTGCCTTTTCTCTGATATTCGCGGATTTACCACACTGACCGAGGAACTCGGACCTCAGGGCACGGTCGCGCTGCTCAATGAATATTTCACCATCATGGTGGAGTGCATTCAGAAAGAGGGCGGCATTCTGGACAAATTCATCGGAGACGCGATTATGGCCGCGTTTGGAGTGCCTCTTGGCCGTGATGATGATGAGGATCGGGGCGTAAGAGCGGCCATTGCCATGATCCGGGAATTGGACAAATGGAATGCGGAACGCATAGGACACGGCAAAAAAACAGTGGATATGGGCATTGGCATCAATACTGATACAGTGGTCACAGGAAATATCGGTTCCCCCAAACGCATGGATTACACCATGATCGGAGACGGCGTTAATCTGGCCTCACGTCTGGAAAGTGCGTGCAAACAGTATCATACCCGGATTCTCATCAGCGGAAACACCTTTCAGAGACTCAAGGGAACCTACCGGAACCGGGAAATTGACCGGGTGGTGGTCAAAGGCAAGACTGAACCGGTCAGCATTTATGAAATTCTGGACTATCACACAGAAAAAACCTTTCCCAATATGAGAGGGGTGCTGAACCTGTTTGAAGACGGACTGCACCAGTACCGGCAGATGAGATGGGACAGTGCGGCTGGTGCCTTTACGCAGGCATTGCAGATTCATCCGGGGGACAAACTCTCACAGATGTATTTGGAGCGGTGCAGATATCTGAAGGAAAATCCTCCCGGCGATGACTGGAAAGGGGTATGGGTGATGACCTCAAAGTAACTGCGGATCTGAGAATGATAAATAAGGTTCCATAAATTTTTGGGCATAAATTTTCACAAAAACCGGATTTTTCCAAAAAATCCGGTTTTTCTGTATAGCTTTTAAGATAATTATTTTGGAGTAGGCTGGGGTGAACGGAGTGAACCCCAACATCCTGATTCAGTTGGGGTTCACTCCGTTCACCCCAACCTGCGTGAAACCCCAAAATTATTTTCTTAAAGCCTATACACTTCAACGTATAATACCAATTCTCTATTGATTTAATACAATACTGTCAGTTTTTCCGCTGTTCTGTCTGTGCAAAAAACCGCTCCGCTTAATTTTTGCACTCCTCCGGATTTTTATTCTGTATTGTATAGAATCAATGGCGAATCGGTATATACCATTACTTGAAACATTTGCAGAGGTTCAGATTCATATCTGAATTCCG
>CAZHPS010000536.1:0-4339 GCA_964534335.1 uncultured Desulfobacterales bacterium
TTTGTTTCCATTGATTTCAATGATGTGGATATTGGTGTGTTCATCAAGTTCATCAGTGAGCTTACGGGGAAAAATTTTGTGGTGGACAACCGGGTCAAGGGCAAGGTGACCATCATATCCCCTTCCAAAATCTCCGTGAACGAGGCATACAGGGTTTTTGACTCTGTACTGGAAGTGCATGGTTTTGCCACCGTGACATCCGGCGAGGTCATTAAGATCATTCCATCTCCGGAAGCCAGGACCAAAAATATTGATACCCTGATCCGGGAGGAGTCAGGTTCTCCGGATGACCGTGTGGTGACTCAGCTCATTCCGCTGCGGTATGCGGATGCGGAGGAGATCAAACGGCTTTTTGCGCCTCTGGTTTCCAAAAGCAGTGTGATGCTGTCCTATCCGCCCACCAATATGCTGGTTCTGACAGATGTGTATTCAAACATCCTGCGGCTGATGGATATTCTCAAGGTCGTGGATGTTATGGGGATTGGCCAGGAAATTTCTGTAATCAGCCTGGAGAATGCAGATGCGGAAAAAATGGTGCGGCTGCTGACCACAGTTTTTCAGCAGACAAAGGTTCCTGCCCAGAAAGGTGCGGCCGGAACAGACAAATCCAGATTTGTGGCAGATGAGCGGACAAATTCCATAGTGATTCTGGCCAGTGAGGATGAAACTGTGCGGATCCGGCAGTTGGTAAAAAAACTGGATGTAACCATTCCCAAGGGCAAGGAAACGATTCATGTCTATTATCTGCAGCATGCCACTGCCGAAGATCTGGCTGAAACCCTGCAGTCCCTGTCTTCAGCTTCCAGACAGACTGCAACAGCAAAGGAACCGGGAAAAAAGGCAAGTCCCATTGTTTCGGACAAGGTGAAGATTACAGCGGACAAGGCCACCAACAGCCTGATTATCATGGCGGAAAAAGAGGAATATCTGGTGGTGGAAAGCATTATCAAAAAACTGGATATTCCCAGAGCCATGGTTTATATGGAGGCTTTGCTGATGGAAGTGGATGTTACCAAAGGGTTCAGTATCGGTACAGAATGGATTGGGGGCGGAAAAACCAGTTACGGAGGTGGCAAGGATGCCTGGATTGGCGGAGGCTGGTCCGGAGGCGGGGATTCGGCCTTTTCCAATCTTATTTCCATTGGAAGTTCTGCCGCAGCCGGTGTGGCTGTTCTGCCCCAGGGTTTTAGTCTGGGCATTATCGGTGAACAGATTAAAATCGGGGGACTGACCTTTCAGAACGTGGGGGCAGTAGCCCAGTTTTACAAAAGGGATAACAGTGTCCACATCCTCTCAACACCCCAGCTTCTGACCACAGACAATGAGGAAGCCAGCATCACAGTGGGAAAAAATGTTCCCTACCAGACCAAAACCGGAACCACGACCACATCTGAGAGTTACAATACCTATGAATATAAGGATGTGGGCATTATGCTCAAGGTTACGCCCCAAATCAGCAAGGATCGGCTGATCCGGCTGGCCATTGAGCTGGAAATCACCAAACTGGATACAACAGAGGACACGGGCACGGATGAACGCCCCACCACTTTCAAGCGGAGTGTCAATACCACAGTCATAGTCAATGACAAACACACTGTGGTACTTGGGGGACTGATTGACGACAGTTTTGCCCAATCAGAAAGCAAAATTCCCTGTCTGGGGGATATTCCCGGTATGGGCTGGATGTTCAAATCCATGTCCAGGGGAAGGGACAAGACGGATCTGTATATTTTTCTGACGCCCCGTGTGATTCAGAATCCAGAGGAGGCCACGGCAGTTTATGAAATGAAAAAAGAGGAGATAGACCGGGCTGATGAAAAAAAGGAGGATGAGGGAATCAAACTTTACAGGCGCAGTACCGAATCCCCGGAGGGCAGTCTGAGTCTGCCGGATTTTCTGGAGTAGGCATGAGAAAGCATTTTTGGAATACAATGGAAAATATATCCGGGGAAGCATTGGGGAATACACCGGTGGATAACCTGGAGGGAATACTGACCGGACATACAGGGCTGTCTGAGGGGGATTTCCGGGAAGCAGTGCGGATTCGGCAGGAAAAAGGGGGAAATCTTGCTGATATTCTGATCAAAAAAAAAGTTCTGACCGAGACGCAGTATCTGGAGGCTCTGAGCATTTTGTACGGCATACCCTTTTGGCCCGGACTTCCGCTGGAGCGGCTGGAGGCTGATATGACAGGCCGGGTTCCCATACAGTTTCTGAAAAGGCATTTTCTGATTCCCCTGGCATTCCGCGGGGAAAAGGAAAAGGGGAATCTGAAAAACGGCCGGACTGATGATCAGGATGCGGATACCGAGGATGGGAGAAAAACAGATCAGGTGCAGTATGTTATGGCAGTGAATGATCCGGGTGCATTTCAGGCTGTGGATGATATTGTGCGCATGATGGGCATGAGGGATTTTCAGACTGTTCTTTGCACAAAGGAGGCCATTCTGTCTGCCATCAATCTGACCTATGACATGCACCGGGATTCCGCAGAGCAGTTAGTGCAGGACATGGAAGATAATGATTCCCTGATTATCTCTGAAATAGAAGGCACGGCGGATCTGCTGGATGACACCAGTGATGCGCCCATTATCAAACTGGTGAACCATATTATTTCCCAGGCAGCCAAGGCAAGGGCAAGCGATATTCACATTGAACCGTATCAGGACAGTTTCAAGGTGCGGTACAGGGTGGACGGAATTCTGTATGATCTGCTGACACCACCCAAAGGCATACAGGCGGCTCTGACCTCCCGGATCAAGGTTATGTCCAATATGAACATTGCGGAAAAACGTCTGCCCCAGGACGGTCGTCTGCAGGTGAAGATTGGAGATCAGGACATTGATGTGCGCATTTCCACAATTCCCACTGCTTTTGGGGAAAGGGTGGTGCTGCGGCTGCTGAACAAATCCGGTTCACTGCTCGAACTTACAGAACTGGGAATGGCTCCGGAGCGGCTGGCTCTGCTGCGGCATCTGGTGACATCCCCCAACGGCATTATTCTGATGACAGGCCCCACCGGCAGCGGCAAAACAACGACCCTTTATGCTGTGCTGTCTTCCATCAACAAACCTGACATCAATATCATCACCATTGAAGACCCCATAGAATACCAGTTGAAGGGTATCAGCCAGATTCAGGTCAATCCCAAGATTGAGCTGACATTTGCCAGGGGACTGCGCTCCATTGTGCGCCAGGACCCGGACGTGATTCTGGTGGGAGAAATCCGGGACAGGGAAACAGCGGAAATCGCTGTGCAGTCTGCGCTGACCGGGCATCTGGTTTTTTCCACTCTGCATACCAATGATTCTGCCAGTGCCATCACCCGGCTGGTGGATATTGGTGTGGAACCCTTTCTGATCTCATCATCTGTGATAGCAGTGGCTGCCCAGCGGCTGGTCAGGGTGCTGTGCAAAGACTGCAAAGAACCTTACAAACCCGATGATATTATGCTCAAAGGCATTGGCATTTCCCCTGAAAAAGCGGCCCGTCACACCATTTTCAGGGCTGTGGGATGTGCCAAATGTTTTCATACCGGTTACAGGGGACGGGTGGCTATTCTTGAGATCATGGTTATGGATGAACAGCTCAAGAGTGTGATTCTGAAAACCTTTGACTCCAATATCATCAAAAGCAAGGCAAAAAACATGATGACACTGCGCCAGGATGGCATTGACAAAATTTTGCAGGGACTCACCACCATCGAAGAAGTGGTACGGGTGACGCAGCAGTGAGCAGAAAAGATTTCATGTTTCAGTTTTCAGGTGTTCAGTATTTTACCCTGCATAAATTCAGGCAGATACGCCATTATCAGATGATGCTGTCCTTTCTGATCATCTGCATGATATACGGATGCGCTGCCTTTCCGCAGACAGACATCAGTAATCATATCCTGATCGCAGAGGGCGAATCAGCCCGGAATTTTTCTCCCATACAGTTTTTCCGGAAATATATATCTCCGATTGACGGAAACCGCTGCCCCATGTATCCTTCCTGTTCCGCATACAGTATGGAAGCCATCCAAAAATACGGTCTTGTCAAAGGCTGGATTATGACCTGTGACCGGCTTATGCGCTGCGGCAGGGATGAACTGAAACTTGCGCCCCGTGTTATCATCAGGGGTGAAGTATACTGTTATGATCCGGTCAGTGAGAACGATTTGCGGACTGAGAGTCCCTGATTGCCATCCGAAAATAAGGTGATTTACAGAAAAGAACATCCTGCCAAAGCAGCATAAGCTTCCAGCCTGTGCCTGTAATACCGATTCGCTGTTGACCTGATACTATCCGGGCTGATCCGGAGGAGTGCAGAAATTAAGCGGAGCGGTTTTCTGCACACC
>CAZHPS010000537.1:0-4310 GCA_964534335.1 uncultured Desulfobacterales bacterium
AAGACCGATCATAGGTGCGCTCCGCATCTTTGGGAAAACAGCAGCCCGGAAGTTCACGGGATTTGAGATGAAAGGCTATGCACTCACAGCAGATCCCTTTTTTCGCGCAGGGTTCATAGGTGCAGCCGCAGTTTGCAAGATTTTTCTCTTTTTTGCATTCCATAATGTATCTCCTTATATTATTTTTGGATCTGCCGCGAAGACACAAAGTCGTAAGGGTTCACGAAGAAAAGGTTCACGAAGATTTTTTTCTTTGTGCAGCTTTGTGCCTTTGCGTCTTTGTGGCTGTCTTTTGCCATGAACACAAAAATTTCTGCCGCGAAGACACAAGGGCACAAAGGTTCACAAAGATTTTTTTCTTTGTGCGTCTTTGTGGGACTTTGTGTCTTTGCGTCTTCGTGGCTGTCTTGGGGAAAACTGGTAGTGGAGCAGAGCCTTTTAACCGCAGAGTGACACAGAGTTGTGCACAGAGTCACACAGAGTTTTCTGGGCGAAATTCAGATTAAAAAAAATCATCTGTTTTGACTCACTGCCGAAAAATTTTGTGCCCTTGTGAAAAAACTTTGTGATCTTTGTGGTTAAAAAAAATTGCACATGGCATAAGATTCTTTGTGAAACTTTGTGCCTTTGCGTCTTTGTGGCCGTCTTTTTGCCCTTAAACACAGCGGATTATTCAAACAGGCTCACATCACCGGCTCCTTTGCGGATGACTTCCGGCACGTCATCCAGCAGGGAAACCACACTGGAGGGATTTCCCGAAACCGGGCCCCCGTCTATGACTGCATCCAGACGTGATCCGAAATAATCGTGTATGAAAGAGGGATCATAAAATATCTCCCCGTCCGGTTTGGTTGCGCTTGTAGACAGTATGGGATGCCCCAGGGTTTCCACCAGAGCCAGGCAGATGGGATGTGCCGGAACCCGTATGCCTGCTGTTCTGCGTTTGGTCAGCATGATTTTGGGAACCAGTTTTGAGCCTTCCAGAATAAAGGTATAGGGGCCGGGCAGGAGCCTCTTCATGGTTTTGTAGGCATAATTGGATACTTTGGCATAATCGCTGATATTTTTCAAATCCGAACAGATAAAACTGAAAGGATTTTTCTGATCCCGCTGCTTGATTTGATAGATGCGCTGAATCGCTTTTTTATTCATAATATCGCAGCCTATGCCGTAATAGGTGTCGGTGGGATACGCGATCACCCCGCCGTCTTTGAGTATCTCCGCGACCTGCCGTATCAGTCGTATATGTGGATTTTCAGGATTAATCTCTGTAATCATGTTTTTTTCCGATCTGTTTTATAATCTGGGATAATTCTGCCATAATTTTAAATCTCTCTTTAATATTACAGCCCGCATCTGTCAAGATGACAAATAAAGATTGCGAAATATTCATGCCTTTGCTAAACGTAAGGATTAATTATCCGTGAAACCATATTTTCGCTGTATCTTTCTGATATTTCATTTTAAATATTCTTAACCGCAGGTTTTGGAAAAATCTGCATCCTTTTTGGAGGTTATTTTTATGACAGTTATATCCCCGGAAGAAGCCTATTCCTTTGATGATGTCCTTCTGGTTCCAAACTATTCTGAGGTACTGCCCAAAGACATTGACACCCGCACCCGTCTGACCCGGAATCTGAGTCTTTCCGTACCTGTCGTGAGTGCGGCTATGGATACCGTTACAGAATCACAGGTGGCTATCAGCATGGCCCGTGCAGGCGGACTGGGATTTATCCACCGCAATATGGGCATTGAACAGCAGGCCAGGGAAGTGGACAAGGTCAAGAAATCTGAAAGCGGCATGATTGTTGATCCTGTGACCGTGCATCCGGATCAGTCCATCCGTGATGTGCTTACGATCATGGAGCAGTACCGCATTTCCGGACTTCCCGTGACCAAAGACGACAATCTGGTGGGCATTGTGACCAACCGGGATCTGAGATTTGAGACTGATCTGGAAAAAAGGGTTTCCGAGGTTATGACCAGCGAAAATCTGGTGACTGTGTCTGAGGGCATCAGTCTGGAAGATTCCAAAAAAACCCTGCACAGACACAGGATTGAAAAACTGCTGGTGGTCAACAAAGAAGGAAAACTGACCGGCATGATCACCATCAAGGATATTGAAAAAATCAAAAAATATCCCCATGCCTGCAAAGACAGCCGGGGAAGGCTCCGGGTTGGCGCAGCCATTGGTGTGGGGCCGGATGCCGAAGAAAGGGCGCAGGCACTTCTCCGGGCAGGCTCAGATGTAATTCTCATTGACACTTCCCACGGACATTCCCGCAATGTAATCCAGACAGTGAAAAAACTCAAAACAGCGTTCCCGAATATCGAACTGATAGCCGGAAATGTCGGCACAGGCGAAGGCGCGCAGGCTCTTATTGACGCGGGGGCTGACGGCGTGAAAATCGGTATCGGCCCAGGGTCCATCTGCACCACCCGCATTGTGGCCGGTATTGGCATTCCCCAGCTCACTGCCATTATGAACTGCAAGGCTGTATCGGAAAAAACCGGGGTTCCCCTGATTGCGGACGGGGGCATCAAATTTTCAGGCGATGTCACCAAAGCCATTGCCGCAGGCGCTCATTCGGTCATGATTGGCGGTCTGTTTGCAGGCGCAAAGGAAAGTCCGGGTGAAATGGTTTTCTATCAGGGACGCAGTTACAAGGCATACCGGGGCATGGGTTCGCTGGAGGCCATGAAACAGGGCAGCAAGGACAGATATTATCAGGGAGAGGATGAAAAAGAGGACAAACTGGTTCCCGAAGGAATCGTGGGCCGGGTTCCCTACGCGGGGCTGCTGTCGGAAATTGTGTTTCAGCTTGTGGGCGGACTCAGGGCAGGTATGGGATATACAGGATGCCAGACCATTGAGGAACTGCGGCAGAACGCCAGGTTTATCAAAATCAGCGCGGCAGGTCTGCGGGAAAGCCATGTGCATGATGTCATCATTACCAAAGAGGCTCCCAATTACCGTATGGACTGATAAATAAGGTTTCATAAATTTTCGGGCATAAAATTTTCAGAAAAACCGGATTTTTCGGAAAAATCCGGTTTTTTGAATACACGAAAATTTTTGTTTGCCTGCTTTAGGTGATTTCTGAAAATAAATATCCCATTTCCGTTCACAGGCACAGGCTGGAAGCCTGTGCTGCTTTGGCGGGATATTTTTTTGAGGAAATCGACTTATTCCGCCATTTTTCTGATTCTGTCAGCAACTGCCTGAAATTCTTTCAGAAAATTTTCCAATTGATAATAGTCAAAGTTATGGGCAGCCCTGTGCAGTTTCCGGGTGTAACTGATCAGAAAACCGAGCCGGTGCTCTTCCGCCATATATTTCAGTTCAGCCGCTGAGATCTCTATTCCCTCAAAGTAAAGTGACTCTTTGCATTTTTTCCATTCCGGGAAAAATTTATCCTCCAGCACACGGAGCAGTTCCGGCAAATGTGCTTTTGTTTCTTCTGTAATGGGTTCATCTGTTTCATCCGGCTCCGGTTCCTCATCCTCTGCCTGAAAAATTTCCGGAAACATGGTCAGCAGCACTGAATGCAGTTCTGCAAACGCCTGCTCCAGTCCGGGCATCATAGAACAGGCCGCATCGGTTCTGCCCTCTTTTGCGGCAAATTCCATCTGCTCTGCGATTTCAGCCAGTTTCTTTGCCGAAAGATTGGAGCATGTTCCCTTGATGGAATGCGCGTGCAGTTTTATTCCGGCTGCATCCCCTATGTTTATAGCAGTCTTTAATTTATTTATATTTTCCGACAGATAGGATGGAATATTTCTGACGAACTGTTTTCCGACTGCATCATCCCCGCCTATCCGGTTCAGAAAATCCTGAAAGTCAAAAATTTCAGTCTGCAGGGTGGGTGAAGCGTGAGCGTAACCCACCTTTGCGTCTGTGCCATTGCAATCCACTGGAATATTGTTATTTTGCATCTGAACAGGTGGGTTTCGCTCCGCTTCACCCACCCTACGATCTGATAACTGATCACTGTTCACTGATAACTGATCACTGACAACTGATAACTGTTCCCTGATAACTGAAACAACTTTTTCCGGATCAAGCGGTTTTGAGATATAATCGTTCATTCCCGCGTCAAGGCAGATCTGCCGATCCTCTTTTGTGACATTTGCAGTCATGGCAATAATTGGAACATCCGGATTGAGAACCCCTGAATCCGGGTTCCTGATCATGCGGGCTGCTGCAAGCCCGTCCATTTCAGGCATCTGTATATCCATGAAAACAAGATCATAGGAACCTATCCGAAAATTAATAAAAAAACTTTATATTGTAAAGTCAATATGATAAT
>CAZHPS010000538.1:0-4304 GCA_964534335.1 uncultured Desulfobacterales bacterium
CTCTCAAGAGGGGAATCAATCGGTTCTCAGGAAAAGGAAGAGACTCAGTCCTCAGCATTCAGCACTCTGCACTCTGCCCCTCTCTTCCCCAGAGAAATGTGCATGGAATTTGCCATTGGTTCCATTGCAAAGGTGCTTGGCCCGGAATTTGCTGAAGTTGACAATTACCATGTGCGTGTGCGTCTGCCGGACGAGCCTCTGATGCTGGTGGATCGCATTATGGCAGTGGATGGTGAAAAGGGTTCCATGACTTCAGGCCGTGTGATTACAGAGCATGATGTGCTTCCCGGAGCATGGTATCTGGACGGCGACCGTGCGCCGGTCTGCATTTCTGTGGAAGCGGGACAGGCAGATCTGTTTCTCTGTTCCTATTTGGGCATTGATCTGAAAGTAAAAGGCAAAAGAGCCTACCGTCTTCTTGACGCAAAAGTGCGTTTTCACCGTGGCCTGCCCCGTCCCGGTGAAATTATTCAGTATGACATTCACATTGACAAATTTGTGCATCAGGGTGAAGTGTATATGTTCTTTTTCCGCTTTGAAGGCAGTATCAGCGGCCAGCCCCTGATTTCCATGCGTGACGGATGCGCGGGTTTTTTCACGCCGGAAGAAGTGAAAAATTCCGGCGGCATTATTCTCACATCAGAAGATCGGCAGATTCGTCCGGGTAAAAAGGATTTCAGCGATTTGCTTCCCATGTCAGTGGAATCTTACAATGATGAAGCAATTGAAGCACTGCGCCGGGGCAATGCTGCCGCATGTTTCGGTTCTCTTTTTGCAGGCATTCAAATTCCCGAATCCCTGCGTCTGCCAGGCGGAAAAATGCGACTGATTGACCGGGTGCTGCACCTTGATCCAACTGGCGGACGTTTCGGTCTGGGACTGATTCAGGCCGAAGCTGATATTCATCCAAATGACTGGTTTCTCACCTGCCATTTTGTGGATGACATGGTTATGCCCGGAACCCTGATGTATGAATGCTGTGCGCATACGCTGCGGGTTTTTCTCCAGCGCATGGGATGGATTCTGGACAGGCCGGGTTTGTGTTATGAACCGGTCATGGGAACCGAGGCTGTGCTGAAATGCCGGGGGCCGGTCACTCCGGAAACAAAGCATGTGGTTTATGAAGTGGAAATTAAGGAAATCGGATACAATCCTGAGCCTTATGTGATTGCAGACGCGCTGATGTACGGAGATGGGCATAAAATTGTGCGTTTTACGGATATGTCCCTGAAACTCAGCGGAGCCACCCGTGCGGAACTGGAAGATTTCTGGACAGGCAGAAAAACTCCTGTTTCCTCTCTGAAAAAAGAATTGTATACAAAAAAACAGTTGCTGGCTTTCTGTGAAGGCAACCCATCGGAAGCATTTGGAGAACCCTACAAAATTTTTGATACGGAAAGGAAGATTGCCCGTCTGCCCAGACCGCCATATTTCTTTATGGACAGAATCACGTATGCAGAACCCCAGCCCTGGGTGCTGAAACCCGGCGGCTGGATTGAAGCTGAATATGAAATGCAGGGAAATGAATGGTATTTCCGCGCAGATCGCAATCCCCGGATGCCTTTCTGCATTCTGCTGGAAATTGCATTGCAGCCCTGCGGATGGCTTGCCGCCTATGCCGGTTCCGCTTTGAAAAGTGACATTGATATGAAATTCAGGAATCTGGGCGGCAATGCTGTTCTGCACCGCAATCTGCGCCCTGAACCCGGAACCCTGACCATGCGCTCCCGCATGACAAAGGTATCTGAGGCCGGAGGAATGATTATTGAAAATTTTGACATGGAAATTCTGCAAAATACAGAAATGATTTACAAAGGCGACACCTATTTCGGTTTCTTCTCCGCGCAGGCCCTTGCCAATCAGGTGGGCATTCAGGGTGCAAAGGAAAAAGCCTATGAACCCTCAGCAGAGGAACTGTCACGGGGCAGGTCTTTTCTGTTTGCTGATGAATCCCCGCTCTCTCCCTATGATCCGAATCTGACACATGCGGATTCCCCTGCCATGCCTGCAAAAGCACTGCGCATGATTGACCGAATTGAAATATATATACCGGACGGGGGGCCGCATGGTTTGGGATTCCTTCGGGGAGTCAAAACGGTGGATGTGAACGAGTGGTTCTTTCACGCGCATTTTTGGCAGGACCCGGTCTGCCCCGGTTCTCTGGGACTGGAATCTTTTATCCAACTGATGAAATTTGCAGCACTGGATCGCTGGCCCCATCTGAAAAACACCCACTGTTTTGAAATTGTCACAGATGAAACCCATCGCTGGATTTACCGGGGTCAGATCATTCAGAAAAACAAAAGAGTGGAAGTGGATGCTGTCATCACCAAAATTGAGGAAGGGCAAAATCCCGCAATATGGGCATCAGGCTACCTGAAAGTGGATGATCTGTATATTTATCAGATGAAGAATTTCGGACTGCGGCTGGTCAGGAATTCAGGGATTTGAAAACTGCTGATGTGCCTGTTCAGAGGTGTCAGGTTTCAGGATTATCCATTTCATAAAAACCGGATTTTTTCAAAAAATCCGGTTTTTTGAATACCCGAAAACTTTCGGTTGAGTACTTATCGATCCTGAAATCTGACACCTGACACCTGAATTTTCCGATATTTTAAAAAAATCCGCTTAATTTTTTCTGTATCATACCAATTCTCCATTGAAAATATACTTATGATTCGGTTTCCCACAGAGAACACAGAGAGAACAACTCACTTTATTGTATAAATTCAATAGCGAATTGGTATCATACGGATAAAACAATGGAAGAAATCACAAACATACATGACAGATTTTTCAGGGAAACATTTTCCCGCAGGGAGATTGCACAGGGCTTTCTGGATGAATATCTTCCTGATGAAATACGCACACAGTTGGATCTCAGCACTCTGGATATTGTCAAAGACAGTTTCATTGACAAAGAACTGCGGGAGCATCGTTCCGACATCACATACACTGTGCGGATGCAGGACGTTCTTGTGTATCTTTATCTGCTGTTTGAGCATAAAAGTTTTCCTGATCCCCTTACCGGATTCC
Organism: uncultured Desulfobacterales bacterium; assembly: GCA_964534335.1. Lineage (GTDB taxonomy): Bacteria > Desulfobacterota > Desulfobacteria > Desulfobacterales > Desulfococcaceae > JAABRU01. The sequence goes on from CAZHPS010000538.1 coordinate 3,037, forward strand.
AACTGCTGCGGTATATTGTCCGGCTGGGGGAGCATCATTTTCAGCAGAACCCAAAGTCAAAAAAATTTCCGCCTGTGTTTCCCATGGTGTTTTACCACGGAAAAACAAAATGGAAAATTCCAGTCAATTTTCAGCATCTTGTGGAACTGAAAAAATACAGTCCCCTGAAACTGTATACCCCGGAATTCTGTTTCCGGGTTTATGACATTTCCCATCTCAAAGATGATGAAATCAGGGGCAGGTCATGGCCCGTATGGTCATGCTCATTGCAAAGCACATTTTCCGGCCCGATCTGCGGCAGCGTCTTCCGGAAATTCTTTCCATGTGCCGGGAGATTGCGGATCGTCAGACCGCTCTGGAACTGCTTGAAATCATGCTCAGATACGCTGTTCATGTCCGGAAATATGAGGAAAGGGAAATCCGTGAAATACTGACAGAAACAAAACTGGAGGAGGGCATTATGCAGACTTTTATTGACAGATACATTGATCAGGGATTGCAGAAAGGATTGCACCAGGGCGAAATCCGTTTTTTCCGGAAAATGATGGAGTCCCGTTTCGGCAGCCTGCCGGAATGGGTGATGAAAAAAATTGAAACCGCATCTCCGGATACAATAGAAAAATGGGGCATACGACTTCTCAAAGCGGACAGTCTGGAGGATGTGCTGGCATATCACTGACAGGAGATTCATACCCCATATTTCGTTTATGCGCAGGCATGAAATTTTTTGCTGTGTCATAATGGAGGAGGGCATTATGCAGACTTTCATTGACAGATACATTGATCTGTCATAGAGGAGGGCATTATGCAGACTTTCATTGACAGATACATTGATCAGGGATTGCAGAGGGGATTGCAGCAGGGTGAAATCCGTTTTTTCCGGAAGATGATGGAGTCCCGTTTTGGCATTCTGCCGGAATGGGTGATGAAAAAAATTGAGACCGCATCTCCGGATACAATAGAAAAATGGGGCATACGGCTGCTGAAAGCGAACAGTCTGGAGGATGTGCTGGCATCTCAGTGATAATTGTCTTTTTTTTAACAGCAATGGGGAAATAAGTACCCAACTGAAGATTTTCAGATATAAAAAACCGGATTTTTTCGGAAAAATCCGGTTTTTCTGAAAAGTTTATACCGATTCGCCATTGATTTTATACAATTCGGAATGCAAATCCGGAGGAGTGCAAAAATTAAGCGGAGCGGTTTTTTGCACAGACGGAACTGCGCCGGAGGAGTGCAAAAATTAAGCGGAGCGGTTTTTTGCACAG
>CAZHPS010000539.1:0-4301 GCA_964534335.1 uncultured Desulfobacterales bacterium
AAGGACGGTTCCATAAATTTTCGGGTATAAAATTTTCAGAAAAATCCGGTTTTTCCGAAAAACCGGATTTTTCTGAATAAACGAAAATTTATGGAAGGTTATTTATATTTTTCAGTCTTTGAAAACGGTTTGGTATGAAAAACAAAATTGCGTTGTACTGCAAAATAAGAAATTGACAATGGCATTGCTTGAAGTTTTTGATCTGCATAAAACCTTTCATAATCGTCCTGCACTGGAAAATGTGAGTTTCGGGCTCAGACAGGGGCATATTCTCTGTCTGCTTGGGCATTCAGGATGCGGCAAAACCACACTTCTGCGAACTGTAGCGGGACTGGAAACACCGGATCAGGGAAAGATTTTTTTTGAGGGAAAAGATATGGCATCCGTGCCTCCGCATCGCCGGGGATTTGGCATGATGTTTCAGGAATACGCTCTGTTTCCCCATAAAAATGTGTATGAAAATCTGGCCTTTGGTCTGGAAATGCAGGGCATGGATTCCTCTTCTGTGCGCACCAATATTGCAGAAATGCTGGAACTTGTTGGAATGCAGGGATTTGAAAAACGGGATACTGCACTGCTTTCCGGAGGAGAACGACAGCGGGTGGCTTTGGCACGGAGTCTTGCGCCCCGTCCCCGCCTGCTCATGCTGGATGAACCTCTGGGCTCTCTGGATCGCAGTCTGCGGGAGCATCTGATCTCTGAACTGCGGAAAATTCTCCGTCAGGTGGGCGTGACTGCCCTGTATGTGACCCATGATCAGGCAGAGGCATTTGCCATTGCAGATCAGATCGCTTTGTTTCATCAGGGAAAAATGATACAGAAGGGAACACCGGAGCAAATATACAAATCTCCGGCCAGCATCACTGCTGCCCGTTTTCTGGGATTTCACAATCTGCTGAAGGCAGCAGTGACAGAAGGGGGAATGGTGGAAACATCACTGGGACAGATTCAGGGAAAATGCGTGAACCGGAAAAAAGGGCAAAATCTGACTGTGCTGATTCCCCCTGAATCCGCACAGATTGCAGACAATGCAGCATCCATGCGGAAACAGGGAAATTTTTTCATACAGGGCAGGGTAAAACAAAGCATTTTTCAGGGATCTTTTTACCGTGTGCATCTGGAAATCAGCGATGGAAGCATACTGGTTTTCCATCTTCCCAACTTTATTTCCCGTCCTGAACCCGGAGAAAATCTTACACTGGAAACAGACAGTTCAGCCCTGGTTTGCATTCCTGATGAGGAAATCAGGGAAACCTTTTTTCATGCAGATGCAAATCAGGCAGATGCAGGCAGATGAATGGTAAACGCGGTTCCCTTTCCTTTCTCACTTTCCACCTCTATTTTTCCGCCCATATTGTCAATAATGCCGAAACATACAGACAGCCCCAGTCCTGTACCCTTGCCCACAGGTTTGGTGGTGAAAAAGGGACTGAAGATTTTTTTCAGGTTTTCCGGACTGATACCCATTCCATTATCTCTGATCTGTATCTGAATCTGTCTGCGTGTGCTGTCAGCAGGCTGCACATTTATGCGAAGGCTTCCTCCTGAAACACCGTGCCGCTCCGTAATCGCATCTATGGCATTGTTGAAAAGATTCAGAATGACCTGCTGCAACTGACCCGGATCTCCGTGAACAGGCGGTGTGCTGTCAGAAATATCATGGGTGATGGCAATGCCGTTCACACTGGCCTTTTTGCTGATCATGGCTGTAATCTGGGGAATCAATTCCCTTAAATCCACATCCTGCAGACGCGGTTCGCTCTGTCTGCCAAATTTGAGAATAGCCTGGGTGATTCCCGCGCAACGCTCAATCTGCAGCCGGATCTGTGACATGGAATCTTCTGTTTCAGCCAAAAGATCCGAAGGTTTGAGTTCCCCCTTTTCTTTCAGTTCGGAAAGATTCATGTCAATCAGAGCCTGCTCACTCCGGATGATCTGGAGGGGGTTGTTGATTTCATGCGCGAATCCCGCAGCCATTTCCCCAAGTTCGGCCAGACGCTGTGCGCGAATCAGATGCTGGCCCAGTTCCTCTTTTTCTTTGTCTGATTCCCGCATATGCAGGATAATCCGTTCTGTCATATAATGTGCCACGCCAATGATGATGGCAAGACCCAGCAGCAGAATAAAGGTTATCAGGCTGGCTGCGGATGTGAGTGCTTTGAATGCCTCTGCTTTTTCCTGACGGAAAACCATTATCCATTCCCTGTTTTTGAGCCAGGTTGTGGCATAGAAATATTTTTCCCCAGCGGCATTCCTGTCTATAAATGTCCGGATATTTTCATCATCAGGATACTGTATGCGGTCATCAGGTTTTTCCATCAGTTTTTTCCCGGAAGACCGCTTGGTGGTCTGCAGAAGCCCCTCAGCATTGAGCAGATATGCCTCACCGGTTTTGCCCACGCGTATTTTTTCCACCAGATTGGTAAATATAAGGGTGTCAATGGTTGCGCGAATCACCCATTTCCGTTCCCCCTCTTTTTTGGCAACAGCAATGATGAAATGGGGAATCTTCCGGTATCCCATGAAAATGTCGCTGATATAATACCCCTGCCCGATCACCTTTTTAAACCAGTCCTCGTCCCGGTACACCTTTGATTTCAGTTCATAAGGCCCGTGATAGGCCACATGGTTTCCCTTTTCATCAAATATTCCCAGATCCACAAATGCCTCGGTGCGTGCCTGCAGATTGAGAAATACCGTGTCGATGATTTCAGGATCCGCCATCTGATCAAAAGTATAGTCATTGACTATAAATTCAAGATCATGGGTCCGCTCTGACAGAAAAGCCTCAATCATCTGCCGATGATCCTCCACAATCCGCTTCATGGCAGCCATCGTGCTTTCTTCCAGAGAGTTGATAAAATAGGAGTAACCGATCCACAGAACCAGCACAAAGGGAATCACCGGAACCAGGATCATACTCAGAAAAATGTTTTTCCGCATTTTTTTGTAATAGTTTTCTTTCATTGTCTTTTCTCCGCTGTTTGATTCTTCCGCACTGGAAAAGCAAACTTCGTGCCATGAAAATTACGGATAAGCAAAAATTTCTGATGACTGATTTTATATGACAATATCTGTATGACAGTATCAGAACTGAAATGGAAATCTGTCGGTATTTTTTACAGAATGCAAAAAAAAACGACAGATCAGCGGTTTTCGGAAATTTCAGATTTGACAGTCAGCAGTTCCCGTGCTTTTTCATGCCCCAGTTGGGAGGCTTCTTCCAGATCCGCCCTTGCCATTTTGTATTTTCTCATCTTGTTGTAGACAATAGCCCGGCTGAAATAGGCTTCCGCATCATCCTCCCCTGCCCCGATTGCAGCATTGAATTCCCTGATAGCATCCTCATAACGCCCTGCTTTGTAAAACTTTTTCCCTTTTTCCACAGGACTGAGAGAGGGGAGGGGAATGATCTTTCTGCCACCCGCAGGTCTGATTTCAAATCCGCAGTGCTTGCAGACTTTGGCCTGGGGCATGATCCTTTCCGCACACTGGGGGCATCTCTTCATTTTTTCAGAGATTTCCTGATCAATCTTTTCCCGGATCTTCTTTTCCACAGTCACATTGTACTTTTTCATAATCCGCTCCAGGAAAAGAGCAAAGGGATTTTCATCAATCCGGTATATCTGGATCTGATGCTCGATTTCCTCCTCCACAATCTTTTTGTTTTCTTTCACATCCGGAAGGATCAGGGAAAAATCCGCAAGCAGTTCAATAATCTGCCCGTATTTGTCCAACTGGAGATTTTCTATGGCCGCAGATGTGCCAATCTCATTTTTGATATTCTCAATTTTGAAATAATCCAAAGCATTCTTGATCAAAGTCTGTGTTCCGTCCCGGATTGTCTTTTCCAGAGTGGTGGTGTCATGCTCTTTTTTGATATGGCGGATTCTGCGATCATTTTCCTCCTTGAGTTTGAGCGTTTTCATCTGAAAATCGTCTTCCATCCATTTTCTGGTGACCATAAAGGTGATCAGCAGAGTGAAAACAGATGCAAGGATCACCGTAATAAATGATATGGCCGGATTTGGAATCAGAAAAGGCAAAGACGAGGAAATGCCCACACCAATGACACCCAGTGCAATCAGTCCCACATACGTATTCATCTCATTCCTCCATTGAGTATCAGCAAATTGAAAATTCTCCGGAGGAGTGCAAAAATTGTATTTTTGCACTCCGGAAACTGCCCTGTAGATAATTTTTTGATCTGCTGTATTTTTCTGTTTGTATATCAGGGAAAAAATCTGTACTACATGACCAATTTAGATTTTATGGTATCAATTCCCCTCTTGAGAGGGGCA
>CAZHPS010000540.1:0-4284 GCA_964534335.1 uncultured Desulfobacterales bacterium
ACAGATTTCATATGCAAAATTTATGCCAAAGAAAACCAAAATTGGATCAGTATATCAATTTTACGCAATATTGCCACAGGGCACAAAGACACGGAGAATCACAAAGAAAAACATTTTGACAGTGGGTCAAACCGGCTGATAATGTCTTCCCTTTCGGGATTCTGATTTGTTTTTTCGCTTTTTTATAATAATATCAATCTTTGCGGATTTTTTTCGGAAAACAGAAACAGGAAATGCGGTTTCACAAAAACAGTTTTTTTGTTCTGAAAAAGACTTGATTTGATACCTGTCTGACTATATACTGAGTATTTGACAATAAATCAAAGACAGGTGAATCAGGATGAAACTCACAATTGATGAAGTGGCCCAGTGTCTGGATTTGCCTGCCGGGACACTGAAACGCTGGGTGCGGCAGGGCAGAATTCCCATACAGAAAAGCGTGGAAGGCTATGTTTTCAAAAAATCTGTTCTGGAAAAATGGGCACAAAGCCATAATCTTCTGTTTTCGGATTCAGAAAAAGATCCGGCATCCGGTGCGGAACCGGAACTGGAAAACCTTCTGTCCGTGATGCGCCGCGGGGATATTTTTTACGATTTGAAAGGCCAAAATACGGAAACCGTGCTGAAATCCGCTGTGTCCATGATGGATCATCTCACAGAAGCAGAGCGCGATGAACTTTACAGACATCTGCTGGAAAGGGAGCGTCTTACCTCCACAGGCATTGGAAAGGGAATAGCGATTCCCCATCCCAGATCACCCATGCCGGAAATTTGCCCAATCCCTTTGATTTTCACCTGTTTTCCCGATCAGCCCGTGGAATTCAGTGCAGTGGACAGAAAATCTGTTTTTGTTCTTTTCATTCTGCTCAGTCCCAGCCCCAAATGCCATCTGCACCTGCTTTCCCGTCTGTCTTTCTGTGTTCGTGATGATTCTTTTGTCCAGTTTCTGAGAACAAAACCCCAAGCCGAAGATATTTATCTCAGGATAGCCGGGGCCGAAGCCCGTCTGGAACAGAAGGGGATGTTTTAATTGCTGAAAAAAATGGGGCTGAAACTGCCTCCTATCTGGAGCATATTCCGTTCAGATGACCGCCTGCTGCTGATTCTCACAGGGATTGTTGTGGGAATATGCAGCGGACTGGCTGCCCTTGCCCTGAGCAAATCCATAGAAGCCCTTCTGGAATTCAGCCATCACCATCATGGTCTTTGGTGGGCATTTGTGTTTCCGGGGATTGGTGCTGCCCTTTCCTCCCTGTTTCTTAATAAGGTTGTCAATGAAGGTGCAGGTCATGGCGTTCCCGAAGTGATTTACAGTGTTTCCCGCTATGGCGGTCTGATGCGTTTCAGATCAGCCTACTCCCGGCTGATTTCCAGTTGCCTGACCATTGGCAGCGGCGGTTCCGCAGGCCCGGAATCACCTGTGGTCACAAGCGGCGCAGCCATCGGTTCCAATATCGCAAAATTTTTTTCCTTTAACGACCGGCAGAGGATTACCCTGGTGGGATGCGGCACTGCCGGAGCCATAGCCGCCATCTTCAATGCCCCGATTACAGGTCTGGTGTTCACCATTGAGGTGATTCTTGGGGAATGGACCAGCCTGAACATTGTTCCCATTGCCGTGGCTTCGGTTTCAGGCGCGCAGGTTTTCCGGCTCCTGGCCGGAAACCATATCGTGTTCCGGCACGCAGGTTTTGTCATCGGGCTGCCGGATGTTCTGGCCGCTGCCGGGCTGGCAGTTGTGACAGCCCTGGTTTCCATACTGCTGACCAGAACCATGCGAACCATGCCCGGAATTGCCCGCAAAATGCCTGCACCCCAGTGGATTCGGGCATTCACAGGCGGATGCACAGTCGGACTGATGGGCATATTTCTGCCGGTGGTGCTGGGCGAGGGATACCATTTTATTCAGCAGATGATTGACGGAGTTTTTCTTCCCGGACTTGCCATTGCCGCAGTTGCGACTCTGGCAAAAATTCTTGCCACAGCCTTTACTCTGGGATGGGGCGGGTCAGGCGGAATATTTGCGCCCAGTCTGGTAATCGGAAGCCTTGCGGGACTTACCTATCACCGTTTTCTGAGCCTGTTATGGCCTTCTGCTCCGTGGATCAGCGAAGGATGTTTTGCTCTTCTGGGAATGGCCGGAGTGATTGGCGGAATGCTGCAGGCTCCGCTGACCGGCATTTTTCTGGTGGTTGAAATTACAGGCGGTTATGATGTGATTCTGCCTCTGATTATCGTTTCATCACTGTCCTCAACTGTCTGCCATTATATTGAACCGGCTTCCTTTTATTTCAGGGAACTGGTGGAAAAAGGACAACTGCTCAGGCCCGGAACCGATGCGCGGGTGCTGTCTGACCTGAGTGTGCGGGAACTGCTGGAAAAAGACTGCATCTGCGTCAGTCCCGATACCCTGCTGCGGGATTTTATCCCTGCTGTGCGCAAATCCCGGAGAAATTATTTCCCGGTGGAAGACAAAGAAAGCGGCAAATTTCTGGGCATGATCCATCTGGACAGTATCCGTCCCTATCTGTTTAATACAGCCATGTATGATGCGGTGATTCTTGAGCAGATTATGGATACAGGACTGGATACGGTTCATCCGGATGATGATCTGTCTGACATACTGCGGAAAATGGATGAAAAAAAGCTCTTCAGTATGCCTGTGGTCTCCAATAAGCGTTTTATGGGGATGATTTCAAAAGCCACTTTGCTCGATCAGTACAGAAAAGAACTCCGGGTGCAGACCAGTCAGTAAAAGGGGGCAGGGGTTAGGGATTATGGATTAGGGTTTAGGGATTAGGGATCAGGGATTAGGGGGCGGATTCAGGGATCTTAACAGGAGAAGAAAACAAATGGAAGCAGGACTGCTTCATATCTTCAAAAATACACCCACAGGAAAAGAAATTTTTCTCCAGTCTTTGTATTTCTGCCGGAAAACCGGTGCGTCCCCCATTGTATATATTCCTGAATTTACAAAATTTTTGATGTATTTTGAAGATGAGGTCATGCAGGTGGATCTGGATGCTTCCTGGCTGTGCGCACGGGAAACTGCGCGGAAACATGCCGGGGAACTGCTGAAAAGCAGCGGATTTGAACCTGATTTTCTGGTTCCCAAAAATTTTACATCCTCTACTCTGCCGGATATTCCCACCCATTTTGATTTTATGTCATGCCCCTGGAATATCAGAAATTTTTCATCCGCAATGGGCCGAAGGCATAAGGCTCTCCGGGTGAGGCGTATGGTCAATGCCGCATATTTTCCTTTGCTGCTGTGCAGTCCGGCATACAAACCCTGGAACAGCATCACGGTTTTTTTCAACGGATCTGTCAATTCTCTCAATGCACTTAAACTGGGGATTCAGATACAGAAAAACAGCGGGCTGCTGATGGACATCTTTACTCAGTCCGAAGGAAAATCCCTTTCAGAGTATGAAGATATTCTGAAAAAGGCAAAACTGGAGACAGAAACAAAAAAAACACTTGGCCGCTGGCAGTTTTTTCAAAGCGGTTCTTTGGAAGAAAATCTGTACGAAATCCCACATGATGCTCTGATGATAATTGGGGCATCGGGCCGCAGTCTGATCCGTGACATGCTGCTGGGGAGTTTTCTGGAAAATCTGCAGACTTTGATCTCCAATACTATGCTCATTGCCGGGCCGAAATATGCGGTATCCAACAAATAAGCACTTGTTAATTAACGTGAAACTGCGTAATCAGGGATTGTAACTTCTTTAAAATCCTGCTTAATTAGGGTTCCATAAATTTTATGGGATAAAAATTTCAGAAAACCTGCCTGTTCCGGGAATCCATTTTTTTTATACCACAAAATATATCAATGGTTCGGTAATTTTTTCCGCTGTGTAACATGATAAATCAGGCAGTTATAATATAAGTCCTGATATTTTTCAACTCATGGCAAAAACTGATTTTGAAAAAAATAAAATACAGAGCAAATAAGCTCCAAAATTTGCAGCTTCAGATTTAACTGCCTGAAATTTTTAATACTGAAAAAGCAAAAAAATTACAGAAGTATTGATATAGATTTTAAGAAAAACATTGTTATCCTGAACCCCTAAGGGTTTTCAAAACCCTTAGGGGTTTTTGGACAAATATTTTCTTAAACACTATTGTACTGTTTCATCTAAAATTGTAGGTCGGATTAGCGACAGCGTAATCCGACATCCTGACATTACTTCGGAATACAGCCACAATTTAAGTTGAAACAAAGCACTATTGCTCTGTCAAAATTTAAATGACGGATAAAGTCTTTTCAATTTTATCCTG
>CAZHPS010000541.1:0-4275 GCA_964534335.1 uncultured Desulfobacterales bacterium
GTTATCCTGTTTTCATGAGAACTTTATACCACAAAATATATGGAACCTTACTTATCAACAATGCTCACGCTCATATTTTACGCCCAAAAGAAGGTGTATGCACATTAGAAAAAGCAATTACAATTAGGTGTATTATGCAGTATTACAAAGAAATAGGCATTATAGATTGTTTAACAGTTGGCGGAAATGGTGGTCATTTATCGCCTTCTTATTTTGACCGTGTTTATATTCCGAACTTTCCTGAAGAAAAACAAGAAGAAATTGCTTTACTCTATCATAATCCTGAAAGTATTTACCAATCTGACACTTTCATGTTAGACAACTTTTTGGAGAAAGACAATGCTTTCAATGAAAAAGCAGGAATTTACGAATTAGACAAAACAGCCAAACAACTGAAAGATATTTTAAATAAAGCCATAGATGACATAGCAAACGACAGAGAAGTGGAAATTTGTTTCAAGTAAATGCCTAACAAGACGCTGCACTGGACGGCAATTCCGCTACGCTCCATTGCCGCCGGCGAGATGGCTTATTTAAGGAGATGCTTTATGACAGATACCGTATTTGCCAAAGATGTCACATTGTATGATCTTGAAAAAAAATTTGATCTCCGCCTGAACGCAGACACAGTTCTTTCCGGAATGGCGGGCAGATTCGCCGGAGACAAATCCGGAGGACAGAAAACTTCTTGATCTGGCAAAATCAGCTTATATGAATCTGATCAGATATCCCTCCATGCCTGAAAATGCCGTCAAGCTTACTGTTCTCTCTCCGCTTCTTCATCTGGCAAATCTTCTGCAGCCGCCGTTTCATATCAGAACCGAGGCATCTGTGAGCGTGACAAATCCGGATGAAAGTGTCATAATCGAAGGCAGAATTGACATTCTGGTACTGGAACAGAATTTATGGATACTTGTCATTGAATCAAAACGTGCCGAACTTTCAGTCACGGTGGGACTCGCACAGATACTGTCATACATGCTTGCCGCCCCTGTCTCCGGCAGACCGTGTTTCGGTCTGATAACCAACGGCGGCAGCTGTGTGTTTCTGAAACTTGTACCGGGCGGTTCACCGGCTTACGGTATCTCAAAAGTGTTTGATCTGCTTAATCCCGGCAATGATCTGTATTATGTGCTGAGTGTTTTGAGAAATATAAGGCAACTGGCTTTTAACGAAACAGACACCGAGCCGAACCTGACAGAAAACTGAGTCTGTGTGTGAGCCGGCTAACCCATCGTTCAGGCGGACGGACAAAAAGCCGCCCGCCGCTTAACTTTGTCGTTATTTTTTTTATACTTTACACCGCCATAATCTGAGCATTTTTAAATGACTGAAATTTCAGTGTGAGTAAAGAGTCAAGTTCATTTTTGTATACTCAGCACCTGCATAATCTGAGCTTTCTGAATCCGGTTCCGATAAGGCGGAATCTGAAAAAAACCGGTTTTTAAAAGCGCAGTTTATGACGGTGGACAGTATATGTTGTATGTGTCTGATTCAGACAGTCGGTAATTGCTGTTTTAAACTCATTGAAACCGGCATAGTATTTTGACCACAGACACTTTTTCTTAACAAATTTCCAAAGACGTTCGATAATATTGAGATTCGGAGAATAGGCAGGCAGATACAGCAGTTCGATATTCAGTGATGCAGCAGGTTCCCGAACTGGTTCGCATTTCTGATACCGTGCATTATCAGGTACAAATGTGATCGGGATGCCTGTGTGCATATCTGCTGTATTTCTGAGCAGTTCACAGACACACTGAGCATTGATATATGTCTCATTGCAGACTGTAATAAGTTCGTGTGTGACCGCATTCAGTGCTCCGGGTACATTAAAACGTTTTCTGCCTGCCGGTGCTTTTATAAAAATTCTTGTGAAAGACCACAGGAATCCCGGGAAAGGACTGAGAACAAAATGGGCGGCATCTGTAAAAAAACAATCCTTTTACCCTCTTCCGCCTCTTTCAGACGGGGAGTCAGTTTCTCTTTTACATATTTTTCCTGCCCGCCGGGATCGGCTTTGGCAGGTATCATTCCGATTTTAATCCGTTTCATCCCGATATGTTTCAGAAATTTCCGCACCCGGTTTTCACTTCTGCGGATTCCTGTCAGTTTCTCAATTATATTCATGGCCTCTTTTACACCGGAAGGGGGATTTTCACAGAAGTATTTTTCAGGAGTATCCTTATAAATTTCAAGTCTGCTCTGAGGTCTGTAAAAATTTATTTCTTTCAGTTTTTCAATACCGCCTTCCATATAATCTCTGAGGTAACTGCGGAGCGTATTGCCGCATATACCTGTAATTTTACATATTTTATCATGTTTCATTTTCTGACTTTTCAGCAATACCGCTTTTATATTAATCTGAACACGGGGATGGGGATGATGAAACCGTTCATGCCGCAGTTGTTTTATATCGGATTCGGTAAAACTGATTTTAATCATTGCCGGTCTCCTTCAGTTGCAGGTTCGAGAAATTGATGACTGGAATATAATCATTTTTTAAGTCCTGAAAAGTTCATTTTATAACGGTGCTGAGTATATATCCTTTCTGAGATAGAAAATCGGCAAGCCGCTGGCGCGTCAGATTTGTCCATCTGATTTTTTCATCCATCGGGGATCCGGCTGTATGGTCATGAATAACCTGCAAAAATATTCCGTTAATTTCAGTTTTTTTTCAAAACAGACTTTCTGCCTCCGCCTTTTTTTCTGATACGTTTTAACTGCATAACCCTGTCATCATTAATATCTTTTATTCCCTGATTAAGAGTCTTCAGATCGCATCCGAAAAGCTCACAGATGTATTTTTTTCCACCGTAGGCAAGTTTCAAAACCTCAATCGCTGAGTATCGCCGTTTATCCTTTTCATTCAGCGAATTATACAATTTCTGCATTTGCTGTTCGAGATCAGTGTCATATCTGATCATTGTTTTGCTGATCCTTATTATTTTAAATTGAATTATTTGAAAAATTCAGGTATCATTAACAGTCAGATTCATTATTGTCAACACAATAAGAACGGGAAGTTATTTAATTCGCATTCCTAACTTGAGTTGTCTGAAAAATTTTGGTATTTTATCTGTAAATTTAAGTAGGGTTCCATATATTTTGTGGTATAAAAGAATGGATTCCCCGGAACGGATTCCTTTGAACAGTATGGTTTTCTGAAATCTTTATCACATAAAATATATGGAACCTTACTTATCTATTGTCAAATTAGTCAGAACGGGAAGTTATTAAATTTTCATTCCTTATCTTTAACCCAAGTTGCCAGTTATACAGCCAGACTGAAATTATATGCAGGTATAAAGAGAAGTATCCTGATTTCAAATCCTGCGGGGTGACCGCATGTATGCTTTTCGGAAACATGCCTGTTATGAGACTGTTTGCGGTTTCAGCATATTTCCGGGCCTTTCTGATGAGATATTCGGTGCAGGGCGGCCGCTGCCGTTTCATATTTTTCTTCCGGATCGGCATCAGACGGATTTTTCCGGTTTCCCAAAGGAGATCTTCGAAATCATAACTGCTGTAAGCCTTATCCCCGCAGACTGTGCTGTTTTCCGGAAGACTGAAACTGAACAGTTTCAGACCTTCGGCATCATTCATGCTGCCGGGGGAAAAAAATATTTCCGCGGGATGTCCTCCGCCCGTGCAGATCATATGAACCTTAAGTCCGTAAAACCAACGGCGTTCCGATGCGCAGTATCCCCGGTACGCCTCACCCTGCAAATCCGGGAACGGGGAATCCGGATATTGCCGCATACAGAAACAGGAAATGAATCAATCAGATACATGGAATCTGCGTTCAGGTTTTTCCGGATTTCCGAAAAGAAAACTGTCATGGCGAAAAACAGATCCCGTATGCGGTGCAGACGGCGGCAGAACCTGCTTTTTTCAGGCATATCAGGCATATCAGGCATATATTTGGGAGAACGGAGCAATGCCCGGGATTTTTCAAAGTTTCCGCCGAAAAACATCACTGCGCAGACAGCGGCTGTCATTATTTCCGCATCCGTCATGCGGCACCGCGGATCCTCATAATGATTAAGGGCTTTCAGTATATCGTCAGTGAGACAGTATACCGCCACAATCCGATCTTCCATTGCCTTCATAATTTTCCTCCTTCACAAAAATGTTTTTTTATGCTGGAAAAAAATATGACAGAATTTTATAACTGGCAACTTGGGTTATAATAATTTCATTCCTTACGGGATTTGGGTTTGTTTTTTTTGTGCCATTTCCTATAATAATTTCATCCCTTGCGGGATTTGGATT
>CAZHPS010000542.1:0-4253 GCA_964534335.1 uncultured Desulfobacterales bacterium
TCTCCACTTTGCCGGTGCTCTCATATGGCTGAGGTAAAATGTCAACAGAACCTAGCATCATAACGATTTTTTACTTTTAAACTGAGGATCGCTTTTGAAACAGATAGAGTCATAATGAACTCACTTATTTCTTGGAAATTTTTGAAATCAAGTTGTATTAAAAAAATATCCAAAGCCTCTTGTAACTTATATAATTTTTTTATAAAAATTTGTATTGTCAAAATATTTTTAACAATTTTTATTTTATACATTTCATTATAACTATAATTACAAATAGTTGTTATAACATCTTCGCCAATGAATATTGGATCAATATTATTGACAATTATATCTATAATATTTGATAGTTGTTCAAAAGTCTTAAATTCAATCCCTTGATAATCATCTCTCAAAACTCTATGATTTTTTTTATCTATAAGAGATTTACCTTTTAAGTTAATTTCCATAAATTCCCCCTTTTAAGTTAATCAATTCTAACATAAACATAAAATTATTTAAGTAAATTAATAAGTTTTTCTTTATTTTCAATTATATTTATAGTAGTTCCATCCTTAAGATGGATTATGCTATTTCCCACTTGACCATAATCAGATTCAGTGATTTTTATTATACTTTCCTTTGTTAAAATAATTTCTTTTTCATTGTCATAAAAAGGCCCTGTTGCTGCTTTTGTTAATTTAATTAATTTATCAGATTTAATTAAACAGATTTTTTTTATTTCATCCCAAAAAAACCAAATTGCAGCAATACCTCCCAATATAGTAGCAACAGATAATATAATATCCATCATTATTCTCCTAAAAATAGTTCAGATGTTTAATCATTTATTATCGTTCTGTTTTCAAAAAATATATCACTGTAATTAATATAATCTGAAATGTTGACTACCCAAATTTCAGATATTTCTTTAAGCGGAATTTGATCTGGATATCCAGATTCTAAATAGGGAACAATTATTTCATAAGAATCGTTTTTGTTTGACTCCACTTGTTCCCAAGTTACCAATTTTGAGTAGGAAGCTTGGTTTAAAAAAAGGAAAGCGGTATTTGGCCCCCAATTTTGACCAAATATTTGATATGTTGACAAAGCTGCCTCTCTGATTTTTCTTGATTTTGAATTATTGAATAAGTCACATACAGATACATATCCACGATTTGTAAAATATGAATTACTGCTCCAGTTTAATTTTAAACCTTTATCTCTGTTGTTTTTGATAAATCCTGTTTTAAAAATTTCGAGCATCGAATCAAAACTTGTTATATGAAAAACACGTCCAATAAGTAATTTAAATAATGTTTTTTCAGCACGTCTACGAGTAATAGAAATGACTTTATTTTTCATAATTCCAGTAAATTCCAATATCCCAGTTAGCTACTGGATGTTTGTCTACAGTTCCACGTAAGCAGATAGTCAATTTCAAGAAATCCCCTAACACCCCGCCGCATGGACAGTCCGGTGTTCATGTTTTGCAGTTTTCCAGAACAGTTTTGTTTTCCACGGCGTTTTCTTTCTCCGGTCAAACATGACCAGCCATCCCTCCTCACATCCGAGTGTGTCCATGTATCCGGCCAGCTGCTTTTTCCCCTCTTCCAAAGTGTTTTTGTCCCGCCGGATTTTGATTTCCACCGGATACCTCTGATTTTCATAATGAATGCACAGATCAATTCTGCCCCTGCCGGTTGCCATTTCCCGGTCAACCCTGCCTCCGGTGTTGAGGATTCTCTGGAAAAAAGCCATGAGAATCAGATGCGGTGCGGCCTCTCTGTACTGAAATCTTTCCTGCCATATTTCCGAATTTTCCCGCCAGAACTGCTGGAAATCAGTGAGAAGTTTTTTCATGTCCAGTTTTCCCTTTTCCGCATAGACCGAAAGATGATATTTCTGATGATCCAGGCGGTCGGCCATGCCCAGATACCGCACCATGACCTCCTCATACACGGGACAGGACGGGGTGATTCTTCCGTCTTCGGTTTTCACAAGTCCCAAATCCCGGACAAACTGGAGATCATCATCCAGCGGCGCAAACTGTTTTTCCTCACCGGTAATCACGGGTTCCACAATTTTTATCACCCGTTTCTCCTGCAGACGCATGAGCAGACTGTCAATGTGGGTGTCCCGTCTTCTGATAATTGTTTCAACTGCTTTTTCAACGTGTTCAGGACATACCGTTTTTGTATAATCCGATTCCAGAATTTTGACCGTGATTTCCCTTGCCACCGCATTGACCAGCCAGGGCTGTCCCCCTGTATAATGATATACAGAATCAGTGACATCCGCAGGAACAGCCTGCCCGGTTTCCTGTGTGTGCTGACCGTAAAGTTCCTCCACTTCCTCTCTGGTGAAATTTTTCAGCGTCAGGGCTTCTGTTACGATGTTGAACGGACTTGCACTGCCCAGAGTTTCCCGTTCCTCCCGGATTTTGCCCTTGTAATCCCGGATGTTGCGCATTCCGATCAGCCCGATGGAATGCACAAAGGGAATCATATCCCGGTTGACATATCCGTCCCGAAGCTGCCTCAGAAAGGTAATCAGGGTGCCGTTGGAAAGACAGTCAGCCTCATCAAACAGGATGACCAGAGGCTTGTCCAACTCACCGCAGAACCTTGAAATCATACGGATCAGCATATTGTTGAAATCACTGTGTTCAGCGTCTTCACCAAATCGGAATGCGCTGAAAACAGGATTCATATCAATATATCTTTTCAGGGTTCTGAAAACTGCGGGAATCCCTTTTTCCGGTTCAATAATATCCTGAACTGACTCCAGCGAGCAGTAAAGCACATAATATTTTCCCTCTTCATTGAGTTTTTTGGACAGTTCTTTCAGAAGTGTGGTCTTGCCGGACTGACGCGCCGCGTGGATGACAAAGTACTGTTTCTGATCAATGAGTTCTCTCAGCCCCTTGATACGCCGTTCCGAGGGAATCATATAATGTTCGCCCGGCAGACAGGGGCCCGCGATGTTGAAATAACGTTTCATGGTGAATTCTCCTTTTTGTCTGCAATGGATCGGGAACTGTCCAAATAAAGTGTATCCGGGCATAAATCAAGGCCGTTTCCCCATTGAATACTGCCAAGAAACGGTCTTACGGAATTAAAGACTCTTTTGTCTTTCAACTGTGAAAAAATGCCTTTTTCCAAATAGGGCGATACATCAAACACACCTTTTTCTCCATTATCGAAAATCAGCATAAGCGTATAGTTTCCGTTAGGATATACTTGTTTAACTCTTGGATTCATAATAGACCTCCTGCAAAACTGAAAAATTCAGACGGAATTCTGTATGAAAGCTCTCCGGCTTTTTTCTTTTGACTTATTCTGCGTTCTGCAGCAGTCTTTTCTCTGTTTTCATATTCACAATTCCGGCAACAATGTTCATTTTTATATTATGCCCCTGTGCCTGTTTCTGTAAAAATCTGATATTATTTTGAATATTTTTATTTCTCCTATGACATTTTCCACCTTTATGCGTTTTTCTGAAAGACTGCGGTTAAATGCCTTCTGTTCTCCGGTCAGATGACCGCCTTTGGGCTTTTTATAAGGAATTTCAGCATTTTTTCTGATTTTGTGTATTCCCCGGCAACCGCTGTCCCCTTTTTCCGGAACACCCGGAAATTTATGCCTGTTCTTTTTGCCTTTGTATATGCTGAAATCATGAACTTTGCCGGGATGGGTGCCGGATACAGAACGGATTTTTCCTTTTTCACAGACAGTGATTTCAGCTTTGTGCGTATGGCGTTTTTTCTTTCCGCTGCAATATTTTTTCTGATTTTTTTCCGGACGCTGCACAGTCTGTTCCGTGACATCATTAATGGGATATTCAACTTCATCACGGGAAATCTGTCTGTTTTTTTCAGTATGAATGACCTTTGCGGCAATGCGTTCAGTCCTTTTCACGGAACGGATCACCGCTGTCTCATGGACGTCAAAAAGGAACCCCGTAAAGACATATGCCACATAACACCGGTAATAAATGGGCAGTGCCATGAGATGATCCTCCGGTCCGGGAAGACTGTGATTTCTGCCGCCTTCATCAAAACTGTCCCGGCGGGTTTCCCAAAGAGGGCGGATTTTTTCGGTCATTTCAGAAAAAAGCCCGGTGCTGACGCCTGTCAGACGGGAGAAAATTTTCGGATAACGGGCCGGTTTTTCAAAAGCGGGCATTCTGTCCTCCTGCAGCCGGAATATTTTTAAAAACCTGTTTAACTCAGGAGGAATTGTGTGTCAACCCCAGTTTTGCAGGAGGTCTAATTT
>CAZHPS010000543.1:0-4215 GCA_964534335.1 uncultured Desulfobacterales bacterium
GGCATTTACAATCCTCCTTATAACATTGTAGATTAAAGGTTTACAATTACGTCAGGGTTACTCGCGGACAAATAAAGAAAGCCGTGTGCACCTCCTTTCGTAAACTCAGCCGGAAAACTTTTTTCCGACTGTTAAGGCCCTTCCAAATCATATAATAACAGACAAACCCATTCGGGTTATTTACCAAAGAAACAGTTTACACTATAACTGGAACAAAGTAAATATTTTTTTTTGTCTTTGCTGATTTTTTTTCCCCATTCCCCTGCTTTTTCTGACAGATGAGCATCAAAATCTCTGCGATATGCGTATAACTGTCTGATAATGTTTAAACAGGAAGGTATCCTGTCCAGATCTTCCCGGACATGAAAAACGGTTTTGCCGAAGAATACCGAAATTCCCCTAACACTCTTTATTGCAGATGTCAATCATTTTCGAATTTTCCGCATATTCATAAGGATATATTTCAAAAAGATGGCGGATTGATGCGGCGGTTGCTGAAATCCGGGGTTTGTTTTTTCACAAATCTGAAACTGGAGATGCCAGGCATCGCCCGCTGTTCGAAACTCCGGCTTCGGGGATTTATATGAAATCTGAAAAAACAATTGCCCATCCCTTCGCCATACTTTATACTTTGTATCTTTGCGGCTGCCTGAATCTCTCTTTGCTGAAATTTTTTTCAGATTTCATATAAGTAAGTCAGCATAAATTTTCGGGTACGGCGTTTTCAGAAAAACCGGATTTTTCGAAAAAATCCGGTTTTTTGAATACCCGAAAACTTCGGTTGAGTACTTAATGCAGGATTTATACATTTGAATTTTAACCTGTTGATTTTTATAGATGCGAATCTTGCACTGCACAAACCGTCTTATGTAAAATCAAACACTTGAAAAGCAACTGCGTAACTTCTAAGTTGAATTTTGCAGGAAGTCTGTTATATTAACCTGATGTGTATGGATGAATACCGCTGTTACGGCAGGACAGTGTAAGCGACCTGCTGAAATTGTTTTCTCAGGAGTTAAGTGCATGTTGACAATATGTCACCGCGGATCAATTTTCTGAATTTCAAAACAAAGTCAGATAACAAAGAAAAGGGAGAAAATTATGGAAAACAAAAATGGGGAATACGAAGTTATCCCCCTTTCAGCATACGAGACCTTTTATTTTTCCTGCTCACCGGAAATTTCCTGTTTTAACGAATGCTGCCGGGATATCAGCCAGTTTCTCACCCCTTACGATATCCTGCGTCTGAAAAATCACCTGGGGCTCCGCTCGGATGAATTCCTTAAACAGTACACCACGCAGCATACCGGTCCGGAAACCGGACTGCCTGTAATCGTTCTTCGTCAGGATCATGCTTCGGACATGAAATGCCCCTTTGTCACTTCCAAAGGATGCAGTGTGTATGAAGACCGTCCTTCCTCCTGCCGCACCTATCCGCTGGCCCGGCTGGCTTCCCGTTCAAGGGAAACCGGAGCAGTCACAGAACAGTATGTGCTCCTGCAGGAGGAGCATTGCAAAGGTCATTTTGAAAGTCATCAGCAGACTGTAACAGACTGGTTGAAACAGCAGGGGCTTGAGATTTACAATAAAATGAATGATCTGATGATGGAGATTATTTCTTTGAAAAAACAGGTGCATCCTGGGGCACTGGATTTAAGGGAGAAACATATCTTCCATATGGCCCTTTATGATTCTGACAATTTCAGAACCCAGGTTTTTCAGAATAATCTGTTGGAAAAACTGGATGTATCCCCTGCGGAACTGGAATCTGCCGGAAAAGATGATACTGCCCTGCTGAAGCTGGGCATCCAATGGGTGAAATATGCTGTTTTCGGGATGAAATGAATGTCTGACAGATAATCAGAAAAATAATCCTGTGATATTTTGTTTTTTTTATGGCGGGATTATCCTCAATTCTTTATGTTAAGGCCGGTGAGTGCCAAACTGAAAATTTGGCTGGCCAGCAGTTTTCTCACACCGGAATAAATAAATGGCTCCCGCGGAAGGATCTCAGAATGGAACTCAAAGGCAGGACAGCTCTGGTACTCGGAGCTGTCAAAGGCATTGGAAAGGGAATCGGGCTGGCTCTGGCTGCAGAAGGAGTAAAAACGGTTCTCAACTATTTTGACTGGGAAGAAAGCCTAGCCGAAATGGAGCAGGATTTTTCAGAATCCGGCTCCGAACATATGATCGTGAAGACCGATCTCACAGCTACAGAGGCCATTCCCGGACTGATCCGGCAGGTGACAGAGAGGTTTGGAAGACTCGACATCCTTATTAATAATATAGAGCGGGGAGGCTGGCCTGTGGTTCACGGGCCTTATGTCCGTCAACAGTGGGATCTGGAAATGGCAACCACACTCCGGGCCAAACAGTGGATTTTTCAGTCAGCACTGCCGCATCTTAAAGCATCCGGGGATGGAGTTGTAATCAATTTTTCCTCCATTGCAGGCATTGTGGGGCGTTCCGGTCCGGCCAGTTATATTTTCAATGAAGGATATTCAGCCGCAAACAGGGGAATTTCCCTGCTGACCGAAACATGGGCACGGCTGGCTGCGCCTGAAGTCCGGGTCAATGAAATAATGCTGGGCATTTTTGAAACACGGCACGCACAGCACACCAGAGGATGGGGGCTGCTGAGCGATGAACAGAAACAGTCTGTTATAGATCATACTCTTATGGGACGCACAGGCTGCATTGATGACGTGGTCAGGGCAGTAAAATTCATCATCAAAGATGCGCCTTACATGACCGGCAGTGTACTGCGTATTGACGGAGGTTATGTTCTGGGCGGGGAAAAGATCGCTCCCATGCCGGAAGGACTTATATAACTGATGTTACGCCGTTGATTTTTTTTATTGCTGTTTTTTCTTTAAATGATATAATGTTTATCAGTAATGTCCGGTCAGGTTTTTGCATGTGTCACATTTTCCTTTCTGTTTTTAATCAGAAAGGTTATATTCAAAATTTTATTATTCCGTTGTGTCCGGCGATAATTGAAAAGAACACATTGACCGTTTGCAAGGTTATGATTTCCGGACGGATTACGAAATTTTCAAAATCATATGCAGCTGCCCGGCAGAAAAGGCTTTTCAATCAGAGCAGGACACCACGTATTATTCCGAACGGCGGTTAATATGCTTTCACCCTTACCGGTTCCAGAAAAACAGTCGGGCCGGCAGCTTTTGATGATTTCATGAAACCGGTCCGCAGCATTCTGCCCGGTACTCCTCCTGGGGCACGGGAGACAGACCTCTGAAACTCATATTTGAAAATCAGTTGAACTACCTGATATATTATCATCTTTACGAAAATGAACCGTGCTGTGGTTTTTTGTGGAAACTCCGGGATGATGATTTTGCAGGAGAACAGACTGCTCCTGAAGGATGAGTCAGCCGGAGCAGTTTTTCCGAAGATCCTGACAGCCGGGGAGCAGAACATCAGCAATAGCATTCTCAATTCAATTAAGTAGGGTTCCATAAATTTTCGGGCATAAAGTTTTCAGGACTGTGTTTATGCAGCAGGCACAAGCTGGAAGCTTATGCTACTTTTATACCTGAAAATTTATGTTCGCCTACTTATTAAACTGCGTAACTCCAATAAGCGGAATGCAAATGGAGCGGAATTCCGGGACAGGCAGGTATTTTCCGTTTCACTCTGTTTTGGCATTCCCTCAGAATTGCTGCGGGACGGGGTGCGAAAAAAATAAAACAGAATGAAACGGAACAGCTTTTTGCGGCATCAACTGTCAGGGCTTGTATTTCAGGGTGATTCCGTCATCCTTTGCCTGGTCCGGCTGAACCGGTTCAGGGGAAGGTTCTGCCGCGGGAGGCCGGGGCGGATTTCTGCTGATCTTTTCCTCATACACAATCATGAGAAAAACCGTTGCCAGAGGCATGACAAAGAGAAGACCGATAAATGTCGAGCCGCCAATGGAGACGATGCCCAAAACCAGAATTGCTGTGATAATGTGATCCATGAAATCATCGGCGGTCACCATTGCGAAACTTTCTTTGAGGGCATCGGTTATGCTGAATTTCCGATCCGTCATCAGGGGCAGAATATACAGGCATACATAGGTAATGCCGCAGATGATAAGGATGCCGGGCAGCACAAAAAGAGAAAATCCGATCATCAGCAGAACACAGACCGAAAGCCCGAATCCCAGCAGGGGCAGAAACAGCCCCATTTCCGAGAACAGATCCTGTATGCGGG
>CAZHPS010000544.1:0-4208 GCA_964534335.1 uncultured Desulfobacterales bacterium
GTTATCCTGTTTTCATGAGAACTTTATACCACAAAATATATGGAACCTTACTTAGATTAGGAGCAGATCGGAAACGATAATGAGTGTCAAAAATTATCGGAGTAAAAGGTGATCATCACAGCTTCAAACATCGTGACAGCCGTTATATTGTAACGATTGTTCATCCCCAAAAAGATGTTCCTGCCGGTCGATCTGTGGATACGGTAAAGAAAATCAGACTGGAGGTTAAGTAATGAAATATTTGATTTTACTCGAACAGACTGAAGCCGGTTTTGCTGTTCAGGTTCCTGATTTGGCAATATCGGCTTATGGCAGTGATATTCAGTCCGTCAAAGACAGGGAAATGATTAAAATGATGCAATGAAACTTGGAAGAAAGGAACATTGACTATGCTGACAATTTCTTTGAAACAGATTACTCCTGATTTCCTTAATGCTGTTGACAAACTGGAACAGACAAATCAAAAAATGGTGCTTATGGAAATAAGAGGGAAAAAATTTGTTCTTTTAAAGCATGAGGATTTTTCTGAATATCTGTTAAGAGATACGGAGAAACCAAAGGCTTTGCCATTAGAGGAAAAAAGAACACTGACACAGAAACTGTGCGGTTCATGGGCTGGTGATGAAAGCCTGAAACCAATATTTGATGAAATTGAAATCAGACGGCATACAGGCATACCCCGCGAGGTAAAATTTGATGAGGCATCTTGATACCTGCATTGTGATTGCCTATTTGAACGGCAATCAGACAACAGCAGATGAGAGAATGAAAAGAGGTGATTCCATGAAATGGAAAGAAATTGAACAGAAATTTGACGGTCAATGGGTTCTGATTGAATGTTTTGATGTGGATTCTGAAACATTCCGTGTTCTGGACGGAGAAGTCCTGTATCACAGTCAGGATATGGGCAGGGTGTATACTAAACTTCTGGAACTGAAACCCAAAGCAGGTACAATTGAATACATAGGAAAAATTCCTGAAGCACCTGCGGTTGTCTTATGAAAATATACCGGGTTGAATCATTCCATTCCCTTATGACGGTAAAAGCCTATGTCAAAGGCCCGGAAGCTGTTGCTTATCCGAAAATGCTTGTGGATACCGGTTCGCTTTATACCATCATTGCGCAGGAGATTCTGGAATATGTCGGATGTTCACCTGCACAGGCAAAGGAACGCAGGCGGATTGTCACGGCAAGCGGATATGAAATACTGCCGTTTGTAAAGATTGAACAGTTCAGTTGCCTGGGGCTGCTGGTGAAAGACTGTTCAGTAATTGCCCATACGCTTCCATCCGGAACGTATGTGAACGGTCTGCTTGGCATGGATTTTCTCCGGCAGTTCCATATTGAAATAAAACCGTTTTCCGGTGAAATTATTGTCAGAAATTGGCAGCCTTGTTTATACTGATTTTTTTAACTTATGAATCAGTATATTATTTAAAATCAGTATAATAATCGTATCGTGTGACATATAGAAATCAATATTTTTTTAAACAATATGTGCAGACCTGCCCAAATCAGGCAATATCGCTTACGGACAATACAAGACACTTTGAGCATATTGACAATTTGACTTTGGAAAACTGGCTGAGAGAATAAAAAATATTTTTAAAGGAAAGCCAAAATGCAGCATACAATTCAGATTGAATGTCCGGCTGAAATGTTACTGGCATTGCATATGAATGCGGAAACATTTGCCGAAATGGCAAAAACAAACACAGCCATTTTCCTGTTTAAGGAAGGCAAAATTTCATCAGGAATGGCAGCCCGGTGGCTTAATATTTCCAGAATACATTTTTTGTTTAAGGCAATGGAAGCCGGAGCAGAACTGCTGGAAGACTCGGACGATGATTTCCGGAGGGAGACCTCTCTTTTATGATTGTTTTTTCCAATACAACACCGATAATTGCCCTGTCCGGTATTAATAAACTTGATTTGCTGCCCGCTTTGTTTGACACTGTTCATGTTGTTGATGCAGTTGTCGAAGAATGTGCAGCAGGCGGAAAAATTTTTGTACCTGATTTAACCAAACTTTCGTGGATTCAGATTGTCAGCCGTGTAATCTGTCAGGATCATTATGCAGTGTCAAAACTTGATCAGGGAGAGAAATATACCATTCTTGCAGCATTTGGAATGAAAGCGGATTATGTGATCATTGATGAGAGAATTGGACGGAATATTGCTGAATATATGGGACTTTCTGTAACAGGTACACTGGGAGTTCTTCTCAAGGCAAAGCAGAAAGGATCAATAGATTCTTTCTCGGACTGTGTAAAAGCCATGCAAAATAATGGCATATATTATCATACAAAACTTGTTGAAAATCTGGCATTGCAGGCAGGAGAAATTTTCAACTGAAAACAGAATTTTTATGAGGTAACTACCATGAAAAGAACAGTATTTTTTATTATTTTCAGCATATTGGGAGCAATGTCTGTCCCTGCTTTTGCCGAACTGCCCCCGGAATCCGAATGGAAAGAGGAAGGCGTGTGTGCGAGAGTTCGCATTCAAATCAGTCAGGATGCTGCCATTACCCGGACAGCATTCAAGGCCACTTTGGAAATTGACAATTCTCCGGAAAATGTGGCAATTGAAAATCTGAAAGTGACCCTTGATATCAGAAATGAGGCACAGGAGCCGTCCAATACGCTGTTTGGCATCAGAGATCCGGAACT
Organism: uncultured Desulfobacterales bacterium; assembly: GCA_964534335.1. Lineage (GTDB taxonomy): Bacteria > Desulfobacterota > Desulfobacteria > Desulfobacterales > Desulfococcaceae > JAABRU01. Next base: position 2,674 of record CAZHPS010000544.1, read on the forward strand.
GACAGATATTGATGATGTGGACGGCACAGGAATTATAGAACCGGGCGGAACCGCAAAGGCTGTATGGATTATCATTCCCACACGGGACGCGGCACCGGATGCGCCAACCCGTTATTATGTGGGCGGAACCCTGCATTATACCGAATCCGGCCAGCAAATCAGTATGCCCCTGTTTCCGGCTTCCATCACAGTCAAACCTGATCCCAAACTGGTGCTGCATTATTTTCTCCAGCGCGTGGTTTACAGTGATGATCCTTTTACCAAAGACATCATTGAACCCGCAGAGCCTTTTCCATTGGGACTGATTCTGAGCAATCAGGGCAAAGGCACTGCCCATCATGTGAAAATCACATCCTCACAGCCGAAAATTATTGAAAATGAAAAAGGGCTGCTCATTGATTTCAAAATCATCGGCACCCAGGTCAATACCGAAGAGATAACTCCGTCTCTGACCACAGATTTCGGTGAAATCGGGCCGGGGAAAACCGGGGTGGCAAAATGGATGATGACCGCAAGTCTGCAGGGAAAATTCATTGAATATGAAGCAAAATTTGAACATGTGGATGATCTGGGTGATCCGCGTCTGTCTCTGATTGACAGTGTCAGCATTCATGAACTTCTTCACGCAGTGCGCATGGATTTCCCGGATGATGATGAGAGATCCGATTTTCTGGTCAATGATGTGCAGGACAATGATTTTATACCGGATACGGTTTACAGCAGTGACGGATCAACTTCGGCTGTGAATTTGGCAGTAAATCCGGTAATCAGCAGCCCTGTGACTGTGGACAATCTGGAAGTCACCCTGACTGCATCGGCTTCAAACGGATGGGTGTATACCATTACTTGAAACATTTCGGTTATAAAATACCGCATTCGAAAGGGTTGCCTCAGCCACGAATAACACGAATATGCACGAATGCACAAACCATAATTCATGTAATTCGTGTCATTCGTGAAATTCGTGGCTGTACCATCAAATCTTCTGAGTAATGGTATATATCCGCACAGATGATCCGGGGCAGGAAAGATTTATTCTGAAAAAGGTTGTGCGTTCTGACGGCAAAGAAATACGGATGGAAGACAACGCGTGGACAAAGCATCGAACCATCCGTCTCATCGGTGAGGAACCATACCGGCAGAATCTGCTGCATGTGTTTGATTATGCAGAAAGCGGCAACTGCCAATATACGCTTTTCTATGAAAACCGTGCCGCAGTTCCACAGCCGCCTGTGCTGATGTTTATTCCGGATCGATCCTTTCCTGAAGGACTGCATTTCGGTTTTCTGGTCAGAGCCAGTGATCCCAATGGAACATCTCCCACTGTCACAGCAGAACCGCTCCCGGATGGAGCGACTTTTATTCAGAAAAGCAGTTATGAATGGTATTTTGACTGGGCAACAAAGGCCGGAGATGCAGGAAAATATGAAATCCTTTTCACTGCATATGACGGGGAACTTACAGATTCACAGACCGCCACAGTTAAGTAAGTTTCCATAAATCTTCATGTATAATAAAATTTTAAAAAATGTATT
>CAZHPS010000545.1:0-4205 GCA_964534335.1 uncultured Desulfobacterales bacterium
TTTCAGCCCGTCAGGCAAAAATCATGCCAGATAAAACCAAAATTGGATCAGTATATATAAAAAAAATTGTTTTTTTCATAGAAACCGGATGTTCTGAAAAGTTTATACCAATTCGCCATTGACCTGATGCAGTCTGCACTCCGGCTCCGAACTGATCCGGAGGAGTGCAAAAATTAAGCGGAGCGTTTTTTTGCACATACGGAAGGGTATTAAAATGAAGAGAAAAATGCTGATTGTCGGAGTAATGGGAGGCAGGAATGTTTCTGCGGAAGACAGGGATCTTGCTTACAGTCTGGGAAGACTCATTGCCAGACAGGGATGGATTCTGTTAAACGGCGGCAGAAAGGCCGGTATCATGGATGCTTCTGCCAAAGGAGCATTTGAGGAGGGCGGTCTCACCCTGGGCATTCTGCCGGATGACCATTATGATCAGATGTCAGATTATATCCGGATACCTGTGCTCACCGGCATGGGGAGCGCGAGAAATGCCATCAATGTGCTTTCCAGTCATGTGGTGGTGGCCTGTCCGGGCGGAACCGGCACGGTTTCGGAAGTGGCCCTGGCCCTGAAAAACAGGCGGCCCGTGATTCTTTTCCGTTTTGGCATGGGACATCTGTTTGATGAATATGAAAAAAAAGGACTGCTTTTTCATGCTGATACACCCGAACAGGTGATCTCCCTGATAAGAAAGATTGTGGAAAAAGATGCGGATAATTCTGAAATTTGATAAAAATCAGGGATGATTTTTTGCCATATACTGATCCAATTTTGATTTTTTCCGGCACAGATTTTGCTTTAAGCAAGTCAACAAAAGTTTTCGCACATCAGAAAATTCAGGTTTCTCAGAAAAACCGTATGTCCTGAAAATTTTATACCTGAAATTTTATGGAGTTTTATACCGATTCACCATTGACCTGATACAATCTGCACCTGATCCGGAGGAGTGCAAAAATTAAGCGGAGCGGTTTTTTGCACAGATCAGCCATCTGAAAAAACTGACAATATTGGATCAAATCAATGGCGAATCAGTTTTATTTATCTTGCAGGCCGGGTTGTCGAAGAATAATCCGGCCTGCATTTTTTTTAAACGAAATTATCTGACCAGACTGCCAAACACATCTTTGAGCAGATCCGTTGTGCGGGCTGCGGGATTCCGGCGGATATTCTTTTCTTCCTCAGCAACCACGGAAAACAGTCCCTCAAGGGATTCTCCTGTGACATATTCACTGAGATCTGTTTCAGGAAATGCCATTTTTATCAGCGGATTGGAAGCAAATTTTCCGATATAATCGTTATACAGTTTCACTGCGCCGACTTCCTCCATTGTGCTTTTGACAATGGGATAAAACGCCTCTTTCAAAGATGCTGAAGTCTTTTCTTCCAAATAACGGGTGGCCGCGTTGTCTGCTCCAGAAAGAAGTTTGGCGGCATCTTCAATCTGCATTCCCTCAATGGCTTTGACAAAAATATCCAGTGCTTTGGGCGCAGCTTTTTCCGCAGCCTGGTTCATCTTCAAAATCAAAGCATCGGAAAGTGCCTCTCCGCCAATCTGACGCACAAACGCATCTGCCTTCTGAAAAGTTTCCGGCAAAAGGATTTTGATGGCATCATTTTTGTAGAAACCGTTTTCCGAACTGACACGTTTGACAGCTTCTGCAATGCCTGTGTTCAGGGCTTCTTTGATTCCCAAAGACGATTTATCAGCATCACCGCCGCTTTTTTCCGCTGGTGCGGAAGTGTCAGAAATATTTCCGCTTTCCTTTGTTTCTGCGGGCTGTGCAGGAGCTTTGGTTCCCTCTGCCGCATTCAGCGCATCTGTAACACCTTTGAGCACACCCCCCAGATCTGCTGCTAGAGCTGATCCGAAAGACAGACCCATACAAAGCACACACACTGCCACTTTCATACCCAGTTTCATTTTTCTCTTCTCCTTTCAGATAATTGGAAACAAATTCACCATTGACATATCCTGCATTTTCCGGCAGGCACAAAAACCCGGTTTATCCACACCGGAAAATGTTGGAACACCCGGACGATTTAGACAGCGCGCATCACCATTTCCTTTCCATTTCAATGTCGCTGTTATAAAGATAGGAAAATTCAACCTGCATGACATCCAGCAGTCCGAAAAAGGCCTCTTTTTCCATTCCCATTATTTCAGATGCCCTGCTCAGACTTATTCTCCGAAGCACAAGAGCTCCGATAACCCCCAAAAGCAGTTCCCGTTCATCCACTGTTTTGAAAAAAGGTATGTCATACAGTATGGGTTGCAGTTGTGATATTCTCATGGCCCTGTTCCTCCTTAATCTGTCTATGAAATTGGCTGGTTCAAGGTGATTTCCGAAAATAAATATCCCATTTCAGTTCATAGGCGCAAGCTGGAAGCTTGTGCTACTTTGGTGGGATATTCTTTTTCTGGAAATCACCAAACACTGTGCAGATGGCAGATCTGTCTGTTTAATGATGTCAGGAATGGCCGGAACAGAAAAATCAGGCCAAAGCTTTGGATACAATTTCATATACATGACCGGACAAATCCGGGGATTTGTATATCCGCTCCACCTGCTCTTTCATCAGTTGCGCGCGGCCCGGTTCGTATTTTTTCCAGTGGTTGAAAACCCCGGACATTCTTGCGGCAATCTGCGGATTGATCGCGTTGAGTTCCAGTATCCGATCTGCGAGAAACGCATATCCCTCTCCCGAAGGCCGGTGAAAGGCTCTGGGATTGTTTGCACAGAATGCACCGATGAGCGCACGCACTTTGTTGGGATTTCTGATGGAAAAAGCCTGATGCAAAGTCAAAGCCTTGACAGTTTCCAATGCGCCGGGCAGTTGGGAACCGGCCTGCAGAGAAAACCATTTATCCAGCACAAGAATGTCGGATTTCCATTTTTCATAAAAACGTGCTGTTGCTTCCCTGCGCTCTGTGCAGTCAATATCTGAAAGCACGGTAAGAGCGGCAAGTTCATCGGTCATATTTGCAGCCTGCTGAAACTGACGGTATATCAGATCAATGCTTTCCGCTGTTTCCAGCCTTCCCAGATAGATCAGTGTCAGATTTTTCAGGCTTCTGCGTCCCACAGCCGCAGGGTCAATCGTATAAACTCCCGTATCCTGATTTTCCTGATAAACCTTTTCAAAATCTTCCCGCAGTTTTTGTGCAATCTCACGGATAACAAAACGCCGCACCTGAAAAATTGCTTCCGGATCAATGGGATCGGTTTCGCTCATCAGAATCGCGAGTTCTGAATCCGAAGGCAAAGTCAGCGCATGGGAAATAAAGGATTTGTCCAAATCCGGATTCAGCAGGGTTTTGCGGAAGGGCAGCAAAACACCATCATCCAATACCAGTTTTTTCCCTTTCTGAAACTCCCGAACCAGCCGGAGCATAGTTTTGGAAAACAGACACTGGCCTGCATCCCAGCGGTTGAATTCATCTTTGTCATGGGCAAAAAGAAGAGCCTGTTCCGCATCACTGTATCCGGCCCGCAGTTTGACCGGCGCGGAAAATCCCCGTAATATGGACGGAACCGGTTCTTCCGGCACATCGGCAAAGGTGAATTCCTGTTCAGTCTGACACAGATGCAGCACTTTTGTATATCCGTCTGCTTTCTTTTCCCCTTTGAGCTGCAGGGGAAGTTCCATGCCTTTTCTATGTTCCATCAGTCCCACAGCCACAGGAATGTGCATGGGCTGTTTTTCCTCTTTGCTGTCCGGTGTGGCCGGGCAGGTCTGGCGGAAGGAAAGCGTATAGGTTTCTGCTGCCGGATCATAATTTCTTTCCACAAAAACATGGGGGGTTCCGGCCTGAGAATACCAAAGCATGAACTGGCTCAGATCCGCGCCTGCCGCGTCTTCCATAGCGCTGACAAAATCCTCTATGGTCACAGCCTGACCGTCATGGCGCTGAAAATACAGATCCATGCCTTTGCGGAAATTTTCCGGCCCGATAATCTGCCGAATCATGCGGATGACTTCTGCACCTTTTTCATACACAGTCACAGTATAGAAATTGTTCATTTCCATATACGAGGCCGGACGAACCGGATGCGCCATAGGCCCTGCGTCTTCCGGGAATTGGTAAGAGCGGATGGCACGCACATCAGAGATGCGTTTAACCGGCCCGGAAATCATATCTGAGGCAAATTCCTGATCCCGGAAAACCGTGAGTCCCTCTTTGAGACTGAGCTGGAACCAGTTTTTCA
>CAZHPS010000546.1:0-4189 GCA_964534335.1 uncultured Desulfobacterales bacterium
GGCAACCGCAGCGCATTGGAATGGATACTTGACCAGTACAAAGAAAAAAAGCCCAAAGATCCGACCATTGCGGAAAAATTCAACACTTACCGCTTTGCGGATTACAAAGAGCATGTGATTGATTTACTGAAACGGGTCTGCACCGTAAGCGTGGAAACAATGAAAATTGTTGAAGAAATGAAAAAAGTGCGTAGGGTGGGTGAAGCTTTAGCGTAACCCACCATTATTGAACAATATAACCTGTTTTTGAACTGTGCCCGGTGGCGGGTTACGGCGGGTTACGCTTACGCTACACCCGCCCTACGAACTAATCCGGAGGAGTGCAAAAATTAAGCGGAGCGGTTTTTTGCACAGATATGATCCGAAGGAGTGCAAAAATTAAGCGGAACGGTTTTTTGCACAAACATGATCCGAAGGAGTGCAAAAATTAAGCGGAGCGGTTTTTTGCACACGCTCAACTGCGGAAAAACTGACGGTATTGTATCAAATCAATGGAAAATTGTTATTATACCAAATCGCTGCTGAAAACATACTTATCAAAAAAAGAACTTTCTGTAATCAGACAGAAAAAAATGTTCGGATTATATAAAATCAATAGCGATTTGGTATTAAACTGTACAGAACAACCTGATTTTTTTTGGAAAAATCAGGTTGTTTGAATACACGAAAATTTTTCACTTAAACAGAAAAAGGAGATTAACATGATGCAGAAAACAGTTTGTGCCGCAGTTCTCGCAACTGTGATGCTCGTCAGCACAGCGCTGCCGGGCCGGGCCGATTCGCCCAAAATGAAGATGATGACCGAAATTCCGGCTGGAATTGCAATGCCGGACAAAGTGGAAACCCGTCTCGGCACGTTACATTTTTTTGACGGCTTCCCAGACAAGCCCACCGTAGAGAAAATCTACGACAACCTCGACTTTCAGCGCGCCGTGCAGGCCTATCTGCTGGCCCTGGCGCCAGTGAATATGGCCGGGTTGCGCGAGGGATTGCTGGAAGTCGGCCCCGCGAATGTGACGATCCCGACTTTTGAGTCCAATTTAAATGCCCGTTCAATATTTCTCACTCCGAACGCCACCACGCCCTACACCTGGATCTGGATTAACCTGCACGACGGCCCGCTGGTCGTTGAGGCTCCGCCCATGGTGCTGGGGATGATTGATGACTTCTGGTTCAGGTATGTCACTGACATCGGTATCGTCGGCCCGGATAAGGGTAAGGGCGGCAAGTATCTGCTGCTGCCTCCCGGATACGAGGGCAAGCTGCCGGAAGGCTATATGGTGGTCAGGGTTCCCACCTTTGAATCCATACTCGTCTGGCGCAATATGCCGGTGGAAGGGGGCCTCAAGGCTGCCATCGAACGTCTGCATAACTCCACCCGTATTTATTCCCTGTCCCAGGCCGCCAATCCGCCGGCCAACACCTTTGTGAACGTGTCCGACCGGGCTTTCTGCACCGTAGCGCCGGCCGACTACCGGTTCTGGGAACTTCTGAACTATGTGGTACAGAATGAACCCGCCGCGTCACTAGATCCGGTTTCCCTGGGATTTTTTGCCTCCATCGGTATAGAGAAGGGCAAACCCTTCGCCCCCGATGAACGGATGAAGAAAATCCTGCACGAGGCAGCCGCCGTAGGCGATGCCACGGCGCGCACCCTGACCTATCAAAGCCGTATTCCGGAAGCCTTCTACTATCCCAACAGCACCTGGCGTCAGTGGCTGGGCGGCTACAAGTTCGAATCACAACCCGGCGTGGCTTATCTTGACGCCGCCGCTTTCTTTTATTTCTATGCCACCGGCGTAACCCCGGCCATGGAGGCGAAGATGGTCGGCAAGGGTTCCCAGTATGCGGTGGGCATTGTGGATTCCAACGGCAATGCCCTGGACGGAGGCAAAACCTACCGCCTGCATGTGCTCCCCAATGTTCCGGCAAAGGACTTCTGGTCGGCAATCGTCTATGACAACCAGACCCGGTCCATGCTCCAGACCGATCAGGATTTTCCCCAGGTGAGCAGTCTGGACAAGAACTTGGTGACCAATAAAGATGGTTCTGTGGATGTCTATTTCGGGCCGAAGGCCCCGGAAGGCATGGAAAACAACTGGATTCAGACCATCCCCGGCAAGGGCTGGAACATGCTCTTCCGGCTGTACAGCCCTCTGGATCCGTGGTTCGATAAAACGTGGAGACTGGGCGAAATCGAGGAAATCAGGTAATCAGCAGGCAAACAAAAATTTTCGTGTATTCAGAAAACCGGATTTTTTCAAAAAAAATCCGGTTTTTCTGAAAATTTATGGAAACTTACTTATTAAATCAATGGCGAATTGTTATTAGTGGATCGTCTTGTTGATCTTCATTTAAGACATATCTTACCTATCTTAAACTGGCGCAGGTCAAAGTGGGTTATCTGATTAATTTTAATGTTGATTATTTAAAAAATGGCATCTCACGCAAAGTTTTGTAAACTCTCTGTCGATGTTTTGTTTCCCACAGAGAACACAGAGAAAAAAATCTGAGGGAAACTCTCTGTGCTCTCTGTGGGAAATTCTCTGTGTTCTCTGCGGGAAATTCTCTGTGCTCTCTGTGGGAAATTCTCTGTGCTCTCTGTGGGAAATTCTCTGTGTTCTCTGTGGGAAATTTCTCTGTGATCTCTGTGGGAAATTCTCTGTGTTCTCTGTGGGAAACAATTCACACAACAGAAAGGTATGGCAATGAAAAAAGCAAAGATATATTATTTCACTCTGACGGATGAAATGCGGAAAGAGGAAAAACTGGACTGGTTCAGATCCCATTCCATTGAGCAGCTTGAATTTGAATACATAAACCCGGACAAAAACAGCAACTGGATTAATCTTGCGGATACTGACTTTGAAAATTTGTTACCCCTTTGCTCAAAAGATGTAAAGGCTGGGAGAACTGACGAGGCAATATTTGAACTTTTTACTTTAGGAGCAGCCACAAACAGAGATTCGTGGGTATTTGATATTTCAAAAGAAAATTTAATTAAAAAAATGAAATATTTTTCAGAGACATATAACAAGTTTATCAAACAAAATAATATTATTGATGATTCAATTAAATGGAGCAGAGATTTAAAAAAGAAATTCGATAAAAAAATTCTTTCTTCTTTTAATGAAAAAAAGATAGTAAAAGGATTATATAAACCATTTACACATCTCTTTTTTTACACAGAAAAGATATTTTGTGATGTATTAACTCAGAATCATTATGATATTTTTGGAGAAAATCTTGATAAAACAAATCCATGTATCGGGATAATCGGTTTGTTGACTGAGATTCCATTTTCAATTTTATCATTTGATGTCATAAATGACCTTAATTCATTAAGTAATGCTGCAAATGGTAATAAAACATATCCCCTCTATCGCTACGACAAGTCGGGCAACCGCTTTGATAATATCACAGAATGGGCTTTGGAGCAGTTCAGAAATCATTATCATTTGTCTGAACCGGGATTTTCAGGATTAAAGGATGAACAGGATTTAACAGATGGAAAGAAGAGGAAAAAATCAGGCAAATCCGCCAGACAGAAAAATGCGGAGCCGGGGATCAGCAAAGAGGACATTTTTCATTATGTTTATGCTGTGCTGCATAATCCCGCGTACCGTGAAAAATACGAACTGAATTTAAAACGGGAATTTCCCCGCATTCCCTTTTATCCTGATTTTTGGAAATGGGTAAAATGGGGAAAAGCCCTTATGGATCTGCACATCAATTACGAAACCGCAAAACCCTTTGATTTGAAAGAACATCATTCCCGGACAAAGGCAGAATCCACGCGGCAGAAAAAGGCGGAAACTGCCAAAGAACCTGAGGCAGTTTATTCTCCAAAAATAAAACCCAGACTCAAAGCTGACAAAGAAAAAGGCATCATTGAACTGGATGAAATCAGCTTTTTGTCCGGCATTCCCAAACAGGCATGGGAATACAGACTCGGCAACCGCAGCGCATTGGAATGGATTCTTGACCAGTACAAAGAAAAAAAGCCCAAAGATCCCACCATTGCGGAAAAATTCAACACTTACCGCTTTGCGGATTACAAAGAGCATGTCATTGATTTACTGAAACGGGTTTGCACCGTAAGCGTGGAAACAATGAAAATTGTTGATGAAATGAAAAAAATCCCCTCTTGAGAGGGGGCAGGGGGTGTGTGTCTTTTCCCATTCCCAAA
>CAZHPS010000547.1:0-4179 GCA_964534335.1 uncultured Desulfobacterales bacterium
TTCAGCACCACCATTTCCGCAGTCTGACTGACTGTTTCTCCGCAGGTTCCGTCTGAAAGAATCACCCATTCCCCGACCTGGGAGGGAAACCAGGGTTCATCCGGGTGAAACTGCCGGGAATTCATGCCAATCATATCTTTCAGGGGAACTCTCAGTTCCGAAGGCCGGAGACAGGGATTTTCCAAAGTGGCATAAACGCCGAGAGTGACAACCCGCCAGGGAACTCCGTTGTAAACAATCCGCTGATTTTCCCGCACTGTTCCCAAATTGAGCATGAGCTGAATCTGTTTCCAGAAGCGGGGGATGCCCTCTCTTGCTGTCCATGCAATTCCCACGAGAAGGATAAGGGCAAAACTCAGCAGCAGCCAGTCACCTGAAATATACAGAACACTTATCAGCGCGGCTAGGGATATGCCAAAGGTGAAGATGTGACTGATGACATCAGAAAGTCGCATAAGTGTAGTGCGATCTTTGGCCTGATGAACCGGGCTGTATCTGTAAACCAGCCGGTAAAACCATCGCATAAGAAAAAAACTGGCAAAAAACGCGGACAAAGCCAGAATAAAATTCCGTCCCCGGCTTTTGAAAAATGATCTCAGGATGTTCTGGCTTGTCTCCAGTATGGACTCTTTTTCTTTCAGCAGTTCTGACAGTTGAAAACGGCTGACCTGCAAATCATCCCTGATCTGCTTTTCCTTTGCTGTCCAGAAATTTATGGTCTGTTCCAGTTCTTTCCGCACCTGCGCATCGTCCGCACCGGTTTTTGCAGACAAAACCTCCAGATTTTCAAGTGCTTTTTTTACTGTGGACAGGTGTTTTTCATGCCGGTCAATATCTCCCCGCAGGAACTCAATCTTTCTTGGCCGTTCTGTGATTTTTTTCAACTGCTGGACCAAAGGCGTCAGCAGATTCTGCACCTCATCCCGCCAGTCAAATTTTCCATTGCTCTTTTCGGAAAAAATATCCGGGCTGATACCTGCTGTCACAGAGGACAGATCATGTTCAATATCCCGGATTTTGCTGTTTAATTCATTGATTTCATTTGTCAGAGATGCTGTTTCCTCCTGTGTTGCAGCGGTCTTTCTTTCCTTAATTTTTGCTTTGAGTTTCTCTTTGATCGCCTCGCGGGAAAGAATCAGGGTACGGATGGTTTCCACTGTCGAATCCGCAGCAGTTTCCGGAATCTCCGCCTGTTTTGGAACAGACAGGGCAGGGTTTTGTGTCTGCGGAGTTGCCACAGAATCTGTCTGACCGGTTTTTGCCGTTTCAGCGGGAGCCGGTTGAACTCCGGAGAAAAATACGGGCAGGGCAGTCAGTATCAGCAGAATCATTTTTGTCATGATATTGGATTTTTTCATTTTGCAGCCTTTCTGTTATTTTTTGTTTTTGTATTCAGATGTATTCCCATACTGAGAGATATGGAGATTAAGGTGATTTCCAGAAAAAAAATATACAACAAAAGCAAAGGCTTCCAGCCTGTGCCCTGTGAACTGAAAATTGGGATAGTGGGTCAGATCCGTTGATCGTCTGTTTTTTAACCACAGAGTAACACAGAGTCTGCACAGAGTGACACAGAGTTTTTTTGCAGAATGCGATACTGATCAACGGATTTGACCCACTACCAAAATGGGATATTTATTTTCAGAAATCACCTAACCTGACGTCAATGCTATCAGTCCCCTTTACAAAAATAGAGGCAGAAGTATCCGCCCATAAAATCAATGGTATTGACTTGTTGTAAACGGGGAAGCCGAAAAATCCCATGAAGCCTGTGAAGGATTGAAAATCAGCAGCCGCATCCACCGCCCCCTTCTCCACCGCCTTCATTTTCATCAGAATTCTGTTCCATGTGTCTGTTTTCCTTCATTCCGCCTGCGTTCATACCTGAACATCCCATCATCACACTCATAACCGCAATCATCAGAAACGCAATCATCTTTTTCATCGTGTAAAACCTCCGTTTGAATTTATATTTCCAATGTCTGAACCGGGATTATCAGAATTTACAATGCAAATCATGGTAAATCCCTTAATCCTGAAAATCCCGGTTCAGACAATGCCCGCAAAATGTCTTTCAAACCCTTGTCATAAGAAGAAGCCAGATCAGCCCAGTGAAAATCTTTCAATTCCTCATAAAGCAGTTCTGTATTGTCAAGCCTGACAGGAATCACAAAAATTCTGTTTGGCGGAAACTGCTTTATAAAATCAATAACGAATTTCTGTTCCACCTGAATATATCCTGTTTTTTCAACTGAATGTTTGGAAATCAGCAATATCACATGATTGCTTTTTCTGATAACACGGGGAATTTCATCTCTCCAAGTCTGCCCCGGCAGTAAATTTTCCCTGTCCAGCCAGGCAGTTATTCCATTTTTCTTTAAATCATCATAAAGCCTTTTAGCTGTTGCATAATCTTCTGTGGCATAGCTGATAAAGACTTTCTTTTTTTTTACAGGAATGTTAGAAATATCAGGAGAAATAATATCATCAATCAAACCTCTGACATTTACCATTTTATAAGGCTTTTTTCTGCATTGTATTTCATTTTGACCGTCTGAAATAAATTCCCGCAGTTCATCAAAAGGATAAAAATGAGGTTCCGGATTTCCCCTGCATGACAGACAATTGCACGGAATCATCTTGTCATATTTCAGTCGGTTATAGGAATCATGGATTTTGTCAAGTTCATGTGTAATAATTGTCATGAAATCTCTTTTGCTGTTGCCGGAAATGCGGATTCTGATTTCTCTTTTGCCATAATACTCAATGACTTCTGCAAGTGTGCCATCTTTTTCCAGAATAAGGCCGCTTTTCCAGACATACCGCTGCTCAGAAATCCATTTGTGCATTGCCACAATAAAACGGGTGATAATGCCTTTTGGCATAAATTCATAGGTATAACGCAAAAAAAGATTGTCTGTTTCATTCCATTCATAATCCGGCTGATTTTCGGTCAGCAGTTGCGGAGCAATGTATATGTCACAGCAGTCAGGAATTTTGTAACACAACTGAAAATTCAGCATAAGCTGCAAAAGTTCATCCTGCATTCCGCTGTATTTGTCTTCATTCCATATTTTTGCCAAATCCGATTTTGTGAATCTTCCAAAATTCCGTCTGACTTGGCTGTTATCCAGAACTTTGTAAACCGCATAGGTTCCCCACTCCGGTTTTATAATCACGGTTTTCTTCAAAAGCGGGTCATCCTGAAAATGCAGACAGACTCCCAAATCATGCAGATAACCGCTTAACTGCAATTTATCCTGCAATTTGGTAAATCCATTTTTTTCACAAATCGCAATATATTCATCAAGCCTGATATGGTTGCGCATGTCGTTTTCCAATGCTTCTCTTACTTTGACCCATGTTTTGGGCAATGCACTGCCAATATGGGGAAGGCTGCCGATACGATACTGAATTTCTTTTAAAATTTCAGTCAGTCCCCTTTTTGTGGCAAGATTGGTTGCCAGTATTTCTTTTAAACTGCCAAACTGTGCTTTTAACTGACGTTCCGGAATTTCCCTCTGCCGATCCTGCTTTTCATTTTTGACAATGAGCATGGGACTGTTATCTGACAATAATTCAACCACATTCATCCAGTAATAAAAATCTGTGTCTTCTTTGCGGGTATCTGCCACAAGCACATACAGCGAGCGTTTGGTCAGAAAAAACTGATGGGTGGCATGATAAATTTCCTGTCCCCCGAAATCCCAGATATTGATACGGAAAGTTTTGCTGTTTTCCAAAGGAAATTCATAGCGGATAACCGCAATGCCCTCTGTGGATTTTTCATTTTCCCTAAGTTCATAATCAGGGTTTTCAATTTTTTTTGCGAGTGTAGTTTTGCCCGCACCCGGCTCTCCTACAATCAGCAGCTTTGCTTCAAACAGATAATCCTTTTCCTGCTCCAACTGGGCAAAATAATTTCTGACGGCTTCTTTTCCCTGTTTCACAATTTCGGGGGGAGGGGTTCTCAGAGGGTTATTATCAATGCTAATTTGTCCATAATAGTCAAAAACTTTTAATTTTATGATCCATGAAGGTAATTCTTCGATTTTATTATAGGATAAATCCAATGTACTTACGTTTGTCAGTCCGGACAGCGGGGCGAGATCGCTTATCTGATTATTTCTTAAATACAATGTACTTACATTTGTCAGTCCGGACAGCGGGGCGAGATCG
>CAZHPS010000548.1:0-4160 GCA_964534335.1 uncultured Desulfobacterales bacterium
GGGTTCCGGTCGCTAGCGCTCCCTCCACCCTTTGAGCCGCTTAGCTCTACGTTAGGTGCTCAAGGAGTCATACATTGACCAAAGAAAATACAACTCCCTTGATTTCAAAGACAGCATTTAGCTGTCCTCACTGCGGGGCATATACAACTCAACATTGGTATCAGCTAGTAGCTGATTCCTATAGTGAGGAGCACCGGACGCCAACAATACCTACGCCTGAAATGATTGAAGATTTTAGAACGGCAAAAGATATACCAAAAGAAACAAAAGAAAGCCTCCTTGAGTGGAGCGCAAAAATTCTATCTGGAAAGCCGTTTTTCGGAAAAAATAACAACAGCCTATACAGTCGCCCTGTAGTTCAAAATTGTAATCTTTCGAAATGCTATAACTGCAAAGAAATCACCATTTGGGTGCACGACAAAATAGTTTATCCAAATACAAAAATAGATATTCTGCCAAACAACGATCTCCCGCCACACATACGGCAGCTCTTTGAGGAGGCTAGAGAAATAACCGATTCTTCTCCTAAAGGTGCGGTAGCTCTATTAAGGTTATGTGTTCAATATCTTTGTAAAGAATTAGGCGAAAGCGGGAAAAACATCGATAAGGACATTGCCAGTCTTGTGAGCAAAGGTTTGAATCCCCTAGTACAGCAAGCTCTTGATGTAGTCCGCGTGATTGGTAATGAATCAGTCCATCCTGGAGAGATAGACCTAAATGATAACAAGGAAATTGCGGTTAAGCTGTTTAGCATAGTAAATCTTATATGCGAGCAAATGATTACTCATCCAAAACAAGTTCAAGAACTATATGGTGGTTTGCCCGAAGGAAAGCGAGAGGGGATCGAGCAGAGAAATGCAAAAGCAAAAAAAGAGTAATAACGCACCTAACAAGGCGCTCGTTCGGACGCAAACTACGCTGCGCTTCGTTTGCGCCGCACAGCTTGGTCGTTATACCCTTATTAAATTATGAATTTATTCTGGATATGTTAATGATGAAAGAATATATAGCCCAAAATAATATCTTTGATTTTGCCACTTCAGAACTTTCGCATTCTGCTTTTTTTGCATGGTTAATAAGTCAAGCAGATCCCAAATCTGATTATACTATTGATGTTCGTACGAAAAGTCTTGAATTTATTAATGAATGCCTAAAAATATACAAATTTGATCCTATTACTGAATTAGAGAATATTAATTCAGTAATAGTAAAAAGAGAATTAAAACATATTGATATTGTAGCATTTATAACCACAAAAACGTGCAGAAAAATTGGTTTGATAATTGAGAAAAAGGTTGGGGCGCAAGAATCAAGAAAAAATCAGTTAAGAGAATACTTTGCAAAGGGTACAAGTATAATAGACAATCATTTCAATTCAATGGAAAATGAAAAAGTATTTATATATTTGAAATCTGGTTATGACTTCGATGATCCTCTTACGAGATTTGATAAAAAAAGAAATATCATCCCAACAAATTTCAAAAAAATTAATTTCCAAAAATTGTATGCAATATTTCCTGTCAGCAAAATCTACAAAGATTCTATCCTCAGAAGCTACACCAGTTGGATTAAAAAAAACTACGACTCCGTTATGTATAAATTAAATATTGAGCGACTTCTGTCACGTCAAGAAGGCTCTGATCTGCTAACAGAAGATCATATTGGTCAAACATATTTAATAAAAAACATATTCGTTAAATCGTTTAATGAACACAAAAATCCGATTTGCAGTGAGATAGATAAGAATGGGCACTACTGTTATTATTACACCGATGATATGTTTATAAAATTAGGTTATGATAGAGGTGGTTCACCTTGGTCTGAGTTATGGTTTCCTAAAATATCGGATATTAGTTATTTCTATCGTATACAACTTAATAAACCTGACCCATTATTTCATGTGAGATTAGGATATTGGGATAAGGGGAATCGAAGTCTTGAAAAACAGTCTTTGCATGAAAAATATTTAACTTTAATCGAGGCAAAAGGTTTGACGCATCTTAAAGCAAATTTAAAATTCAATTCAAGCAATTTATCCTCTTGTATGAGTGCATTCAAAGTATTAGAAAAATCAATTGAAGATTTACAAATGATTGAAGGTTTGCATTTTGATTTTATATCCGCAATTAACAAATGCAACATGTAGAAAGATAAAGGGTATAACCTGACGCTCAAGCGGACTCACAGGGTTCCGCTCCCTGCGGTCGCTCCACCCTGTGAGCCGCTTAGCTCTACGTTATGCCCCGTTAAAATTAGACAGGGCAATATTAGGTGGTGAAAGGATTCTAAAAGATGGCGAAATGTGCATATTGTGGAACAACAATAATTTTTGGCGGGATTAGTGATAATGATTTGCGATTTTGTAATCAGGAATGTCATCAGAAAGGTTACGCATTGATTCTTTCTCGAGAATTGCCGCAAGACGTTGTCAATCAGCAGGTAAAAGAGATTCATCAGGGATTATGTCCTAAATGTCAGGGAAAAGGACCCGTTGATGTCCATTTATCTTATCAGGTTTATTCACTGCTCCTGTTTACATCGTGGAGCAGCAAACCAAATATATGTTGCAGAGGGTGTGGGATTAAACGACAAATCGGCGGTGCAATATTTTCTCTTTTGCTTGGATGGTAGGGATTTCCGTGGGGCATAATAATAACACCGGTACAGGTGATACGAAATATTGTGGCAATTTTTAAGATACCTGACCGAATGAAACCATCTGAACAGCTTGAAAACATTGTCAGAATTCATATAGCGACTCAGTTAACAGAAAAACAAAAAGAAAAGTGGGCGTAGCCCGCTATCGTTATGCCGTATGAGATAAGGAGAATATAATGGAAGAAATGCAGCTTTCTAATTTTCAGAACAATGTTTACGGTATTATTGAATCAGTAATCAATTCCCATCAGTCTGTACTGATAAGCGACAAAGGAAAATTTCTCGTTAAAATTGTTCCGCTTTCATATCCTGAACAGGATTCATGGTTAGGCTGTATGAGAGGTACAGGAAAGATTACAGGAGATATTCTTTCTCCCGCAGAAGATACCAGTGCATGGAGAGTCCTTTCAGAATGAAATATTTGCTGGATACACATATATGGCTTTGGAGTCTCATGGAGCCTGACAGACTTGATGAAAACATTGTGCAGTTGCTTGAGAACAAAGACAATGAGCTGTTCATATCTCCGATTACTGTATGGGAAACTCTGATTCTGGCAGAGAAAGGCAGAATTGAACTCAGTCTGTCTCCGAATGAATGGATAGCTGAGGCTTTCAGACGAAGTCCTGTAAAAGAGGCGAAGTTATCCTGCTCAATAGCCATCAGAAGCAGAAAAATCGAACTTCCGCATAAAGACCCTGCTGACCGTTTTATTGCTGCGACAGCGTGGGAAAATGACCTGATACTGATTACCGAAGACGAAAAACTGAAAAAATCAAAACAGATAAAGGTATTCAAAACGGCATAATCAAGCGTTGCACCGGACACGGCTAACGCCGTGCCGGTGAACTTATTGTTATGTAAAAATTAATTTTAAAATTCAATATGATGAGAAAACCTTCATCGGATTCGAGTGAAGTGGCAGTTTGTTTGACAGTTGCCATAAATCACTGAAATTATAATTCTGCCAAAAAAATCAGTGACTTTGTCATGATCGATCTGATTATCCGGCAGAGCGGAAAGTCCGGTTGCTGTTGTATAAACAACAGCGTAACATCAGTGAATATATCTGGTCAGTCACCGGAAGGATTTGACAACTTTCAGAAAGTTGTTAGGTGATTTCTTAAAACAAATATACCTGTTCAGTTGTCTTAAAAATTTGACAACTTTTGGAAAGTTGTCAAATCTGCGGTATGTTTTTTTCCGGAAATCGCCTTAAATGTGCGGGATGTTTTTCCGGAAATCGCCTTACAGATCAAGAAAAGAAAGCAACTCTGAGGGATGATCAATGATTTTCCGGCATCCGTTGTCCATCAGTTCTTCCGGAGAACGATAGCCCCACGAAACACCTGCGGGATACATGCCTGCTGCCACTGCGGTCTGCATATCCACTGCGCTGTCTCCCACAAAAAGAATTTCCGCAGGCGTCAGGGAAAAAATCCGGGCAATTTCCAAAGCAGCGGCAGGATCAGGCTTGGGCAGAACATGCTCTCTGCGTCCAA
>CAZHPS010000549.1:0-4160 GCA_964534335.1 uncultured Desulfobacterales bacterium
TGGTCAGGCGGCTTTAAAAAAATTAATCAATCTATTATTCAAACACCCTCTCAGATATTAATATGAAACCGGGTTAGCAGGATGGAAACGGGGGGAGATAAACATTCATCATTCATCATTAAACATTCATCATTAAACATTCATCATTAAACATTCATCATTAAACATTCATCATTCATCATTAAACATTAGCATTGACTTGGAGGATATGAAAATTGGAAATGCTGATGCCTGTTTATGAAGGCCCGGAAAAAAGGCTGGAAATCATTCTTTCTTCTCCTCTGCCAGGGCTGAGATCTGATACAGACAGCAGATGGAAAAGTGTGGTAAATGCAGGCAGGGCTCAAATTATCAGCAAAATATCCACAGATTTCATGGATGCATATCTGCTTTCTGAATCCAGTCTTTTTGTATGGGAAAACCGGATTCTCATTATCACATGCGGAAAAACCGCTCCGGTACGCGCTCTGCCGCTGCTTCTCAACATTGTGGGAAAAGACAGGGTAGCTTTTCTCTTTTATGAACAGAGAAATTTTATGATTTCCGGAGGGCATTCCACGGATTTTGAAAATGATGTGACTGACATCACTGCGTGGTTTCCGGGAAAATGTTTTCGATTGGGACGGGCAGATCATGCGTATGTGGATCTGTTTTATTTTTCACATGATACAGAAAACTTTCAAAAGATGCCTGCCCTTCAGATACTGATGAACGATCTCTGTGCTGATGCCATGCAGATATTCTGCCGGAACGGAAATATCAGTGCTTCTGAAACGCGCAGCATATCCGGTCTGAATATGCTCTGTAATCCAAAAATGATCATTGATGATTATCTTTTTTTCCCCTGCGGATATTCCCTGAACGGAATAAGGGAAAAACAGTATCTTACTGTTCACGTCACGCCTCAGCCCACCAATTCCTATGCAAGTTTTGAAACCGGTATTATGGAAAATGATTGGTCAAACATTATGGGAAAGGTGCTGGCAGTTTTCAGACCGGCAAGATTTTCTCTGATACTGCGCATCGGCATGGATGCTGTGAATTTTTCCTGCTGTGAAACAGTGGAGTCTGCGGTACAGGGATATTTGGCCACTGATAAAAACCTGTATATGGCCGACTGCGGATACAAAATCATATTTCTGAATTATATCAGACAGGAATAAGCAAATGAAAAATATCATCCTGATTGTCATAGCAGCAGTTGTAATTTTTATGGGCATCCGCTTTTTTTCCGGATCTCCGCAAATACGGAATGCTTCCCCCACAGGCAAAAACATCATCTGTTTTGGAGACAGCCTCACATACGGAACCGGTGCAGCAGAAGGCAGAGATTATCCCTCCCGCCTGTCTGTTCTGCTGTCAAAACCTGTTATCAATGCGGGTGTGCCCGGAGATACCACAGAATCCGCGCTGAACCGGCTGGAAGAGGATGTGCTGTCACAGTCTCCCCGTATTGTTTTCATTACCCTGGGCGGAAATGATCTGAAAAACGGTATTTCCAAAGAAAAGGCTTTTGCAAATCTGAAAATCATTGTGCAGTCCATACAGGACAAAGGTGCGCTCGTGGTCATCGGGGGCATTGACATTCCCTTCTGGGGCAAGGGATTTGGAGACGCATATGCTCAACTGGCTGAAGAAACCGGGGCAGTGCTGATTTCCAATATCTTCAAAGGAATCTTCGGCAATTCCGGACTGATGAGCGATTCCATTCATCCCAATGACGCGGGATATGAAATCATGGCCGGGAAATTCCATGATGCTGTGAAACCGTATCTGTGAAAAAATACAGACTTTCAGAAAATATCTGTCCGAAAACCCATTTGGTTGCCGGGGCCAATCTCCTTCCTGAAAACTACTGCATTGTTTCAACTTAAATTGTGGGAGTATCCCAGCGGGGTACCGGGTTGTCGGATTACGCCTGCGCTAATCCGACCTACAATTTCAGATGAAACGGTACACTACAGCCTTTAAGAAAATTATTTAGGGGTAAATAATGCGAATTAAGGATTGAATTCTGTAACGTAAAATCAGTTAGTTACAAAATGGATTCGGCAAGTCCGATTTTATAAGTAAGGTTCCATAAATTTTCGGGCATAAAATTCATGTCAGACTTCTTTTGAGACTGGCAAAGACAAGTTCATCATCCAGCAGTGCCACATTCATATTTTCCCAGCAGAAGATGTTCCGGGTGAATGCGGAACGGGATTTTGCCACTGTGACAGGTGTGTTCTGAAAACTGTCCGGATGAATCCGGTAGATGCCATGAATTTCCTCCACCGGAAAAACCCACTGCTTTCCCTCAGATGACACCACCATCATGCGCCTGTATCCTTTCACCTCTCTGTTTTCTTCGGTTTTTCCCCGGATACCGAGCAGATCTTTGAGGGAAATGCAAAGCTGAATCTCACCATGCACATTGACCAGACCCAGCAGCACCGGATTTTTCCGATGAGGCAGGGTGTGAAATTTCTGGGGATCAACTACTTCCCTGAAAAGCCGGGTGTGCAGGGCCAGCCATTCCTGCCCGACCCGGAAGATAACCACAGACACGGTTCCGGGAGATTCCGTCTCTTTTTCCGCGGCCATAATTCCGGTCCATTCCTCCCGGTATGCCTCCGGCAGATCCCTTTCCAGAAGATTCCTGCCTGCATGGATAAAACGCTCACAGTTCCGGCAGTGAATCACCTCTGCCAGGCGGGGGCATCCTGCTTTTTTTCTGCTGAAAACCCCGATGGTTTTCCAGCAGTTTTCCATTTCCTGCTCCGGCACCGCGATTTTCATTCTGCCTCCTTATGCCGGGGAAGTCTGCGTATCCTCTGCCGCAGAAGTCCGGCTTTGCGCAAATCTCCCCGATGCTGCGCTATCAGATAAAGCTGCTCCAGTGCATCCGGGTGCCCCGGATCCAGATAAATCACTTTTTCCATATATGCCTCGGTTTCCCTGTCATTTCCCACCGCGTGATAAATCATCCCCATAAGAAAATGCGCGGCAGCACTGAAGGGATTTTTTTCCAGACAGATCCGGCATTGTTTGAAGGCTGCATCCAGTTCCCCGCGATCTGCGAGCATACGTGCTTTTTCCAGGCAATCCTGCACAGGAAAAGATTCCGGGGCTGCTTCATAATGCGGCACGGTATCTGTTTTTTCCGGAATTTTCAGCAGTATCGGGGCAGGCAGAGTTTCACGCGGGGCTGATGCTTCTTTGGGTTTATCCGGCAGGGAATATTTCTGTTCAGGTTTTTTATGCTCGGAAACTCCTGCCTGTTCCCGCCCCTGTGCAGCCTGTGATCCGTCTGATTTTTTCCATGCAAAGGAACGGGGACAGGGCAGGCGGACAAATCCGGGATTCCGGAACATGCCCTGTTCCGCATGTCCCAGAAAAACAATTCCTCCGGGCGCAAGCAGCCGGTCTATATTTCTGACAGCGATGTTTTTTGCGGAAACCGACAGATAGATCAGCAGGTTGCGGCAGAAAACAGCATGGTACCGCTCTTCTCCCCGCAGCAGTTCCCCATCGAGCAGATTTCCCTGCAGAAAGCGGATATTTTTCCGCAGGGAATTCCGGATCTGAAAACGCTTTCCAACTGCCGAAAAATAAATATGCCTGTGCGCATATCCCTCTCTGCGGAAAGATTCCTCTCCATAGATACCTGATCTGCCCCGATCCACAGCAGAGCGGCTTACATCCACCGCGTCGATATGAAAGGCAGATTCCGGTATTCCTGCCTCAGCCAGGGTAATGGCAATAGACCAGACCTCCTCGCCTGTGGAGCAGGGGATGCTCAAAATCCGGAGTATGGAGTTTTCCTCCGGGTTCATACGCCGGGTCTGCACGTATTCCGCGAGGCAGTCAAACGCGGACTCATTCCGGAAAAACCAGGTTTCCGGAATCACCGTGAGTTCCACCAGATCACCGATCTCACCGGGATGGGCATGGATATAATCAAGATATTCCCCGATGCCGGAAATTTGGCAGGCTTCCATGCGTTTCTGTATGGCTTTGTCAATGGTTTCAGGCCCGACAGCCTCTTCAGAAACACCGATTTCCTTTTCCAGCAGAAAACTGATGATCTTACGCGGCATCAGAGCATATTCCCCGGTCTGCGGGCAGGAAATCAAGGCAGTCCGGAAGACAGTCCACTTCAATATGCCGGATCATGT
>CAZHPS010000550.1:0-4153 GCA_964534335.1 uncultured Desulfobacterales bacterium
TCAATACCATGATACCCCAAAATTGTCTATTATAAATTAAATGATCAATGCAGTATAGCCTTTAAGAAAATATTTTTGGGGTTTCCCGCAGTTTCACGCAGGTTGGGGTGAACGGAGTGAACCCCAACTGAATCAGGATGCTGGGGTTCACTCCGTTCACCCCAGCCTACCCAAAATAATTATCTTAAACACTATATATTAAAATAATATGCAGGCACTGCGGAAGCGATGATCCTGTAAAAAACGGTCACAGCGAAAACGGTAAACAGCGTTATCGCTGTAATAATTGTAAAAAAAGCTTTCAGACTGAATATCGTTATACCAATTCGCCATTGATTCTATACAATAGAATCATATTTTTCTGTCTGATTACAATGTATTATTTTTTTCAAAAGCACATTTTCAACGGTGATTTGGTATTATAATGCATGGCAGCCGGGAGTGAAAGATCAGACTGAAACACAGACTTTGAACAGCATCGGGGTCAGAGACATCGGCAGAAATCTTAAAATATCAGAAAATACAGTAATTTCTGAATTAAAAAAAACTCCTGCCGGGATAAATCTGTATTTTGCAAAGTCTATGAACAGTTCCTTTCGGTCCGTTCTGGAAGCTAAAATCAGGACGGATGCTGAGTCCGATGAATTTTGGAGTTATGCCGGGAACAAAGGCAATCAGAGATGGACATGGTATTGAAAGGAACTGCGGAATCATACCCTCATGGCACAGCGGCAGACGGACGGATGAAAGCTGTTCCTGGTTAATGAACAAACTGTCTGTTTTTCCAATAAAAAATTATTACACTGATAACTGGGGAGTTACAGCAGACACATTCCTTCCGGGAAAAAAGAAAAAACCTGAATTTCAGAACATATATCAAGAGACTGAACCGTAAAACAATCTGTTTTTCAAAGAACGAAACCATACATGACAATGTTATCGGAATGTATCAACCGATATTATTTTCAGACGGGCTGCTATAGTGTTTAAGATAATATTTGTCTCCTTGATTTTACAGGGTTTAACCGGACAGTGCTTTTTAGATAATGTATAACATATTGAAATAATAATGATATATATCTTTAAAACAATAAACAGGAACTTAAACATCAACTATTTGAATTTAAATATAATATATTGCTATTTTGGACAAACATTATCTTAAACACTATATTCAGATCAACGGATTTGACCCACTATCATTTCTTTTTCCTGAAAGAAAGATTTCCCCAGGGAATGGACTATGAAAAATTGGAGGATTTGAAAAAATATAAAATCGGATATGTACGGGGCGGTTCACTTATCCCCATTTTTAAGAACGCGAATCTGGAACCTGAACTGGCTGCCTCACTGGCTCAGAATGTGCAAAAGATCTACTCTGGCCGTGATGATATGTTTGCGGCAACAGAGCTGGGCGGATGGGCAGTGATTGAGAAATATTATCCTGATGAAGTGAACAGATTTGCACGGGCAGACAAGTCCATTCATCATATTAACGGAGACATTGTTTTTGCAAAAAATCAGCAGAATCTGATGGACACATTTAAGCAGGGCTTTGATATAATAAAAAATAACGGAACGTATTTAAAAATCCTCAAAGACTATTACGGAAACAGGGAAATACCGGCAAAACTGCTTGAACTGATTAAGTAGATGGACATAAGTAAGGTTCCATAAATTTTCGGGCATAAAATTTCAGAAAAACCGGATTTTTTGGAAAAATCCGGTTTTTGAATACACGAAAATTTTTGTTTGCCTACTTAAATACAAATGCGGCTGCAAAAAAAGCAGAAACTGGGCTGATGGGTTAAAGTCTGACCGTTTAAACCGCAGTGCAGACAGCCCATCAAAGCACAGAAAACCGGAAAAGACAAAGGTTTCTTATGACAGATATATTTAAGCCCATTGAACTGGATAATATTCAGACCTGTTCCCTTGCGGAACGGAAAAGCATGGTTTCCACAGGGGATTTTGCCCGTGTATGGGAAAAACGCGGAACTTTTGCTGATTTTATCAACAGACTTCCCAATATTCTGGCAGCACGCGATATGCGTTCTGTTGTGACTTCCATTGTCCGGGCCTGCAAAAATCAGCGCACCGTTGCACTCGGTATGGGAGCGCACGCGATCAAAGTGGGACTCAATCCCATCATCATTGATCTCATGGAAAAAGGAATACTCCGGGCTGTTGCCATGAACGGAGCCGGGATTGTGCATGATTTTGAACTGGCTTTTTCCGGTCAGACTTCCGAAGATGTGGCAGCCGCTCTGGGAACCGGAAGTTTTGGCATGGCAAAGGAAACCTGTTCTTTTCTCGGTGAGGCCACAGACCGGGCCGGAAAAGAGAAAATTGGTTTGGGAAGGGCTGTGGGGCTTTCCATTTTGGAGCAGAACCCTGCCTTTGCCAGTGCAAGCATACTGGCCGCAGGTGCGCGGCTGAATATCCCCGTGACTGTGCATATTGCCATTGGCACTGACATTATTCATATGCATCCCCAGTTTCATGCAGGACACGCAGGAGAGGCCAGCCACAGGGATTTCCGCACCTTTGCATCAGTGGTCAGCACATTGGAGCAGGGTGTGTATATCAATCTGGGTTCTGCTGTGATTCTGCCGGAAGTTTTTCTCAAGGCACTTTCTCTTGTCCGCAATCTGGGGCATTCCGTGAAACATCTCACCACAGTCAACATGGATTTCATCCGCCAGTACCGTCCCATGACCAATGTTGTCAACCGTCCCACTCTGGAAGGCGGAAAAGGTTTTTGTCTGGTGGGCCATCATGAAATCATGTTTCCCCTGCTCGCGGCTGCCGTGATTGAGGAACTGGGATATTAGTGCTTTGCCAGGTTTGTTCTGTCCGGATTTAAGCACCTTACTTCTTTTTATTTTTTACCCGTACTTTTACCCCTTTCCTGCCTGTGCCGATAACTGTCCGGCATATCTGAAAAAGAATATTTCTGTACAGCAAAGGAGATTTGTTTTGTACAAAATAAACCTGGCTCTTTTTTTCAAAATCTTTGGACTGTGGTGGGGCGCAGTCACCCTGCCACTGTTTGCCATCTCCCTGTTTATTCTGCTTTTGCGGATTATGACATTCGGATGGATAGTTATCAGGATAAAAACCGTATTTTTCTGGGGATTTCTCACCATACCTGCTTTCATCTCATTTGGCATGATGAACTGGCTGATTTGGATAAGCGGACATTGTGAAAAATGCGGTGCAGAACTGAAAAAATTAAAGATCCCCATAGCATTTTCCCCTAAAACAGGCAAACCTACCCGTTATGATATAAAATTCAGATGCTCAAAATCAGAAAAAGAGCATCCGGCAGCCAGTATAGAAATGGAATCCTTTCTGCTGCTGCGGGTTGCTGTCAAAGATAAGTAAGCAGGCAAACAAAAATTTTCGTGTATTCAAAAAACCGGATTTTTCCAAAAAAATCCGGTTTTTCTGAAAATTTTATGCCCGAAAATTTATGAAACCTTATTTAAAAAAGCAATTTGCGAAACCGTCACTGTAATGCAATGATACCGATTCTCCATTGAACTGAAGCTGATCCGGAGGAGTGCAAAAATTAAGCGGAGCGGTTTTTTGCATACGCACAACTGCGGAAAAACTGACGGTATTGTATCAAATCAATGCAGAATTGGTATTATACCGATTCGCTATTGAATTTATACAATAAGGTGAATTATTTCCTCTGTGTTCTCTGTGGTTTTTTTCTCTCTGTGTCCTCTGTGGGAAACTGAATCATAAGTATATTTTCAATGGAGAATTATTCAATGCTGTTTCCTTAAAGAGGAGGAGTCCTGAACTGAAAAGTTTGGAACACTGAAATAATTCAGAAAAGACTGTCAGACTGAAAGTCCGGCACTCCTTAGCAACTGGCCTGATGATATATATACCATTACTCAGAAGATTTGACAGTACAGCCACGAATTGCACGAATGACACAAATGACATGAATTATGGTTTGTGCATTCGTGCAGATTCGTGTTATTCGTGGCAGTTTAAACTGTACCGATACTTATATGAAATCTGAAAAAGATTTCAGCATAAACCCTGAGGGTTTTCAAAACCCTCAGGGTTTCAGACAGAATTTATACCATTACTTGAAACATTTGCAGAGGTTCAGATTCATATCTGAATTCCG
>CAZHPS010000551.1:0-4153 GCA_964534335.1 uncultured Desulfobacterales bacterium
ATAACCGTTTTTCTATAATAATATCACCCTTTCAGGGTTATGAAAATCCCGAAAGTGATGATATTATTATAGAACTGCTTTTTCGGAATACCGACCATTTTGAATATATTCCATGAAGACTGCAAAAAGTCAATGGGGAGAAATATGTATTTCAGAACGAAAAAAAACTCCCATACTGAAAGAGGAATTGAATCTTCTGCTGTTTTTCTCAGGAAAAAAATACAAACAGGTTGATTTCCGCTTAATTTTCCTGTAATTGTCACAATAATGCCTGTCTTGCTGTACAAAATTCTGATTTTTTCCGGATACAGGCTTTTGTCGGCATGAGGGAAATGCGTAACATCGCTTATACCGATTCTCCATTGAAAATATACTTATGAAACACACCCCTGCCCCTCTCAAGAGGGGATTTTCTGAAAAAATCAATGAAGAGTTGCTGTGGCAGATAAAAATGAACCTGTCAACCGGAGGTATTTTATGCCCAAATCCGTAACCCTGAGACTCAATGATGATCTGTATCATCTGTTATGCACCTTTGCGGAAAGTGAAAACAGAACCCTGTCCAATTTTATCCAAACTGCCATACGCAGACAGATTGAGCAGAATCAGTTTGCTGATGAATTTGAGATGGCTGAAATCCGGGGCAACCGGGAACTCAACAGCAGTCTGAAGCGGGCATTGGAAGATGCAAAGGCAAAGAGAGGGCGTTTTGTCGAGTAAATACAGCATTTTTGAAACCGATGAATTCCTGAAAAAGCTGAAAAAATCAGAGCATCAGGATGAGAAATTTATCCGCAGCAAACTCGCAGCATATATCTATCCGCAAATCACAAACGAACCCTTTTTTGGAAAAAATATCAAAAAACTGAAAAGTTATATTCCTGAAACATACCGGTACCGAATCGGAAGATTCAGGCTGTTTTATACAGTGGATCAGGCAGAGAACATCATTTATATCCTTACACTGGATGACCGGAAAGATGCTTATTAAAAAAGAACTCAGCAGTAGGTCGGATTACGCTTCGCTAATCCGACATACGCACTCACTGCCTGTAATACACAAGCGTCTCCCCCCGGCGCACAGAACGGAATTTGTCTGTCACTGCATAGATATTTTCCGTTGAACCGAGAATCAGGCAGCCATCTTCCGGCAGAATCTGGTGAAACTGGTCAAAAATGCGGGTTTTGGTTTCATCATTGAAATAGATAAGCACATTGCGGCAGAAAATCACATCAAATCCGCCCACCATAGTAAAGGGTTTGGCAAGATTCACCTGCCGGAAAACCACCATATTCCGGATTGTCTCATCAATGATCCGGTATCTGCCATCAGAATGGAAATATTTTTTCAGACGTTCCTCTGAAAGTCCGCGCAGCACTTCTGCTTCCGTGTATTTCCCTGCAATGGCCCTGGCAAGCACCACTGTTGAAATATCTGATGCCATGATGTCAACATCTTCCCTGGAAATGCCGGAACTGCGGTTTGCGCTTATATATTCATCAATCAGAATGGCAATGCTGTAAGGTTCCTGACCTGTGGACGCACCTGCTGACCAGATGCGTATCTTCGGCCCTTTTCTGATTTCCGGCCGGCTTTTGCGCGTCCGCGCGGTTTTTGCCAAATCAGGAAGGATGTACCGGGAAAAGACTTCAAAGGGATGACTGTCACGGAAAAATGCAGTTTCATTGGTGGTGATCGCGCTGATAATCATTTCTTTTTCAAACGCAGCCGGATCTTTCCGCAGTCTGTGATAATATTCCCGGAAGCTGGCGCAGCCCGCAGCCCGCACAAGGGGTTCCAGACGCTGGCGGATCAGATATTCCTTTTCATCCCGGATGGCAAGACCGCATATATCATAGATATAGCTCCGCATCAGATTGAATTCTTCCACAGACAGATTCATATGTTCCCATTCCCTGATTTTAAAACAAGCTCTGCAATAAGGCCGGGAATATCCTGCAGAGGAAGCACATGATCCACATATCCTGTGGCAACCGCGCTTCCCGGCATTCCCCATACCACACTGGTGGATTCATCCTGTGCAATGATACGCGATCCGGCACGTTTGAGCGCGGCAATGCCTTTGCTGCCGTCTGAGCCCATGCCGGTCATAATCACAGCTATCACATCACTGCCGTACACAGGCACTGCGGAGCGGAACAGCACATTGACCGAGGGGCGGCATCCGTTTTCAGGAGGCTGTTCATTGATGACGGTAATCACATCGTTTCCCTGTTTGCGGACAAGCATATGCTTTCCACCCGGCGCGATATAGGCACAGCGCGGTGAAACAATGCTGTTGTGCACTGCCTCTGTAACAGTATAAGCGCATTTCGCGTTAAGACTTCCAGCCAGGGAAGCTGTAAAAGTGGGCGGCATATGCTGGACAATGAAAAGCGGTATGTCAATCTGTTCACAGATGGCCGGAAGAATGGTCATCAAAGCCTTTGGCCCGCCGGTGGATACGCCAATCAGAACAGCGCGGATACCTGATGTTATCATCGGCCCGGTTTTTTTTTCTGTTTTGTCAGGAATTTCAGCAGAAGGGGGCGGGGCAAGGACTTCGGCAACCGGTTTGAGCTGGGACGCGATCCTGCGGGAGATGAAAAAACGGATCTTGGCCGCTAGTTGGCGCCGGAGTGATTCAATATTTTCATTAGGTCTTTTTCCGTCAGGTTTGGCAATAAAATCAAATGCTCCCTCCTCCAATGCCCGTATGGTGACATCTGCTCCCTTGCGTGTGAAAATACTCAGCATGATAACGCCGATAGGCGGCAAATCCGGAGTCGATGCATTGAATTCCCTTATGGCCCGGAGGGTTCCGGGTCCGTCCAGATCCGGCATTTCCAGATCAAGAGTGACAATGTCCGGCCGGGTGGAACGGATAAACTCCATTGCCTTGATCCCGTTGCGCACGGAGCCGATGACTTTGATATCATCCTCATTTTTCAGGCTTTGCTCCACAATGCTGCGGAAGATGCGTGAATCATCCACAATGAGGACAGATGTAATATTATTCATAATTATCCATAATCAATATAAAAATTATCCATAAAACCAATTCAGCAGGTGTGCACGGTTTTTTGTGTCCGCCATTTCACTCAGGCAGGAAACACATGCCATTCCACCTGTTTTCTGTCTTTGACCACAGAGGCAATATATTCTGACACCCGAAGGTGTTCAACATACCAGTCCCGGTTTCTGTAACGGATAATCAGATGATCCGCATCCGGAACCTGAGCAATTCTGCATTGTGACAGTTCTGTCAGTCCTGTGCCTGCGGCCTTGAGTACAGCTTCTTTGGCTGTCCAGTAACGGAAAAAAGATTCAGGCTGTCCTGAATCAATCATGGCCTTTTCTTCATTGTCAGCAATTTTTTCCCACAGACGCTCCGAACGAAGGGAAATCTTTTCAATATCCATGCCTGCAGGCTGAGAAGAAACCACAGCCCCCACATAATCAGGTTTATGGGTGACTGACCAGTAACGTCCCTTCACCGGAAGGGGCGCACCTTTTTCATCTTTTGGCAATTCCCTGTTTTCCCTGATATAATCTCTGAGATACAGCCGATGTTCATCCCCCGGTTTTTCTGCCAACTGCCAACTGCCAACTGCCAACTGTTCACTGCCAACTGATAACTGATAACTGTTCACTGTCAATTGTTCACTGATAACTGATAACTGTTCACTGTTCACTGATAACTGATAACTTTTCACTGTCAACTGTTCACTGATCATCAAAGCCTGTCTTGCATAATGACTGAGAAATTTCACCCTTTCCCGCACAGTCAGTTTTCTGTATTCTTCACACGGAACAGGCGCAATAACCGGAAAAAGTTTTTTAAATCCTGAATTTTCCTGCATTTTTTCTCCGCAAAACAACTTCTGAACTGAAAATCCGGCATTCCGGATCATTCATTTTTTGATCGTAAGTCAATCTGGTTGATAATGTCATCCCTTCCGGGATTCAGATTTGTTTTTTTTCAGAACTATTTCTATAATAATATCAATCCTTACGGATTTTTTCCGCCCCGGTGTCAGATCTGATTTGTTTTTTTCAGATCTGTTTCTGTAATAATATCAAATCCTTACTGATTTTTTCCGCCCCGGTGTCAGATCTGTAATAATATCAATCCTTACTGATTTTTTCCGC
>CAZHPS010000552.1:0-4135 GCA_964534335.1 uncultured Desulfobacterales bacterium
TTTTTAAAGAAAGCAGACTGAAGACTGCTGAAAAAACCGCTGTCAGGGCGGACAGTGGATATCTTGGTATTGATAAAATACATAAAAACAGCCTGTTACCTAAGAAAAGCAGTAAAAACCCGCTTTCCCGGAAAGATAAGCGGAATAATAAAAAGTTGTCACGTCAGAGGGTTTTTACAGAACATGTTATCAGTAAAATTAAAATTTTTAAAATATTTTCAGACAGAAACAGAAGAAAAAGATTTGAGTTAAGATTTAAATTGATAGCGGGTATTTATAATTGGTGTTTCGCTTCCGGTTTCAAAAACCCTTTCGGTCAATACCGGAGATTTTATTGATTTTACTGTTGGTTACGGCAGTAATCTGAATTTCGGATGTGATTCAACAGGAATAGATGTAATCATTGCCGAAACCGATTTATATGCTGATTTCACAGCAGACAAAACTCAAGGCATGTTTCCCTTGACAGTAAAATTTACAGACACTTCTGTTGGCAATCCCATTTCATTGAAATGGGATTTCAATAATGATGGCATAACAGATTCAGAAGAGCAGAATCCTGCATGGACATATAAGCAGCCCGGAAAATACACGGTTTCCTTAACCGTAAGTAACGGAAAAAAGCAGGATACAAAAACCAAAGCCGATTATATCTTTATATCAATTCATGATAACGATTTATATTTGCAGGATATTATTCCGTAACCCGCCTTTGCTGCAAACATAAGGTGCCGGGTGAATTTTCAAACCTGACAAAACACGGCAGGGATTATGTGCAGGCAGGGATTTTTGGAAACAGTTTCGTAGGTCATATTAGCGCAGGCGTAATCCGACACAAACCCGCCTCCGTCTCCCTCTGGCATGACTCGGAACGCAAAGCGTCCCGGAGGCATTCCCACGCAGAGCGTGGCAACGAGAAAAAACGGTTTGACCCACTACCAAATCCGGAGAAAAAAATATGAACACCATTCGCAAATGCCCAAAATGCAAAACAGAAAATTTGACGGCTTCGGGCGGCACGTCAGAAATGCAAAAACCGCCACTTTCCTGCCCCAAATGCCGAGGGATGTGGATGATGCCGGATGAAACTGAGGCATGTTTCCGATCCGGTTTCAAAACTGCAGATTCTGCTGAACCCATTGAAGTCACAGAAGATCATTCCACCGGGCTGTGTCCCAATGGTCACGGTATTATGACACGTGCAAAAGTGGAACTGGAACCGCCTTTTTTTCTGGAAAAATGTCCCCATTGCAATGGAATCTGGTTTGACAAAGGGGAATGGAACCGGCTGACTGAAACAGATATGCTCTCTCATCTCTTTGATTTCTGGTCAAATTCATGGAGAAAGGAACAGCAGGAGATCAGGGCCGTAAAACGTATGGAAGACATGCAGAAAAAAAGATTCGGCATCCAACTGCATGAGCAGATTATCCATCTGGCCGGAAAAGCAAAAAATCATCCCAGACAGACAGAAGTCCGTTTTCTTTTTGGGGGGGCATTTTCAGAATGGATCAAAAGCCGGAAAAGCGGGCCGGAAAGCATGGGCCGGCTGGTGAAAATGCTGCGGGAACATCCGGCAGAAGAGGAAATCACAGCACATCTCACAGCTTCCTTTGTTCAGTGGCAGAAGGACAGGGTGGGTGATTCTTTTTATACGGAAATTGAAAATTTCCTGAATGAAGTTGAATCACATCCCCACAAAATGGAAATCACAGCCTTTTTGCAACAGCAGCTTGCAGGCAGGCCGGAGATTACAGCGGAAAATACGGAATATGGATCTGCTGATGAAAATGCGGAATCATAACAATATCAGATTGCTGACCTGCCTGAATACATAAAGAGAGCTGAATGTCTTTCAGTACGCCTGAATCTCTCATGCCCCTCCTGTCATGCGCAGACTGTACAGGGTATCTGCTTTGAAAAACATCACGGTGTTTCCTTCTTTGCACACACGCATGGTTTCATCAGTATTCTGACCTGTGATTTTTTTCACATCCGCCTTATGCACCTGTTTTGAAAAAATTTCCACACTGTCTTCATAAATGGAAACTGCAATGCCTTTTTCCAGGGTTATGAAATTTACAGAATGCAAATCCGTATCTTTTTCAATGCGCCAGTCATAACTCTCATACTTCCCGTCAAAGCGCAGAATAATCCGGTCATAGCGGTTTTGCCTATGCCCGATGAAAATGCACACACCATCATCATGTTTGGCATCAATAATCCGGTAATCATCCAGTTCAGAAACCGCCTTCATAATGCAGGAACCTGTGCTGCCTTTTCCGGGAACGGGAATCACCACCCATGCTTTTCCCAGCACATTCTGGTAAATCATGCCATCAAAAATTTCAGCAGAATACGGCATGATATTCCATACATTCCTGACAGAGGGAATCGGATTTTTCCCTGAATCATCAACTGATATTTCTGTCAGATCGCCCAGATGACGAACATACAGGGTATTGCCGATCACCATAATTTCCTCTGCCTGCAAATCCGGAAAAGGCAGGGACTGCGCATTTGCAGTTTCCAGTTTCAGAAACCTGTTTTCAATCCTGGCAAAAACCGGGATCAGTTTTTTTTCCGTAAATATCACATCTGTACCGGCCGGAACAGGATAGATTCTGCTGTCAATGAAGATATTCCCCGCACTCGCGACAATCCGCATTCCTGCATGAAAACGATGCCAGAGAATATCATAAGCGAATTTCCTGATGGTTTCAATTTCAAATCTGCCGCTGTGCACAATGCTTTTCCTCTGCAACGGCATGACAATCACCTGACCCGGAAGCGCAGGCGGCAGAGTCCGTTTTCCCTTTTCAAACAAATCAATGAACCAGGCCATATAATGGGATGGAATTTTTCCAAAATCCCGCGCAGCCGGAGGAACTTTTACCTGCGGATTGAAAATGGAAACATTGGCTTTCATGCGGTTTTCCAGATCGTTTTTCTTAAAATTCGGATGGCTGCCCTTAAATGGATGAATCCCCACAAACAACTGGCACGCAATAACGGCAAAGGAAAACCAGTCGCTGAGATCTGAAAATATGCTGCAGTGCCAGTCCCGGATTGATGGCATAATGGCAGTGGCCGGAAATCCCGGTGTCTGCCAGGAATCCGTATCAATAAAATAGGGCGTAACCAAATCATTTTTATCCACCAGATAATTGAATTCATTCCCGTCCACCATCAGGCATTTTCCCCGGTGGATATAATAAATGGTTTCCTTTATATTTTCAGTAAGTTCCTGCGTTGAATCATCTGTAACACCGCTTCGGATGCGGAAATCATTGGTGAACAGTTTGCACAAAGGCAGGGTTTCCTTTACCCATTTCATGGTGAAACCCACCGGTGCGCTGTTCTGATCCAGCAGCAGATCTTCCGGTTTGAGGATATTGGGCAGATTCAGTGCCTGCAGTTCCATTATTTTGGCTTCCGGAATCATCTTGGACGGATCTGTATAAATTTTGAAAATTGTATCCCCTTTTCCGTAAATCTGCCCTTCCCCGCCTTTGGCAATGAAATCATTCTGCGTAAGGGTCACGGATTTTTTTCCCCGGATAAAATATTTCATGATTCCTCCTGGCACATAACCACAATGAATTTTACAGAAAAAAGATTAAATCCGTAAGGATTGACATTATTATACTGATCCAATTTTGGTTTTATCCGGCATGTTTTTTGCCTGACGGGCTGAAAGTGAAAAATCATCCGTTTTTGGCCTGAAAAACCCCGCATACGGGCTGAAAAAAACTGTTTTGGCGCATAGGCAATTTCCGTGCCAAAGAAAACCAAAATTGGATCAGTATACACAATACTTCGGTAATTTTTTTGTTTTTTTATTATTTTAAATTTCAGACAGTTAAAATATGAAGCTACAAATTTTGGAGCTATTTTTCCCTGTATTTTATTTTTTTCAAACTCAGCTTTTGTCCTGAGTTGAAAAATATCAGGGACTTATATTTTAACTGCCTGATTTATCAGGCTGCACAGCAGAAAATATTACCGAACCATTTGTTACAGAAAAATTGAAAAAAACAAATCATAATCCCGGAAGGGATGACATTATCATAGAAAAATTGGGTAGTGGGACTTCTCATGCTGATAAAAATGTGATATGCAACTCCTGTTTTTT
>CAZHPS010000553.1:0-4128 GCA_964534335.1 uncultured Desulfobacterales bacterium
TTATGTGGATATGAGTTTTGGAACCGGCGGACTGAAAGTCACACCCGCGCATGATCCCAATGACTTTGAACTGGGAAAACGCCATAATCTGCCTGCTATCAAGGCCATTGGCGATGACGGAAAAATGACAGCAGAAGCAGGCAAATATGAAGGAATGGATCGCTTTGAATGCCGCAAGGCTGTTCTCAAAGATTTGGAAGAACTGGGACTTCTTATCAAAACCGAAGATCTGAAAAACAGTGTGGGCCACTGCTACCGCTGCCATACTGTTATTGAACCCAATCTGTCCCGGCAGTGGTTTGTGAAAGCCAAACCTTTGGCAGACAAGGCACTTGCTGCTGTCCGTGACGGGCGCACCCGTATCATTCCGGAAATGTGGAAAAACACCTATTACGACTGGCTGGAAAATATCCGGGACTGGTGCATTTCCCGGCAAATCTGGTGGGGCCATCAGATTCCTGCCTGGACCTGTGAGGACTGCGGCGAACTGATGGTGGCAATGGATGCCCCTGCTTCCTGCGCGAAATGCGGCAGTGCAAAACTGATACAGGAAACCGATGTGCTGGATACATGGTTCAGTTCTGCTCTCTGGCCTTTTTCCACTATGGGATGGCCGGAACAGACACCATTGCTGAAAACCTTTTATCCCACATCCGCGCTGGTCACAGGTTTTGATATTCTCTTTTTCTGGGTGGCCCGGATGATGATGATGGGACTGCATTTCATGGAAGATGTGCCTTTCCGGGATGTGTATGTTCATGCTCTGGTGCGTGATGAGGAAGGCCAGAAAATGAGCAAATCCAAAGGCAATGTGATTGATCCGCTGGTGGTGATCAACCATTATGGCACAGACGCATTCCGCTTTACCCTTGCAGCGTTTGCAGCGCAGGGCAGGGATGTGAAAATGTCGGAAAAACGGGTGGAAGGCTACCGGCATTTCATCAACAAACTGTGGAATGCAGCCCGTTTCTCCCTCATGCACCTCAACCTGCCCTATCCGGAAATCAGCGGAAAACTTTCTCTGCCGGATCAGTGGATTCTGTCCCGTCTGCGCCGGGTCATGCAGGCTGTGGAAACAAATCTGGACGGCTATCATTTCAATGAGGCAGCAGGTGCGCTGTATCATTTTGTATGGCATGAATTCTGCGACTGGTATCTGGAAACCGTCAAACCCGCGCTTTACGGGCAGGCAGGAGAAGAGGCAAAACAGGCAACCCTCGGTGTTCTGTGGCGGGTGGTGCGGGAAAGCCTGATTCTGCTTCATCCCTTTATTCCTTTTGTCACGGAAGAAATCTGGCACAAACTGCCCGGAACAGAAGGTTCCATTATGACAGCCTGTTTTCCCTCAGACAATGCAGCAAACAGCGTGATTGCCCTGGATCCGGAGGCCGAAGCCCGTATGGAAATTGTAATGTCCGCGATTACCGGCATACGCAATATCCGGGGAGAAATGAATATTCCGCCTTCCATGAGTCTTGAAGTGCGGGTGCAGTCTTCAGATGAAAAGATTCGCAGTCTGATGGAAGCGGAAAAGGCTTTGATCTGTGAACTGGCACGGCTGAAATCCATAACCGTAGAAAAACCCGGAGAAAAACCCAAATCCGCAGCAACCGCCATCATTGACAAAGCCGTGATATTTGTCTCTTTGGAAGGCATCATTGATTTTGGCAAAGAAGCACAGCGGCTGGAAAAGGAACTGGCTAAACTGGAAAAGGAAATTGAGGGGGTTTCCAAAAAACTCCATAATGAGGATTTCCTGTCCAAAGCCAAACCGGATGTGGTGGAAAAAGTGAAAGAGAAATATACGGGACTGTCGGAAAAGCACAAAAAAATTCAGGCAAACCTGAAAAAAATCCGGGAAGCCGGAGCAAATCAGTGAACAGTTATCAGTTAAAACTGTAGGTCGGATTAGCGTAAGCGTAATCCGACACTCCGTTCTTCTGTGTAAAACGAGTTATCAAAAAAACAATGTCGCAGCATGTCGGATTACGCTTACGCTAATCCGACCTACTGACTGATAACTGATAACTGAACACTGTTTATAGGGAGGAATGACATGCGTGAAGAAGAGATTCAGGCCGAGATCCGCAGACGTGTGATTCAGGAAGCGGAAAAGGCAGATAAAATGATAGACGCGGACGCAAGCCAGGAGGCACTTTCCGAACTTACGTCTTTTTCCAGAGAGGAAGTGGATAAGATCGCCCGGCAGGTGCGCGGGGAAATGGCAGAGAAGAAATCTTTTTTGAGATCAGTTGTGATTTTTTCTGTCATAGCCTTTGTGTCGATAATGCTGATTATGACCATCATGATTGTATCCAAATACAATAAAATGGTCTCTTTGGATGAGGATGTGAAACGAAGCTGGGGACAGGTGGAAAATGTTTATCAGCGAAGAGCTGATCTCATACCGAATCTGGTGGCAACTGTGCAGGGATACATGCAGCATGAAAGGGAAACCCTGCAGGCCATCACAGAGGCCAGATCCAGAACCGGCAGTATTTCAGGAAATGTTTTCAACAATCCTGAAGTGTTTGCAAAATTTCAGCAGTCACAGGCGGATTTATCAGCCGCACTGAGCCGGATCATGGTGGTCGCAGAACGCTATCCTGACCTTAAAGCCAATCAGAATTTTCTGGCACTGCAGGCACAGTTGGAAGGATCGGAAAACAGAATAGCAGTGGAACGCAAACGCTTCAATGAAACTGTGCAGATGTATAACGCGTACATCAAACGCTTTCCGCAGGTTATGCTGGCAGGAATGATGGGATTTGGTGAAAAGGCATATTTCAAAGCAGAAAAGGGAGCGGAAAACGCACCGAAAGTCAGCTTTCAGTGAATGATGAATGGTGAATGTTTAATGGTGAATGATAACAGATCTGAATTAAACATTAAACATTCATCATTAAACATTAATAAGGGAGGGGATTATGCTGTTTAAAAGACAGTCTTCTGTTGACAGACTGATGACAGAGGAAAACAAAAATAAACTGGTTGAGGCCATCGGAAACGCAGAGAAAAACACTTCCGGCGAAATCCGGGTGCATATGGAAAGCAGACTCAAAAAAGACATTTCTCCCCTTGACCGGGCTGTGGAAGTCTTTGAAAAACTGGAAATGCACAACACAGAACTTCGCAACGGCATACTGATTTATGTGGCTTTGGATGACAAAAAGTTTGCCATATTTGGCGATAAAGGCATCAATGAAAAAGTCGGGGATAATTTCTGGAATCACGAAAAAGATGTGATGACAGATTATTTCAGACGCGATGATATTATTGGCGGAATCCTGTATTTCATTGACAGAATCGGGGAAAAACTCAAAGAATTCTTTCCCTGTCAGGAAGATGATGCCAATGAACTGAGCAATGAAATCTCCGTTGGGAAATAAAGGATATTTTTCAGAAACCGTGTAAAAGAAGCAATCATATTTTTTGACTGACAAAAAAAGTGTTTCCACAGAAATCTCAGATTTTTCTCTCTGTGTTCTCTGTGTATTTTCTCTGTGTTCTCTGTGGGAAATTTTCTGTCCCATACAACTGTCAGACATATAAAACCAATGCACAAAAAAGGAGTTTCATCATGCGAAAAATCATTCTTTTTTTCATTGTAACCATATGGATTTCTGCCCATGCAATGGCATATGATTTCCCCAAACCCATTTCCTGGGTCAGTGATTATGCGGGAATTCTGACAAATGAACAGAAACAGGAACTTGACATCATACTTCAGAACTTTGAAAAGACTGATTCCACACAGGTTTTTGTCTGCATTATGAATAAAATCCCGGAAGGCTTCACTCTGGAAAGTTATGCCACGGATCTGTTTAATCACTGGAAGATCGGGCAGAAAGAAAAAGACAATGGAGTTCTGCTTGCAGTTTTTGTTCATGAGAGAAAACTGCGAATCGAAGTGGGCCGCGGTCTGGAGAACAGGCTTACAAATGATTTGTGCAGTCTTATCATTTCCAATGTCATTGTTCCTGAATTCAAAAACGGGAATTATTATTCCGGCATCAGGAATGGCGTATATGGCATCATTACGAATGTCAAGGGCGCGTATCAGGCTGAATGACATAAGTAGGCAAACAAAAATTTTCGTGTATTCAAAAAACCGGATTTTTCCAAAAA
>CAZHPS010000554.1:0-4100 GCA_964534335.1 uncultured Desulfobacterales bacterium
AATATAACAATCTGACATTTAACAAGATATGATTAATGTAAAGAAACTTTAGTAACATCGTTGGGATTCACAGTTTAAATAAAACAATATCATAGAGTTGAGACATTTTTGCAATTCTCTTTTTTACGGAATGCAAGTTCGGGATTTTTGAAGCTGATTGACGCCAGTATATGAGGCAGCATGTATTCGGCTACTGCCTCCACAACCGGTACAGCGACAGCATTGCCGAACTGCCTGTATGCCTGTGTGTCGGAAACGGGAATTTTAAATCCGGGCCGCCCCGGTCTGTCAAATCCCATAAGGCGGGCACATTCACGGGGAGTAAGTCTCCGGGGCCGTTCCCCGTCAGACTGGCGAATCAGTATTTCAGAACCGTCTTTGTAGTATCTTGCGGAAAGTGTGCGTGCAGTATCTTCCGGGCCAAAAAGGCCGTATCCAAAACCGTTCCCCTTTTTCCGATGCTTTTCAGCATATGCTTTCAGATAATTCCACAGTTTTTCTGTAAGGGTGTATTTTGGCGATACAGCAGCTTTTCCACCTTCTGTATATGGCAGTTCAGCTTCTTCCGAACCATCTCCGGGATGAAGAATACTTCCAAGTTTCGGACCGGTTTCCGGATTCGCCACTTCCATTTTCCCGAAACTGAAATCTGTGTTTTTCCTGAAACCGGCAATAAATATCCTTTCCCTGTGCTGCGGAAGATATCCTTTTGCATCTATTATTCTCCAATCAACCGTATAACCGAGTTCGATAAGGGTTTCAGTAATCACTCTGAATGTTTTCCCCTGATCATGCCTT
Source organism: uncultured Desulfobacterales bacterium (assembly GCA_964534335.1). Classification (GTDB taxonomy): domain Bacteria; phylum Desulfobacterota; class Desulfobacteria; order Desulfobacterales; family Desulfococcaceae; genus JAABRU01. Next base: position 799 of record CAZHPS010000554.1, read on the forward strand.
GTAAGATTTTTGACATTTTCAAGCAAAAAGGCCGCAGGCTGATGATATGCAAGTATCCTTGCAATTTCAAAGAAAAGGGTTCCCTGTGTTCTGCACTCAAAACCGTGAGGCTGTCCAAGTGCATTTTTTTTGGAAACTCCTGCAATTGAAAAAGGCTGGCATGGAAACCCCGCGAGCAAAACATCATGATGCGGAATATCCTCAGCAGCGACTGCTGTGATATCCCCGGCTATGGAATGGTCGGATGAAAAGTTTGCCTGATAGGTTTGGAGGCTGTATTTGTTCCATTCGCTTGTGAAGACACATCGCCCCCCAACTTTTTCAAACCCTATTCTCATTCCCCCAATACCTGCAAACAGGTCTGCAAATGTGAAACATCTGTTCTTTTCCTGTTTTTTTCGCATGCAGGCGGATATCGTCCGAGCGAGTCTGTAAGTCGGTTTTTCCGGTTTGGCCTCCCATTTTTTCTCTTTACAGATTGTTTTCAGGGAGCATCCTGCAATATTTTCAGTATGCTGTATTGAAAATCCGACCTGTTTTCTGATGAAGGGGGCTATTCCTGTTTCAGTATTTCCCAATAGGTGTACCTTTCGCTGTAATCAGTTTGGTATTCTATATGCCAAGCAAGAGTCAAAAACTCCGGAATCAGCAAAAACAGTGATCCATAAAACCGGATTTGCGGAATATGTTTTGTAAAAGACTGATTTTACATTACCGAATTCAACTTTTAATTGGCATTATATCATTATCCCTATGCCTTCACCAAACATGCAGAATGTGAAAATCATTTTTCGCACTGTTTTATGAATGAAAAAATGCTTACCCTCAAAAGTTAGTCATCAGTTCCTGCCGGAGCAGATCCACCGCCTTCATGGCAAACATGCTTTTCTGCATGGCACGTGTGGAATATTTCATGACAAAACTGAAGGATTTTACGCCCCCAGGCCCGGCCAGTCCGAAACATACTGTTCCCACAGGTTTTTCCTCAGTTCCTCCGCCCGGCCCTGCAATGCCGCTGACAGCCAGACCGTATGTCGCGCCTGCCACCCGCTGCACGCCTTCGGCCATTTCCCTTACGCATTCCTCACTCACAGCACCGAATTTCTCCAATGTTTCCGGTTTTACACCCAATACACTGATTTTTGCCTCATTGGAATAGGTGACAGCGGAAAAAAGAAAATAATCTGAACTGCCGGGAACATCAGTAATGCGGCTGGCTATCAGTCCTCCGGTGCAGCTTTCCGCGAGAGCCAGACTTGCTTTCCTTTCCCGCAGAATACGGCCCACTACAGCCTCCATGCTTTCGCCGGTTGTGGAAAAAACCTTTTCCTCCATTTTTTCCAGCACCCATGCCTGCGCTGCTGCCAACTGCCGCTCCAGTTCTGCCGCAAATTTGTGACTTCCGTAAAGTTTGATCTGTATTTCCGGGAATTTTGCCCGCAGTCCCAGCCGGATCGCGGGAAACAGGGAAGGCAGCTCAGCCATCATTTCTCCAACCCGTGATTCCCCCAGTCCGAAAGTGGAAATGGTTCGTGTCTGATGGGAAGCCCGGTCATCTCCCCGGAGTTTTTCAATGCGGGGCATGACCTGTTCCGCAAACATCCTTTTCATCTCAGAGGGAACACCGGGCATGAAAAAAAACCGGCATTTCCCGATTTTCAGGGTGAAGCCTGGGGCAGTTCCCACAGGATTATCCAGCATTTCAGAGAATTGAGGCAGCATGGCCTGTTTGCGGTTGGATTCCGTCATAATCCAGTTGCGGGAGGCAAAAAATGCAGAGATGGAATCAAGTCCTTTCTGATGCAGGAGCAGAGGAACATTTGCGGCCTTTGCAGCAGCCTCGGCACTCAGATCATCGGTTGTCGGCCCCAGCCCGCCTGTTACAAGAACCACATCAGCCCGTGCGCCGATCTCCCTGAACACAGTAATCAGCATGGACAAATCATCTCCCACGCAGTTGTGGCGGGATACATCAATGCCGGTCTCTTCCAGTTTCTGCGCCAGCCACGCTGCATTGGTATCTGCCAGCGCACCGGAGCGGATTTCATCACCAGTGGATAATATTTCTGCTATCATTTTCGTTTCCAGTTATGAGTATTCACATTTTAGGCAGGGTAAAATAATCCTGCCTGTCCTGTATATAGTGCTTCATTTCATCTAAAATTGCAGAGACTGTGTGGAAATGGAAAAAATCCGCTCAATCAGGGAGATCCGTGTACATCTGCGGTTCAGACAGTTAATGGCCTGAACCGCAGATGAACACAGATTGCCGGATTCCCCAGATTTGCCGGATTCGTATCTGCGGATTCCTTTCATCTGCGTGAATCTGCGGTTCAGACAGTTACACAGTCACAGTTAATAATCTGAACCGCAGATGTACACAGATTACCGGATGCCGCAGATGTTCATTTCTGTGGAAGTTTCTCATCAGCGCAGATGTTCGGCCTGCTTTTGATGAACCGTTTAAACTTCAGATTTTTTTCACCGAAATTGATCAGCAGGCCGATTTCAAGTTTGTATGCTTCCAAATAGTTGATCATCTGAGCATAATGAACGGATTCCAGTTTTGTAATGGCTTTGAGTTCCACCATTACAACATTCTCTACCAGAAAATCAACTCTGCGGGTTCCGACAGGTTCGGAGTGATCCCTGTACCATATGGGCATTTCCAGTTCTCTTTTATAGTTCAGACTCACCCTCTGAAATTCCAGAGCCAGAGCCCTCTGATAAATTACTTCCTGAAAACCGTTTCCGAGAAAGGAATGCACCTGCATGGCACAGCCGATAACTTTACCGGTGATGTCTTTATATTTGAATTCTGCCATAAGATTATTAATAATGGTCTGAACCGCAGATGAACACAGATTGCCGGATTCCTCAGATTTTTTATGCGTTTACCGGATTCGTATCTGCGGAATCCTTTCATCTGCGTGAATCTGCGGTTCAGACAGTTACACAGTTACAGTTAATGGTCTGAACCGCAGATGAACACAGATTGCCGGATTCCGCAGATTTTTTATGCGTTTACCGGATTCATATCTGCGGAATCCTTTCATCTGCGTGAATCTGCGGTTCAGACAGTTACACAGTTACAGTTAATGGTCTGAACCGCAGATGAACACAGATTGCCGGATTCCGCATATTTTTTATGCGTTTACCGGATTTGTATCTGCGGAATCCTTTCATCTGCGTAAATCTGCGGTTCAGACATTCACACAGTTACAGTTAATGATCTGAACCGCAGATAAACACAGATTGCCGGATTCCGCAGATTTTTTATGCGTTTACCGGATTCGTATCTG
>CAZHPS010000555.1:0-4098 GCA_964534335.1 uncultured Desulfobacterales bacterium
TCTGTGACCATGATCTCAATTTCACCGGTTTTGAGATTGGGATTGATCATGCCTTCGGGACGGGCTTCCACAATTCCCCGCACTGCAATGACATATTCACTGCGGATCACATGGGCTTTTTCATGGACAGCCGCATCTTTTTCCGGATTGAACACGACCTGAGTAATGCCCTCCCGGTCTCTGAGATCAATGAAAATAACTCCGCCATGATCCCTGCGCCGCTGAGCCCAGCCCATGAGAACCACTTCCTTACCTTTGTCTTTTGCACCGAGTTCATTGCAATGATGCGTCCGGCGCATATCGCCAAGTATGTCCAACACTGGATAAATTCCTTTCAACTGATGATTTCTTTTATTTTTTCCGGCAGATTTCCCATGGGAATGGAAACCTGCTCTTTTGTTTTCATATTCCGCAGCAGGGCAGTGCCGGAGGAAAGTTCATCCTCTCCCAGAATCAGCACTTGGGAAACGCGGAGACGATCTGCCCGTTTCATCTGGCTTTTCAGGCTTTTGCCTTCCATATCCATTTCCGCGCAGATGCCCTGTTTTCCCAGTGTGCAGATCCATTCAAATGCTTTTTCCTGACACGCGTCGCCTATGGCTGCGATATAAATATCAGGCCGTTTTTGCAAATCATGTGCATTCATCGCACAGATTTCCGCGAGCCGGTCAAATCCAATGGCAAAACCGATTCCCGGAGTTTCCGGGCCGCCAAGCATCTGCACCATGCCATCATAGCGTCCGCCCCCGGCCACTGCGCTCTGCGCGCCCAGGGAACCGGTCAGGATTTCAAAGGTTGTCCGGGTGTAATAATCCAGTCCCCGCACCATGCGTTTGTCAATTTCAAAGGGAACCCCCAGCAGATTCAGGGCTTTCTGCACGGTTTCAAAATGTGTGCGGCATTCTGCACAAAGCGAATCGGTGATGGCAGGGGCATCTGTCATGCTCTCCCGGCATTTGGGAACCTTGCAGTCCAGCACCCGCAGCGGATTGCTCTGGCTGCGCCTGCGGCAGTCCTCACAGAGTTCTTCGCTGCGTCCGTCCAGAAAACCGAGCAGCGCGTCTCTGAAATCGGGCCTGCATTTGGGACAGCCCAGGGAATTGATATGCGCGCTCAGATCACTGAGGCAAAGCCGGGAAAAAAGCAGATGCAGCATATACATCAACTGGGCATCTGCATAGGGAGAGGCAATACCCAGAATTTCCGCATTGATCTGGTAAAACTGGCGGTATCTTCCCTTCTGGGGTCTTTCCCTGCGGAACATGGGGCCTATGGTGTAAAATTTCCGCACAGGGTCCTGTGCATACATCTTATGCTGAATATAGGAGCGCACAATAGAGGCAGTGGCCTCTGGGCGCAGCGTAATCATATCTCCGCCCCGATCCGCAAAGGTATACATCTCTTTTTCCACAATATCGGTCTGTTCTCCGATGGTGCGGGCAAAAAGTTCGGTTTTTTCCATAACCGGGATGCGGATTTCCTGAAAACCGAAATCCTCAAACAAATCTGTCGCGGTTTTTTCGATTTTCTGCCACAGTTCTGTTTCTCCCGGAAGAATATCCTTGAATCCTCTGATTAACTGTATCATTTCACAAAATCTGTCCTTTGACTGTTTTTTTGCGGAGTTCCGCAGATCTGTGTTTGTCAAAATAACAATATTATCTGTTGACTGTTTTATAGTCAAGAGCAATAATGCCGAGTAAATGGCAAAAATTTCGGAATCAGTAAAAACAGGATATTATAAAACCGGACTGGCTGATTTATCTCTCTGGATTCAATCCTTATAAGTAGGCAAACGAAAATTTTCGTGTATTCAAAAAATCCGGTTTTTCGGAAAAACCGGATTTTTCTGAAAACTTTATACCTGAAAATTTATGGAACCATCCTTAATAAATACAGTTTTTTCCTCTGTGTCCTCTGTGGGTGTTTTTTTCTCTGTGTTCTCTGTGGGAAACCCGATCCGGACATCCTGAAAACTTTATACCCGAAAATTTATGGAACCTTACTTAGGCGATTTATGAAAATAAATATACCAATTCAGGTTCACAGGCACAGGGCAAAAGCTGGAAGCTTTTGATACTTTTGCGGTATATTCTTTTCCGGAAATCGCATTATTGCTTCTTATTGGCATCCAGACCTGACAGATACGTTCTCAGGTTGATTTTTTTATTTTTCAGGGCCAGTTTCCTGCGGATGCCGGAGCGGTGAAACCCGACTGTGGATTCTGAAATATTCAGAAATTCCGCGATTTCCTTATTGCGTTTTCCCTCCCGGATCAGACTGGCAATCTCAATTTCCATCGGCGTAAAATCCCACTCTTCTGCTTTCACCCGGCGGATAAAGGGGGAAACAATGCTGTTCACTCTGCTTTCAATGACTTCCACAAGCTGTTTCTGACTGTCATTCAGACTGGTGTTTTTCAGTCTGTCCAGCATGGGCTTTACGGCATTCCGGACATTGGTGACAAAACTGACTTCAACTTCCCTGACTTCCGCCTCTTTGTTTTTCAGCAGAACCCGCATGGCATGGTTATAGGATTCAACCTCTCTGGCCAGTTCATCCTTTTGCTTCTGAACCGTTTCAGCCTGCTGTTTCAGATGGTTCACAGTCTTTTTTTCATGTGTCATATCTGTAATTACAGCAAAACTGCCCTGAAAGTTCCCGTCCGCATCAAAGAGCGGTCTGGGTGAGATTTTCAGATTTATCCTGGTCCCGTCTTTACGGATTGCCTCTGCCGTATAGGGTGTGGCATCCCCCTGTTTTCGTTTTCTGAAGTAATTTTTTACCGTTTTCTGATTCTCCGGATCAAAATAATGAAGAATACTGCTTCCGATCAGGTCATTTATTTCATACAATGCCATTTTGCAGAATTCGTCATTGACATACGCGACGGTCATGTTTGCTCTGACCACAATGAACCCCTCTTTCATGGTTTCAACAAAGGAATGATACTTTTCCGCCTTTTGCCGGAGCATTTCTTCCATGCGTTTACGTCCGGTGATGTCGGTTATCATCCCATATGCATACAGCATTGTCCCGTCATCCGACATTACAGGGCAGGTTGAGACAATTGCCCACAGTTGTGAACCGTCTTTGCGCTGAAAACAGAATTCATGCTGTTCTTCAATTCCCTGCATGCGTCTCGCAAAGTAACCGCGGGCCTCCTCAGCCTGGGGTTCAGTCATAAATTCAAACAGCGGACGATCCTGCATTTCCGTGACTGTATATCCCAGCATATCCGCCATGCACTGGTTGACCATGACGGTTTTTGCCTGAGAGTCAATCAGCCAGATGCCTTCCAGGGCGGTTTCAAATATGGTGCGGAACCGTTTTTCACTTTCCCGCAGAGTATCTTCCATGCGTTTGCGTTCGGTGATGTCGCTTATCACGATGCGGTGCACAGGATTGCCATCATCGTTCTGCTCTGCAGTGGCCGTCAGATGCGCCCGGAATTCTGTTCCGTCCTGTTTTGTCATCCGCAGTTCGCACACACGGGGTGAGTATGCTGAATACATGGAACAGGCATCACGGATCATCTGTTTGCAGTGGAGATACCAGATGTCCTGATCTGCTTTGCGGATGAACCGGGAGAGGGGCTGCCGGATCAGGTCGCTCCGTGTCACGCCCAGCAGGGTAGCGGCAGTGAGGTTGGCTTCTGAAATCAGTCCTTTTTCGCTGACAGTGACATAACCCACCGGAGCCAGGTTGTAGAGGTTGAAATACCGCTCCCGCGCAGCGTCCAGTTCCACCTGTGCCCGGCGCAGTTCCTGATTCTGCATCTCCAGTTCAATCTGATGCACGCGAAGTTCGTGGAGGGTACTCCGTATTTCTTCGGGCGGAAAGTTTTCCAGCATAGCGGCTTCTTTCCGTGCGATTTCTTCGGCATGCCTGCGCAGAGCCTGCGCTGCCTGCGGCGAACCTGCCAAATCCGTCAAAGGAGCAATGGCTTCAGGTTGTTTTTCTTTGCTGTTCATGGAACACCTCCTCAGTCTTTCCGCAGAATTCGTAGGGCGGGTGTAGCGATAGCGTAACCCGCCGTTGGGTTAATACCAATTCTCCATTGAAAATATACTTATGATTCGGTTTCCCACAGAGGAC
>CAZHPS010000556.1:0-4077 GCA_964534335.1 uncultured Desulfobacterales bacterium
TCAGCGGCAAATACGGCAGACTGCCTCTTGCCTGTGTTTCAGAAAAAGGAAACCGTTCTGTTTTATTTCTCATAGCCCCTGTTCCTGTCCAATTCTTTTAATAATATTTCAGCAGCTTCATGTGCATTATAAGGAGACCAGATCGGATATTCCTTACCGTTTTCCAGCAGAGAAGAAGATTCTTCCTCAGCCAGTTCATAGAGAATAAACTGAACCATACGGAATTTGTCACTTCTTGATAATATTTTTATTGCCGACTGTAATGCGGGGACAGTCATTTTATGTTTTTCCGATTCTTTTATACCTGATCTTACATTCATAGTCATTTCCTTGTAAAAAATGTCAGATTTATTAGTCACAAACAATAACTCTGTTGCCATCTTTGCATTGTTGAAAAACTCTTGTTTTATCTCAAAGCCAAGCATAACCAGCAGATAAGCAGGCAACCATAAATCTTCGGATATAAAGTCTTCAGGACATCCATTTTTTCTCAACATCCTGATTTTTTATACATGAAAATTTTCATCTGCCTGTTTAACTGACAACTGACATTTTTTGCAGCCTATGATTTTCCCCTGTAATGTCCTCAGATCAACCACCGCGCCATGCGCAAGGAAAACTTCCGTGAATTTTTCAATATTCCCGTTCCAGTAAATCATTGCACAGGACATGAGCGCGCCTTTGCCCTCATCTTTGCCATTGACAAGAAAGCGCAGTCTTGTATCATACAGAAAACAGACAGCCGCTGCCCTGCCCCAGACATATTCTTTCCAGTGCCTTGTATTGGTTGCCACAGGAACCAGCGCAAGAACCTGCGATCCATGCTTTTTGTGGGCATAGGCACATTTGCAAAGCCAGTGTTTTATGGTGGTTCTGTTTTCTTTGTCAGAGCCGTAAGGCGGATTTACATAAACTGTGGGATAATCCCATGATTCTTTCAGTCCGTCTTTTTCCGGCAGCCGAAATTCGGTTTCAGCATGGACAATGGACCACTCATTCGAGCATGGGTCCAGGCATATCTTACCGCCAAAAACTTTTCTGACTGCATCCACATATTTCTGGGGAGTACACCAGTTGACGCTTTGGGAATTGACTGTCCTTCCGGCTGTCATTCGTGTATCTCCTGAAAAAACATAAGGTTTGTCCAAAACCCCTGGGGTTTTGAAAACCCCAGGGGTTTGGAACAACTTATTTTGATACAGATCCAAGGGTTTTCGGATAACAGTCTTTTCCCTAAAAACTGTAACTTACAGCTATAGCCTTTAAGAAAATATTTTTGTGATTTCACGTAGGTTGGGGTGAACGGAGTGAACCCCAACTGAATCAGGATGTTGGGGTTCACTCCGTTCACCCCAACCTACCCCAAATAATTATCTTAAACACTATATGTTCACTGAATCTCCGGTTTGATTTCTTCCATGTAGAAGCATTCAAACATATCCCCGACCTTGATATCGTTATAATTTTCAATGCCGATACCGCATTCATATCCGAGCAGGACTTCTTTGGCATCGTCTTTGAAGCGGCGGAGCGAGGAAATATTGCCTTCATGCACAATTACGCCGTCACGGATCAGACGGAGTTTCAGGCCCCGCTGAATTTTTCCCTCAGTCACATAGGAACCGGCCACTGTTCCGACCTTTGGCACATGAAACACCTGCCGGACTTCGGCCATTCCCATAATCCGTTCCTCAAACTTGGATTCCATCATGCCCACAATAGCGTCTTTGACATCCTTGATCACATTGTAGATAATGTTGTAAAAACGCATATCCACATGCTCTTCATTCGCCATTGTCTGGATTTTCGCGCTGGGCCGGACATTGAATCCGATAATAATTGCATTGGACACTGCGGCAAGGGAAACATCAGATTCGGAAACCGTTCCTGTGGCTGAATGGATGATCCTGATGGTAACTTCCTCATTGGAGAGTTTTACCAGAGAATCATTGAGAGCTTCAATGGAACCATGCACATCAGCCTTGACAATGATGTTGAGATCCTTCATCTCGCCCTGCTGCATCCGCTCGAAAAGTTTTTCCAGACTGATGCGGCTGGTTTTGGCAAGTTCCAGGGAACGCTGTTTCTGCACCCGATGCTCACTGACCTGTTTGGCACTCTTGTCGTCATCCAGCACAAGCATTTCATCCCCGGCATTGGGAACACCGGACAGTCCGAGAATCTCAACCGGTTCAGAGGGACCGGCAGAATCGACCTGCTGGCCCACGTCATTGAGCATTGCCCGGATTTTTCCGTGATACACACCGCATACAATGGGATCGCCTGCCCGGAGCGTACCTTCCTGAATCAGGACTGTGGCCACAGGCCCCCGGCCTGAATCCAGTTTGGATTCCACCACATATCCTTTTGCATGTTTTTCCGGATTTGCCTGCAGTTCCAGAACTTCGGCCTGCAGCAGGATCATTTCCAGCAGACTGTCAATTCCTGTGTTTTTCTTGGCAGAGACTTTCACAAATATGGTATCTCCGCCCCAGTCTTCGGACATGAGTCCCTGATCGGCAAGTTCCCGCTGAATCCGGTCCGGGTCAGCTCCGGGTTTGTCCATTTTGTTGATGGCTACAATAATGGGGACTTCCGCTGCTCTCGCGTGATTGATGGCTTCAATGGTCTGTGGCATGACACCGTCATCAGCAGCGACCACAAGAACCACGATATCGGTGACAATAGCGCCCCTTGCACGCATGGCAGTGAATGCCTCATGTCCGGGTGTATCCAGAAAGGTAATCTGCCCCCGGTTCGTGGATACACTGTATGCGCCGATATGCTGGGTAATACCGCCTGCCTCAATTTCAGTGATACGGGTTTTGCGGATCACATCCAGCAGGGAGGTCTTGCCATGATCCACATGGCCCATGATGGTCACCACCGGAGGCCGGTGAGCCATTTTGTCCGGATCATCGGCATGTTCGGTATTCAGAATGCTTCCTTCCTCAAACGCGGCTTTTTCCACCTCATATCCGAACTCTGTTGCCACCAGGACTGCTGTATCATAATCAATGGTCTGGTTGACAGTAACCATGACACCCATCATCATAAGTTTTTTGATCATCTCACCGGCTTTGATCCCCATGCGTTTGGCAAGATCAGACAGCACAATGGTCTCGTCAATCCGGATACGCCGCTTGATGGCTTTGGGGGTCGTGATCTGGGTTTTCTGCAGTTTGACGACTTTTCCCTTTGCCTTTTTTCCTTTCCGTCCCTTTCCTCCGGCATACAGTTCGGCTCCCTCAACCACTTCCTTGCGTTTGAAGGATATTTTCTTCTTTGCCCAGCGGTTTTCTTTTTCATCTTCTTCCGGAACAGCGTCATCTCCGCCTTTTTTCCGGCTTTTCTTTTTTTTGGAAACCGTGGAAGGCACAGTCTGGGGCACATCCGCCTCTGCAGCCGGAACCGGGGCAGTTTCCTTTTCCGGGACTTTCACCGGAATATATTCGGGTTCCTCCTGCTTTGGCGGCTCAGGAGATTTTTCTTCAGGCGGGGGCGGCAGTTTGATAATCTTTGCCGGCATATCCTTCAGCCCCCTTTTTTTTCTTTTTCTTTTCTTCCTTACCTTTTTATCTGATTTGGCAGCATTCCTTTCATCCGAATTTGCGGATTCGGGATGTCTGTCTGATTTTTCTGATTGCCGGGCAGATACCCTGGGGGGGGATTCGGTACCCCCGGCTTCGGTTCTTGGCGCACCGGATCTTCTTTTTCCGGCCCCCGGAGATTCGTTCCTGCCTGCAGGCTGACCGGGTTTTCCGGCATCACGGGAATCCGCGGATCTCCGGTTTCCGCTTTCCGTTTTTCCGGGAGAAGCACCTTTTTCCGGACGTGCATCTGTGACAGTTCTGTCCGGTTTTCCGCTCCTGTCGTTTCTGACACCTGTATCGGATCTGGGATGCGCGCCTTTGTCAGGCGGACGTCTCCTGCGTTTCCGGATCACTGTCGGCTTTTCACGGACTTCTGTGGAAGTCTCTCCCTTTTTGCCGCTGATATCCGCTTTTATCTTCTCAACAACATCATCTTCCAGAGAAGTCATATGACTGCTCACGCTGACTTTCATTTCAACCAGCT
>CAZHPS010000557.1:0-4043 GCA_964534335.1 uncultured Desulfobacterales bacterium
CATACGCAATTTCCGTGCCAAAGAAAACCAAAATTGGATCAGTATAATATGAAATCTGAAAAAGAATTGGGCATTAAATTCTGTCTGAAACCCTAAGGGTTTTGAAAACCCTTAGGGTTTATGCTGAAATCTTTTTCAGATTTCATATAACCATTTCGTGCAGACCCACTGCTGCTTTGTCAACTTTAATTTTATACGCTGAAGTACAGAAAAACCGATTTTTTGGAAAAAATCCGGTTTTTTTCAACTCACAGATTCAAGGTTGACAGAATACCGGGTATTGTGTGAAACTGCTCCGTATGAAAAATTCCGCTATTAATTTTTTTATGCTGAAATAACATTTAGTTATACCAATTATCTATTGTAACAATCCAATTATACTGATCCAATTTTGGTCCTTTGCGGCACAAAAACTGCATATGTGCAGGAACATGCTCTTTTCAAGCTGTCCGAAGGGTTTTTCAGGTCAGAAGCGGATCATTTTTCATTTTCATACCGGTTCGCATAGTGCACTGTTTCATCTAAAATTGTAGGTCGGATTAGCGCAGGCGTAATCCTACAACCCGGTATCCCACTGGAATACTCCCACAATTTAAATTGAAAAAATGCAGTAGCAACTTGGGTTAATATAATGATTCAATTTTGATTTCTTGCTGCACGGAAATTGCTTATATGCCGAAACATGCCTTTTAAGTCTGTCCGCAGACTGTGCGGATCAGAAAAGGATTTTTCCATGATAGAATACCGTCTTTTTTATGCAAAAAAATATTTTGAGGATGCAATGGGATTTTTCCGTCAGGAAAAATATAACAGTGCGGTTTCCAGACTGTATTATTCCTCCTATCAGGCCATGTGGGCAGCATTGGGAGATCCTCCGAATGGATACTGGAAACCTCTTGCCATTATCAGACAGTTTGTGCAAAATTACTGTTTTGATTCTGAAAATTCCGAGTCACAGGAAAAAAAACAGCGTGCGCTGCGGAAACTGTATTCCCACCGGATGCGAAGTGATTATGAGGCTGAAGAAATTGAAAAAAATGATGTGGAACCTTTATTGTGCATTATGAAAGAGCTGATTGATATAATAGACAAAAAAGGATGAATCTATGATGAGACACGCGGAAGCTGCTGACAGGGGCCTCGCACTCGCACAGGCTGTGACAAAGGTTACAGATGCGATTCACCGTATGTACCAAAATATTCAGGTAAAACCCGGATTTTCATATGAGGACGAGGATTTTGCCATTGAAATCAGCATACCGGACATGCTTTGTGTGGATGAGGTGCTGGACAAATGTCATATGGAATGTATAAAGGCAGAGGAGGAATTTGATATTTATATTCTGCCAAAGGTTTTTTGCGGGCAGAGATCCGGAAAAACAGGGAATAATCAAAAATATCTGCATCATTCGGCCACGGTCGGTGCAGCAGATGGCAAAACCGGGGATTCCTCTGCTGAAAAAAAAGAGGAGCATTCTGCGGCAGTCAGTAAAGCGGATGTCAAATTTAAGGATTCCCCGCCTGAAAACAGGGCTGAGCATTCTGCTGCGGTCAGTGCGGTGGATGGCAAAGCAGAAGATTCCCTGTCTGAAAACGCTGCTGCGGTCAGTGCCGAAGATGTTAAATTTAAGGATTCCCCGGATGACAGTGAGACAGAGAGTTCGGTTTCAGCAGGAGGATTCCGGAAACAATATGACAAAACAGAGAATTCCGCCTGGCTGGTGGTGGAAAGAAAACGGATCAGATCCCTGATTTCAGCCTGTCTTGTTCTTACTGTTCTTCTTTTTGCGGCCGGATTTATCATAGGATACATGGGATATTCCAAAACCCGTATGGCAGAGCCTGTCGCGCAGGTATCTCTTCCGCAGCATAAGGAAACCCGTGTCACCTGGCAGCCGGACAGCGGAGCAGTGCTGAAAGTCCGGAAAGTCAGTCCAGATATTTCGGATCTGAGTCTGCAGTCTGAAACTGCAGAATCTGTTCTTCCGGCTCAAACAGCAAAACCAGCGGAAACAGCAAAAACCCTTCTCCCGGAAAAAGGCTCATTTCAGCCATTTACCCTCAGACTGGCAAGTTACCGCACCAAAGAGGATGCCCTCAGAGGACTTGCCTGGTTTCAGGGCAAAAAACTTTCCCCTTATCTGATTAAGATTGACTGGGGAAGCAAAGGGGTGTGGTGGAGTGTTTATACAGGGCATTATGCCACACAGAAAGACGCGGAGGCAGCAATGCGGGCTTTGCCTGTTTCCGGGGTTCTCATCAAAGAAATGCCCTATACCAATTTTGCCGGTCTTTTTTCAAATTCCGCTCAAAAAGAGGACATTTCCCGGCGCATTGAATCAGTGACCGGATACCCTCCTTATTCCATTGCGGAAGACGGTGGCAAAATACGGCTTTTTGCAGGCAGTTTTGTCACCAGGGAAAGCGCGGAGGAACTCAACAGAATGCTCCAAAACAACGGTATAAAAACAGAGGTGGTGAATCGATGAAACCTTATTATTCTTTCAGCAAAAAAGAATCTGTTCTGCTGCTGATTTCATTTGTGATTCTGGTTCTTCTCACACTGGCAGCCGGGTGGATCATCGGAATCATGGCACGTTCGCACTCAGATCAGACAAGCACAGAAATCAGGGGACAGGCTGCCCCACTTCCTTCCGGTATGAGAAATATTCCCGGAGTTGCAGAAAAAGGACAGGTAGCCGCGTCCGTGACCAGTGCAGAAAGGAATATAGCAGCAATGGCTCCGGTATCCAAAGCAGGAGAGCGCGGATCGTCCCCATCATCACAGGATTCCGAAACAGACAGGAATGCTCCTGCTCCCTCTGTTGAGGTGAAAGCAGAAAATTTTCCTGCAGCAGGGAATGCTCCATCTCCTGCTGCTGAGGTGGAAAAAAAAAATTTCCCTGCACAAGGAAATGTCCCGGTTGTTCCCTCTGCTGAGACGGAAGCCAAAGATTCTCCTTTACAGGGAAGTGACTTTCCTCCCGGCTCTGAGGTGAAAGCCGCAGAAGAATCTTTGAATGAAGATCGGAAAACACGGGACGGAAAAAAGCAGCCGGAATCTGTTCCCCAGACTGATTCTGTGCAGATCGGGGACAAAACAGCAGGAATTTCTGCGGATACATACAAAGCAGATGCCCCGGATGTCCGCTTTTGCCTTATTGCAGATACCTTTGTGGTAAAAAGCAAAGCACTGAAACGGTTAAATGAACTCAGGGAAAAAGGTTACAGCAAAACCGCTATCCTGTGTTTTCCCCCGTCTGACAGAGACAGCAATATGATGAATTATCTGATACAGGTTGGCAGTTACGAAAGTCTGTCCACTGCCAATCTTGTGGCTTCCGAATTCTGGGAAAAGGAAAAAAGCCTTGCCGTCATACGCCCTATATCCCTTTCCGATCTGAAAGAAAAACTGATGAAACCGGAAGAGGGGAAATAAAAAAAACAGCACAGGCTTCCAGATTATGCGGCAGTTTGGGAACAGTCCGGAAGCCTGTTTTGTTACATGACCGGCATTAGGGTCTGATCAAAATAATCTGTTCCAAACCCTAAGGGTTTCCGGACAGAAAAACTGTACAGGTTATTTTTTTACAAACCCTTATACCAAATCGCTATTGATTTTATATAATCCGAACATTTTTTTCTGTCTGATTACAGAAAGTTCTTTTTTTGATAAGTATGTTTTCAGCAGCGATTTGGTATTATAATCCATTGCCCAAAAAACTGTACGCAAAAACAATGCCGGACAAAGCAAAATCTGATCAGCAAAACATTTTATCCTTTGGATGAAGCATTTTATTCAATAAAATCATTTTATATCAATTTTCGTGCCAATAATTCAGCAATGGGTCGGTAATTTTTTTTGCTTTGTAATCAGTCAGTTACAATATAATACCAAATCGCTGCTGAAAACATGCTTCTGGAACTGATATTTCCAATATTGCATGATTGCATAATATTTTGTTTAACTTACTGATAACGTGAGTTAGATGAGTCTGTCCATATTATCAGTGACATAACTTTAAAATTATTGTATATACGGG
>CAZHPS010000558.1:0-4041 GCA_964534335.1 uncultured Desulfobacterales bacterium
TTTTTTCCATCCGGTAATAACTTTTCACAAACAGGAAAAAAGTGGGATCATCAAAATTCCGTATGGTGCGGAATGCAGTATCCAGCACAGGCATGAAACGGCTGATATGCTCCGGCCCGCATTCACGGATCATTTTCTGCAGAAAAAGCAGAAAATTGTCTGCTGCATCGCTCCGTACATCCTCCTGATCTGAGGATTGGATGACAAAAACAAAAATTTTGACAAACAGATCCGCAGCCTCAGGGCCGGAGGGATGATTGCGGATCAGATGGAAATAGTTCAGGCAGTACCCCCGAGCCTCGTTTACGATAAACCGGAAATTTTTCAGGGGATGGTTCAGTTCTTTGAGAAAAAAGCTCACCCCCTCTGTCAGTCCGTAATATTTGGACAGTACTTCGCTGATCAGCCCGTATTCCGGATGCGGCTCCACATCCTTATAGTCTGTACTGGGATTGGCTCTGAATGCATCATATTTGCTGGCTCTGACAGCATCTGCTTTGGACATAAATTCTTTCTGACTGTTCAATGCGGCCTCCGTATGAGAAAAACAGGTTTATTATAATTGGGGTGTGAATTAAGAGTTAAAAATTCCAGAATGAACAAAAACAGATTGTCAGGTGATTTGTGAAAACAAATATCCGATTTCAGATGTCCGGCCATATCAGATCATAACTGGTACTGCGTCCCCGGCCTGTATTGGCAGTCAGTATCTTTTTTTCTACAAGATCGCTGATATCCCGCTGTGCAGTTGCACTGGATGTTTTTGTCATGCCTGTATATTTTCTGGTGGTCAGACCGCCTTCAAAATTGCCTTTGCCGGACTCCAGCAGTCTGTTGATTACTTTCTGCTGACGGGGATTGAGCATTGTCTGTGCATGAATCTTCCAAAACGCGGATTTGGCAAACACTTTCTCCAGCGTGTGTTCAGATTTTTGTATGGCTCCGCTGAAACAGTCCAGAAACCACTCAAGCCAGCGGGTAATGTCACCCTCTCCCTTTTGGGTCTGTTCCAGTATGGAATAATAACTCTTTCTTTCTTCTGTGATATGGGCGGACAGGCTGTAGAATCTTTGACGCAGATTTTCGTCCTGCGCCATAGCCATATCTGTGATGGCACGGGCAATTCTGCCGTTTCCGTCTTCAAAGGGATGAATGGTGACAAAGCGGAAATGGGCAATGCCTGCTCTGAGAATTCCTTCGCATGTTTTCAGACTGTTCTGCCACCAGATCAGGAAATTCTGCATCTCTGATTCAACCCGATCATGGGGAGGAGCTTCATAATGAATTTTCTCCCGTCCGGATGGACCCGATACAACCGTCATCTCCGTTCCCCGCCAGTTTCCGGTGACAATCCTGCGAAATCCCGAATATCCTGTGGGAAACATGGCAGCCTGCCAGGCTTTAAGACGTTCAGGTGTCAGGGGAAGATCATAATTTTCTGTGGCATCTGTCAAAACTTCCACCAGTCCGTCCACATGAGGTTCTGTCCGGGGCAGACCTGCTGCATCCAGTCCCAGATGTCTGACCACAGAAGAACGGACAGAACTCCGATCCAGCACTTCCCCTTCAATATGTGCAGTATGCACAGTTTCCTCCACCAGCATTTCAGTACATGCCTCCAATTTCATTTCCCTGTTCATGGAAGCAAGTCTGCCCAGCAGCCTGCCCTGCATCAGACGGCAGCAGGACAAAGGTTCAATCAGTCTGGCACTGTCCCATGTCAGTTCAGGCCAGGATTCAGACTGCCATATATACCGGTTCATTTGCAATTTCCAATCGCATCAGATTATGAGGTGATTAAAGGCTGTATTCGCATCACAGGCAGAATTGGCGCACCTGTCAAAAATTTTCGGGTGCAAAGAATTCCGAAGTTTTCAAAATTGCAGAATTTTTTCAGGCAAAAATTTCCGGCTGGATGTCTCCTGCCTCTGTATAACAAAAAAATCATTTTCAGGCAAGGGATATGGAGAACAGCAGATTGGAAAACTTCCGTACCCGAACCGGACAGGTATTCAAAAATACAATTTTTGCACCCGCAGGAATATTTTCAGGTTGCAGGACATTCTTCTGAAACCTGCTCATGTTCCGTCAAGGTTTGAATGACGGTTTGGCTGCTGTCTTAAAACCCTAAGGGTCTTCAAGCCCCTTAGGGTTTCGTACCCGTCATCTTAATCTTGACCGAACACTCAGTGCTTTGTGCAAAAAAATGGGACACATCCATAAGGAAATCTGTTCCGGTTTTTGGAAAAAACAAAATGGATCATATATTCTGCAGATTTTTGTTGACAAAAGGCTGTAATAGATTTAAGTAAGGCCATCTGTAACTGTAAACAGTTACAGATGAAGAAAAAAAGTGGAAGGCATGAAAGTGAAAACCGGGCTGAAATCAGAATGTAACAGTTGAAAACATCATAACTGACATATTTCATTATAAGAGTTTCCCATCTTCACCGTCCGGTCCTCTGCATCAAATCAAGTGGCAACCTCCAAAATTCCAAATGATTTTTTTCAAATCCGGACCGGGCGGTGATTTTTTTCAGGAATGTGCAGGCATCAGCAGTGCGGATGTCTGTTTGGGAATATTTTCCATATTTTTTTTAAGATTTTTCAAATCCGGCACTCCAAAACATTTTTTCAGAATCATCATATCCTCTTCTCTGCGACAGTTTCCCTCTGTTTTTCTCCATATGCCATATTCTGAAATCGCCAGGTATTCTGTCCGGCAGCCCTGCCCGGTAAGGTGCTTTCTGCATTCTGCTCATCATCCGGTATAGTGCTTTGTCAACTTTGATTTTATGAGTTGAGGTATAACCCAAGTTGCTACCTATAAAATTATAAATATCATATAAACAGCATGTTATGAAAATTGATGATATTTTTGCAAGAAATCCGATGTCTGATATTATTGAACTTTTTCATAGGTAGCAACTTGAGTTGAGGTATACAGAAAAACCGGATTTTTTGGAAAAATCCGGTTTTTGCAACTCACAGATTCAAGGCTGACAGAGTACTATACCATTACTCAGAAAATTTGATGGTACAAGCCACGAATTGCACGAATGACACGAATTATGGTCTGTGCCATTCGTGCAGATTCGTGTTATTCGTGGCTGTTTAAGCATACCGATAATTAAAACATTTTTATGAACTCTGCTGATACAGGCATTTCGAATGTGGCATTTTACAACCGAAATGTTTCAAGTAATGGTATAGGCTGGAAAAATCTGAAAAAGCACATCCGCCCGGGAAAAATTTTTTTCATTTGCTGTCCTGAAGCAGCCGTGAAAGAAAAATCCGTTCATAATCACAATAATCCGTATTTGCACTGAAAAAATGCGTATTTCAGAGTTTTTTCACAAATAACCGTTGACGTACACAAAAACCCGGCTTAATTTTATGGATTACGCAGTTGAATTTTAACATACTGATTTTTATGGAAGCCAATGTTGCACTGCACAAAACCGGTTATTTAAAAATCAGGCACTTGAAAAACCAACTGCGTAACTCATATTATCATTCCTGCCTGATGCGTATCCGGGGAGGATACCATCTTTATGGTTATGGAGAAGAAGTTGCTGATACTCATTGTGGATGACAGCCGAACCAATATTACCCTTCTGGCAAATATACTGCGCGGGGAGGGATATGGCATTTCTTTTGCCGAAAACGGAAATCAGGCATTGCAGATGATGGAGAAAATTGTGCCGGATCTGGTGCTGCTGGACATTCAGATGCCGGGCATGGACGGTTTTGAAGTATGCACGCGGATTAAGCACAATCCCATGCTGCATCATATTCCGGTTATTTTCATAACGGCTGTCAAAACCGGATCCGAAGATGTGGTCAAAGGTTTTGACGCGGGCGGAGCGGATTATGTCACCAAACCTTTTCAGTCTGCGGTACTGCTTGCAAGAGTCCGTACCCACCTTTCTTTGAAAAAAGCACATGCGGATCTGAAATCAAAGATACTTTCCCTTCAGAAAAGCGAAATGAGATACCGGGCAGTTGTGGAAGATCAGACAGAACTGATCTGGCGGTATC
>CAZHPS010000559.1:0-4017 GCA_964534335.1 uncultured Desulfobacterales bacterium
TATATAATCTACAAATTTTGTGGTTTTTCAAAATTCTATTATTCAAACACCCTCTGATGTTACGCAGCATCGTCATGCCGGCGAACGCCGGTATCCAGAACTGGTTGAAATAACTGGATTCAGGCGAACGCCGGAATGACGGGTTATGAAGGTAACCGCCTGATTTTTAAACCGGCTGCGTAACATCAGTTAATATTCAGCATTCAGAATTCCTCCAGTCGCTGTTTTCCGCAGAAAACATACCCTCCTCCGCCTCTGGCAAGGCAGGCAAGGCACATGTTCAGTTTTGATGCCAGACGCACAGCCAGGGCAGTGGGCCGGGAAACAGACAGCATTACCGGAATTCCCGCACGTGCACCTTTTTGCACCAGATCAAAACTGATGCGCGAGGAAAGAAGCATGGCTCCTGCTTTGGCAAGTTTCCGATCCAGCAGCAGCCGCCCGATGGCTTTGTCCATGCCGTTATGGCGTCCCACATCTTCAGAAATAACCATCAGTTCCATATCCGGAGTCACAATGGCTGTGGCATGGGTGGCATGGGTTTGTTTTCGCAGGGGCTGATGCCGGTTCAGATCTTCCAGGCAGGCAAAACCTTTTTGCAGGGATATTTTTTTTCCTTCGGGCAGTGGGCTGAGAGTGCAGGCCAGAGATTCCACAGCATCTTCCGGGCTTTGACCGAAACCGGGTACACTGTTTTCTTTTTCTGCGAATGCAATGGATATTTTTTTCCACCGGGCCGGGGTGAGTGTCACCTGCACAAGATTTGTGCTGGATTCATCCGCATAAGAGATGGATGCAAAATCATCCGCGGATTCTGCAAATCCCCCGGCCAGACAGAAACCGGCCGCGTGTGCGATTTCCTCACCGGGCGTGCGCATTCCCGCATACAGGGGCTGTCCCTGCAACATGATGGAAAGCGGAGCCTCTCCCACCAGACAGTGCGATTCTGATACAATGCCTTCGGATTTCCAGTATATCACTTCATAAGGTACGGATGATTTCATTTTCCCCTGCTTTCATACCAGTCTTTGAGCCGATCATAGGCCGCGTTGTAAATCTGCATGATTTTTTTGGATGTCTCATATTTTGCCGGGTCGTTCACAAAGTGATCCGAATGGTATTTGCGGATTTCCCGGTTGCGCGCTTTTTTCACTTCAGCCAGTGAGGAAGGCGGTTTCAGGTCAAACACGGCCAGATCATCAGCGACCTGACGGGGAATACCGGGGTATTCCTCTCCTTTGTTTCCTGTTCCCGTGTCTGCACTGTATCCGGAATTTTTTCCGGCATTGCCGCCTGTATCATTCCAGGGGCCATCTCCATAAAATTCTTTGAATTTCTGAAAAAATTCTTCATCAGAAATGCCTGGGCCGATGAATCTTTCCATCCATTTGGGACGGGGAATTGCGGCTCTGCCGATACGGTACAATCGTTCCAGAATGTCTTTCATATATGATCCGCCAAAACCATGAAAATTTGAAATTATTAGGAATTAAGCAGTTGGTTTTCAATTGCTTGCTTTTACACAAGCCGACTGAGCCGACTTTTTGTATTTCTGACCGCAGAATGACGCGGAGTTGCCCCGGATTCACACAGAGTTTTTTCTTTGCGGAATTCAGGTCTGAAAAAATCAGATGTTTTTAACATCTGCCGGATGTTTCAGGTAATAGTACAGGTAAATATTCTTTCAGGAGTAAAATCTTTCCGGGTTTCGGCTGCATGATTATCCTGTCAAAGATGTCCGGGTGTCAGCGCAATATTTCAACTGTGCTGGTTATGTATAGATCACTTATATCAAACAGTCAACTGCTCAGGAAGTTTTTGGCCGTTCACTTAGGGGCTGTATCAAAATATTGTATTTATTATATATATAAAAAAAATCAGTATGTTTTAAAAAATATAATAATATTAATTTGTTATTTTTTATCAGTATGTACAGACCCACTACCCGTTTTTTATCCTGAACTTGAATTGATTTATTTTTCTCACTTTGATACAGTTTTGCCGGACGGAGATGAGCAGTTTTCATTTTTTTGAAATTTCATACCAAATCGCTTTCAAAACATGGGTATACCAAATTCTGTTTTTTTCGTGCTGTCCGTGTCTTTCTCTGCTAAAAAAAGAGGCATTCCCCGAACTTTGAAAACGATTTGTTATCAGTCAGTTGATGAAAGGACATTCTGATGAAACATGATGTAATCATTGTTTTGGGGGCTGCTGTACGGAAAAGCGGAAAACCCAGTCCCGCTCTTTGCAGAAGAGTGATGCACGGCATCCGGCTTTTCAGACAGGGTAAGGCCGATTACCTGCTTTTCACCGGAGGAATCGGGAAATATCCGCCCGCAGAAGCTGTGATCATGAGAGATCTGGCAGTTGCCGAAGGAGTCATGCAGGAGAGAATTTTCACTGAGGAAAAAGCGGATTCCACTTTCACAGGCGCTGAACTGTGCACAAAAATAATGCAGGAGCGTGAGTGGAAATC
Source organism: uncultured Desulfobacterales bacterium (assembly GCA_964534335.1). Lineage (GTDB taxonomy): Bacteria > Desulfobacterota > Desulfobacteria > Desulfobacterales > Desulfococcaceae > JAABRU01. The sequence goes on from CAZHPS010000559.1 coordinate 2,480, forward strand.
CGCGCTGATTGTCTCAGATTCCTATCATATTTTCCGTTCAGTTTTCATTTTCCGCTGTTTCGGAATCCGGGCAGAGGGAAACGGAACAAAAGATGGAAGATCTGCCATAGGGCCGTTCCTCTGGTGGTTTTTGCATGTGCGGGAGATGATCGCACTGCTGTGGTACGGTATACGGTGTGTCTGCCGGAAAGTGAAAAGCGGTATGAAAACTGCGTGAGAGATTGCAGATTTGAGCTGCTGTAAAAATCTGTATGGTTTTTACTGCTGCTCTTCTGCTGACACCTCTTTATCCGCAGTTACGCCTTTGTACAGATGCCGTCCGAGCATGGAATTAAAGGAAGTCCAAGCATTTGCCGGATTTTCTTTGGCAATGAATTCCCTCAGTCCGTTCATCTTGGCATCTATATCATCAATATGGTTGAGCAGAACAGCCTCAATCATTCTCGGTGGTTCAGGTGAACCGAATTCCCTGGTTCCATGATGGCTGACAACCATATGTTTAATCAGCATGGCTGTTTCTTTGGGAAAATCCTCCAGTTGCCGGATTTTCTCATCCACCATGACACAGCCGATAACAATATGGGTGAGCAGTTTTCCCTCATCTGAATAATCAATGCTGTATTCATAGGCAAACTCACGGATTTTGCCAATATCATGGAGAATGACCCCGGCCAGCAGAATGTCCAGATTCACGCCGCTGTAATGTTTGGCAATTTTTTTTGCCAGAACAGTCATGGAAAGTGTATGCTCCAGCAGACCGCCTATATACGCATGGTGCATTTTTTTCGCTGCCGGTGCTGTTTTGAATTTCCGGACAAAGTCTTCATCCTCCCAGAAGGCATTCAGCAGTTTCAGGATGTGTTCATCCCTGATGCATTCATTCACTGTCTTTTTCAGGCGGTCAAACATGCCGTCCCTGTTCCACTGCGTAACCGGAAGAAAATCTGCGGGATCAACCGATTCTTTTTGGCAGAAAACCAGTTCTTTTACAGACAGTTGCAGACTGCCTCTGTATTCAGACACAGTGCCGGTCACACGGACAAAATCACCGCTGGCTGCGGTCTTTCCGATCTGTTCCACACTGTCCCAGGCAACGCCTTTCATATCTCCGCTTTTGTCTGCAAACACAAAGGAAAGATAGTTTTCCCCGTTTTTTTTCCGGGACAGATTTTTTTCTGTTATGACAAACACGTCATCCACGCGGTCACCCGCGGAAAGACTGTTCAGGTATCGCGGTTTCATTCATTAACCCTTTGTTTTGGTATAAGCATTTCCACCGTTAAGCGTGTGCAAAAAAACGCTTTGCCTAATTTTTGCACTCCGCATTATATAGTTTTTAAGATAAAGATTGCTGCCTGAAAAACCTTAGGGTTTTCGGACAAACATTTTCTGATTCCGCATCCGGATTCTGCGGCGGCCCTTTGCGGGAGCGAACCAGCATGATCACTGCGAACACAGCAATGAGAACAGGAATGAAAATGACAACTGTCCATTCGCTTAAATTTTATTAATATCATGAATTAATTTCCAAAAAGCTG
>CAZHPS010000560.1:0-4000 GCA_964534335.1 uncultured Desulfobacterales bacterium
GTTTCTTGAATACCCGAAAACTTTTGGTTGCGTAATTGTATTTCATTCGGATGACTTGCCTGATTAACATGATTCATTATCAATGTTACGGTGAAGAATACCCCGGCAGCAGATGCCGCCATTTTATGAAGTTTTCATTGTCCGGATATTTCTCTGACAGACGCGAAAGCATATCCGCAGCATCATCGTTCAGAGAATATTTCTGATACAGCAGGGTCTGGGAAAGCAGCAATTCCGGGCTGTTTTCAGCATGTTTTTTTCTTAAATCCGATTCCCATTGTGCCACTTCTCCGGCTTCTTTTTCCGAAAGAATCTTAAAGCGGTATAGGGTTGCTGCCCCCTTGTTTTCCGCTGAAACCGACCACAGATAGGATTTTCCCGGCTCCAGACCTATACTGCTGTCTGCATTATAATAAAGAAGATCGGTTATGATTCTCCGATCATTTATATCCAGCACATATTTTTTTACGTCTTTGACGGCTTTCCATTTAAATTCCGGTGTATTATTCCTGACTGCCGTATCTGCCGGACGCAGAATCCGGATTTCCGATCCTGTTTTTGCAGCATCTTCATCTCCCCTTAACATATCAACCCCAAATTTCTGCAAATCTTCCTTCCGGATAGGCACTTTTCTCTCCCCAAAAGAGAAAACCTTCTGATTTTTTATGCTGAGGTTGCCTTTGACTTGCTGAGAACCTTTTTCCCCCACAGTAATTGTTCCATTCCCGGCAAGTTCCTCCTGAACACCGGTGGAAAAATAGTTCATCTTGAGAATACAGTCTGATTCCAAAGTGATTTTATCCCCTTCAGAAAGAATGTCGGCAATGGCAACCTCTTTTGTTTTTTTGACAATGGTTTTGTCTTCCTGTTCGACCGTGAACTCACAGACAGCCCTGCCGGATACATTCAGAACAATGGCTTTATTTTCGGCATGGCAAAGCGATGCGAGGCACAGGAACAGCAGCAGCACACTGATTTTCCCCAGCCGTTTATTTCTCTTCATGTTTTCCTCCTTCTGATTCTTTATATGCGTATGGCCCACATATGAACAGGTTCCTTTTCTCTTCCCTTTACTTTCATTTCTCCCCGATCTGTAAACGCAATCCCTTTTGGCAGTCTGCCGACAACCTCCTGATACACAGCATCCGTGATCAGAAAAGTTTCTCCCAGTTCTTTGGTGGCACTCTGAACACGCGCTGCCAGATTTGCCGTATCTCCGGTCAGGGTAAATTCCCTTCTGCGGGTTGAACCCAATGCCCCCAACTGAACCTTGCCGGTATGAAGTCCGATACCGATTTTAAAGGGCTTTTCTCCCTTTATTTTCCATTGCATGTTCAGGGAATTCAAAACAGTCATCATGCGAATGCCTGCATTGACAGCGGCCAGGCTTGGATTGTCTGGATTCTCATATGCGCCGAAAAATGCCAGAATTCCGTCCCCGAAGGTCCTGTTGACAATGCCTTTTTCGTGAGAAATGGCATCCATCATGGGCGGATAATATTCATTGAGCCGCCTGACCACTTCCTCATTGCTCCGCTCCAGACAAAAAGGGGTGAAATCCCGAATATCTGAAAACAAAACACACAGATGGATGTTTATACCCTTCAGTATGGTTTCATCATCAGATTTCAGGAGTTCTTTCACCACACGGGATTCCTGAAAACTGTCAAAAAGGGACTGAATTCTGCGGGATTCTTTGTCCAGATAGATATACCGGTATGCAAAGACCAGCATAAGGCCGAGACACGCGGACAGTGATGCGGCAGTATAAGGCAAAAGATGATACTGTGTAAAAGAGAAAAAGCTGATGATACAGAAAAGCAGGATCGAAACAGCCAGACACGAAATTGCCCATCTGAATCCCCGGTAAAGAGCAGACAGACTCACAGCCAGAGACAGGACAAAGCATATGCCGAATCCGGCAGTGACCGGTATTTCGGAAAAAAAGCGGCCGTTATATAAGGTAAGCAGCACATTGGCATGGATTTCCACCCCGTAAGTCCTCCGGGACGGGTCGGGGTACAGGGAACACAGGGGCGTGAGGTGGCGATCCGGACTCAGGGTGTCTGTGGAACCGATAAGCACGGTTTTGTCCTGAAAATGCTGCCGGAGAAAATACAGGTCATTCTCACAGATTTTCCGAAACACTTCGATAAACGGATACCTTTTTACAAAACGGTCGGGCCGGGCATAATCAATCCATATGGTTTCTGAGGGCGGTCTGTATTCAGGATTGCAGGCTTTGAACAGCAGATAACTGAAACTGAAGTTGTAAAGAGAGGATTCCGCATCGCCGGGCCTCCAAACCAGACGATGCCGTCTGATTACATGATCAGCATCTGTTATCGGGTTGAAAAAACCTATGTTTTCCCGACCAATAACCTCAAGATATTTGCTGTGGGGAAGAATCCTGCGATCCGAAGTAATGAAACAACCACTGATCACATGGGTTTCTTTGCTTTTGGCATACACAATGGATTGCAGCCAGGGATGGCTGTATTTATCAACAAATTCATCAAACAGGGCTTGGGGAAGCAGATAATCCAGGCCGATAACCTTTGCTCCGCTGTCTGCCAGTGCCTGAATCACTTCCCCGAAATAGTTATTCCAAAGGGTCATGGGAATCTGAAAATCTTTATCTTTTACCGTCTGATCGTCAATTTCAATAATAACAACCGGGACATCCGGCGGGTCCGGTTTATCAAACAAGGCTCTGAGATAAAACAGTGTGTCATATGCCCGGTAATCTGAAAAACGGAACAGCCCTGCTTTGCCCGGCAGAAAGCAGCACAAAGCGGCAGCAAATGACAGGACTGCTGATACAAACACCCTGTTTTTTAAAAAATTTTTATCCATCACTGTTTTTCTCCTTCATTTGTCTGCCCTTCACTTTCAAAGTCAGGGGAAGCGGTCTGGCAATTCTGATAAAATCCCTTCGCTGAATCAGACAGCCTTCTTCAAAAAGCCGACTCATAATCCGGTTCACGGTTTCCCTGGAAAGCCCGGTTCGCTCCGCGATTTCCTGCTGTGTGAATTTTTCATGGATTTCCTTATTTTCATCTGCCATTTCCGTGAGCAGCCGGGCGATTCTGCCGTAAGAATCCTTAAACGCAAGGTCTTCTATCTGTTTTGTGGCCGTGCGGACTTTTATCAGCAGTCCTTTCAGGATTTTCATCATAATTTCCGGATGTTTTGCCAGAATATTCTTAAAGGCTGATCCATCCAGCAGCACCAGTTCTGTTTTTTCTTTGGTCATCACGGTGGCGCACCGGGGTTCGTTGTCAAGAAAACTCATCTCACCGAAATAATCATTGGTTTCAAAGGTGTTCAGAACCATCTGTTTCCCTTCGGAATCCATTGCCAGAGACTGAGCTTTTCCCTTCAGAACAATATAAAGGGTATTGCTATTGTCGCCTTCAGTGATGACAACGGTATTTTTGGGAAAGGTTTTCCTGCGGGAAACGGATTCCAGCACGCGGATTTCCTCTTCATTCAAATCGGAAAAAAACGGAATCTGATCATACATGTTCGGTTCTCCTGAGTACTGATACGTAAGTCACCATAAATTTTTTGGCATAAAATTTTCAGAAAAACCGGATTTTTTGAAAAAAACCGGTTTTTTACTTACCTGCCTGAATCATTCTGTCAAAAGAAAAATGCTCGTTGTGACAAACCGGTTTTCAGCAGGGATATTGGGGATAATCATGTTCCGTCTGCCTGTTTTTAAGTAAAACGGATTAAGAATCTGAACCTGTTTATAATAACAGCAGCATTACTTGTGCATTACATGACTATGATGAATTTTATAGCATCAAAAACTGAATTTTTTCAAAAAATTAAGTTTTCTAATCCTCATTTTATTTTATAAAAACTAAATTGGTCATACCCTGTTTGCATTGATTACAGGGCGGAGCCCGGCAAAAAAATCGGAATGTGATGCTGGAAACTACTACATGACCACGTTGAATTTTATATATTCCCCTCTTGAGAGGGGCAGGGG
>CAZHPS010000561.1:0-3990 GCA_964534335.1 uncultured Desulfobacterales bacterium
CGGGTGTTTACCGTCAGTGCGCAGTCTGTTATTCTGATTTTTTGGAGGCATATGAGAAAGTTATACCCAAAAACAGGCACAGACCCTCCGGAAAGGAAACAGGACAGACGGACCATACTGAAAGATTCAGCTGCACACTCCGGCAGCGCGTTTCGCGGCTGGTAAGAAAGACTCTTTCCTTTTCCAAAAAAGATGATAATCATATACGCTCAATCCGTTATTTTATCCGGAAATTCAATTCAGCATTACTTGTGTAGCACTACTACAGGACCACGTTGAATTTTATATATTCCCCTCTTGAGAGGGGCAGGGGTGTGTCCGGAATTGCACACCCAAAACACACCCCTGCCCCTCTCAAGAGGGGAATTGATACCATAAAATCTAAATTGGTCATGTACTACCAAATTTTCGCTCTGCATAAAAAACGATACTGTCAATTTTTTTCATCAGAATATCTGTCTGATTTAATGCAGCAATGATTTTCTGATAATGCAGTATGTCATCAAAATTCAGTTTGCGGTTTTTTCTGTCTTTGAGCCATTTCTGTGCGGGCTGATAACCGCCGATGTAAAATTCCCATGCTGTTTGTGGAACATTGTCAAAATACTGCTGATCATTTATCCATACCCTGCCGGTTTTCTTTTTCTTATCTGTGATTTCAAAGTCTTTTTTTGTTACACTCCGGGTAATAGTGTCGTCGCCGTCTTTTGGATATGTGGTGATATACTCTTCGGTTATCGGATTTTCAAGTAAATGAATGGTGCGGAGTTCCCCGCCGATTTTCACCAGTTGCCAAAAGGTTTTCGCATCTTTCGGGTATGGAACACGGGGGAAATCAATTTTGAGAAATTCTTTGTATTTTTCACGATATGCCGGGGAATGCAGTACCGCATAAATATAATCCAGAATATCAATTGGGGCAAATGTGCCTTTGGTATCCTCTTTTTGATTGGTGAATTGTAAGCTAAGTTTGTCAGCAATCTTATTTACGGTTTCCTGATTTAAGTTGGGTGTCATTTCATTGTATAAACCTAAATCAATTTTTCCTTTATTATCAAAATAAAAGTATAACGGGAAATGATAAGATGCTTCTTTTGTCTGAAGAGAAACCGTGCATTTATCACTTATATTTTTAGTAATAAATATATGCTGAAAATCAAAAGAGCTTTGCTGTTTACAAATTAAAAGTCCAATATTGTCTGATGAAAGCATATGTTTCATTATCTCATTTCTTGGATAAGATAAAACTCCTTTTGATTTCGGTGAGTACAAAATGAATCGTGTGTCAAAAGGACGATAATCAATTCTTTCTATCTTGGAATTTTCAATCTCATTTTTTGCATTAAAATATGTCCAATCTCTGCTGTCTTTATGTTCATTATATTTCTTTCGAAATGTAATTTCATCTAAATTAACAAAATCATTTTTTACATTTTCAATTTCTTCTTGGGAATATTTTATTAACAAATTATCTCTTGCAGTAACGAGTCCACATGCAAATTGATTAAATAATTTATTAATTTCAAATCCTTCACTATATACCCCAGAATTCTGAAAATTCTTTGGAATAAAGAAGAAATAAGGTTCTTTATAACTGAGTTTTTTCCAATTAATTTTTTTAATATCACTTTCAGAAAGTATTTTATACTTATCTTCTCTTAATCCGTATAAATCAAAGTGGTTTACTTCAGATGCCACCCCAGCTTTTCTCTTTTTTGATTTTATCATTAAATTTATGCTTACACCCTGCTGTATATCAAAAACATTTTCATCTTTACCGCTATCATTGGATACTTCATTTTTTTTGGCACTTCCGTGCAAATCTAAAATATAAATTTTATCAAAACTTTCAAGTAAATGTTTTCTCATCTGACGATGAATCAGGCCATCAAGAAAGCTGTTATTAGAAATGTATGCCAATATCCCTTCTCCATTTTTGTCAATGAAATATTGTGCATAACGAATAAATTTAATATAGTCATCAGACAGAGGCTGTATATTTCTTTCATTCATGCCTTTTTTATAGTCCTGCATCAACTTTTCAATCCATTCTGATTTATTGTTACTGCTTACAGAATATGGAGGATTTCCGATCACCACCATTACCGGTGTATCCCGCTTAATCAAATTGGCTTCTGATGCTTCCTTTGACAGCCATCTGGTAAATATGGAACCCATATCCTCATCCGCTTCCTCAAGGCTGTTTGTAAGAAAAATTCTCAGTCTTTCCTGTTTTTTCGGATGATAACCGGTTTCACCCAGCAGCAGGCCAAGTTTCAGATGTGCCATTGCATAGGAGGCCATCAGGATTTCAAAACCGTTCAGTCTCGGTATCAGATGTTCCTCCACATAACTGCTCCATATCCCCTGCTGATCTTTGAATTTGTTATGAATATGCTTCACAATTTCTGCAAGAAATGTGCCGGTTCCGGCAGCAGGGTCAAGAATCTGAACCCTGTGGAATTCTTTTTTGGTTTTTCCTGCACCCTGTTCATGCACCCCAATTTTTGTCTTTGATGTGTCTGCCAGACCTGCGGAAAGCCCGAATTCTGTTTTTAAAATATCATCCACAGCACGGACAATGAAATTCACCACAGGCGCGGGAGTATACCATACGCCCCTGCTTTTGCGCAGCTTTGGATTGTATTCTGCAAGAAAGGTTTCATAAAAATGGATTACCGGATCGGTTTTCTGTGCGGCAGTGCCGAAATCTTTCATCAGTTCCGCCACATCAGCAGCCCGGAAAACATCGGCCAGCGCATCCACAATCCACACAATGCGCTCATCAATGTCCGGCCCCGCTATATAGCCGAAAAGACTTCGCAGAAAAGGATTGGATTTGGGTATCAGTTCCGCAGCTTCCTGCCTTGAGAAATCCTGCAGTGTCCGGTCATGAAGCCTTGCCGCAAACATGCCATAGGCAAGGGTCTGGGCATAAATATCCGCAAATTCGGAAGGTTTTATGTCATGAATCAGAATCTTTTTAAAAGCAGACATCTGATCTTTCAGACTGCTGTCTGCATCGCTTTTTTCATCTCCGGTCAATGCCTTTTCCATGACCGACTGTAGCATACGGGCTTTGGCTGCCATCATTTCCGCAAGTTTTGCCGGGGATTTTATGGTCTGCCCAATATAAAGACAGAAATCTGTGACAAGATTTCTGAAATCATCAAATGCTTTGGCAACGGGGACAATTTCTTTGCCTTTCACTTCGGCAATTGTGACGGAAGTGACAAAAACCCCGTTCCGGTACAGTCTGAATTCAAGATAATCAGTTAAAATAAGGTTTTGAAGACTTTCCCTGTATCTTTTCAACTGTTCCTCTTCCTCTGTTTTATCAAGGGGGATGCCGATATTCTTTGCCTCAATATACCCAACAGGAATTCTGTTTTTTGTGAGGATAAGATCAGGAGAGCCGCATTCAATTCGTCTGGGTTCATTGGTGACAATGATTTTTCTGTCAAAATCCTCAAAAAATTTCTGCAGATCGCCCCGGAAGGAATGCTCTGTGGTATTGCCTTTTCTGTATCTTCTGCTGATACTTTCAATATACGTGTTTATCATTTTTTGTGATCTTTCATTGGTTTATCCGCTACTGAGAGCAGGGAAGGGCACTCCAATCCTTCAAGCTGCTGTGAAGCGACATTTTGGCAACAGGTTCATTGCATTGGAATCCCATGAATCCAAAGTTCATACTCACTGATGTCAATATTTTCGTTCCATACTATCCCGTATCCACCTCCATCAACGCTGAAATTTATGAAGAATACCGGATTGTTCAAGGGTTCAAACTTTTTTGTATTATCAAAATCACCGTGTCGGATTACGCTGACGCTAATCCGACCTGTAGGTATATACCGATACTTAAAACATTTTTATATTTCTGCCTGGCAGATTTTAACCGCAGAGTAACACAGAGTTTCCGCAGAGTAACACAGAGTTTTTCTGTGCGGAATTCAGATCTGAATCTGAACCTCTGCAAATGTTTCA
>CAZHPS010000562.1:0-3972 GCA_964534335.1 uncultured Desulfobacterales bacterium
GCGCTGAAAGCCAGTTTTCAAAAATTACAGGAATTGAAGGCGTAACATCAGTTATATATAATGAGAATATGTGGTTAACCCAATTCAAATGCTTCCAAAGTGAGGCAAAACAGTCACTCGGAACAATTGCAAAAAATCAGGATGCTTATTTATATGAATTTGGCGTGTATGCAGACAGTCTTGATAAACTCAGCTTTACTCCAAAAGGGGAGATACAGCGATACACATATTCCTTATCCCCAAGCAAAACCGGATATACAGCCACTGCCACTTCCAAGTCACCGGGTATAACCAAATGCGGGGAAGGTGACGATATCTGGACAATCAATGAGAGATTGGAGCTTAAAAATGTAAGAAATGCTTCTCAGGATCTGTGTTTTAATCTGGAGCGGATGACAAATGCTGAAATCTTAAGATCCTGTCTTCCTGCCATTATTTTCATCATATTGTATCTTTGTTATGATTTATACCGGTTTATACGACAGAAAATCATGAAAAAAATCAAATAAGAAATGATTATGATATATGGAAAAGGGGAAAATTGCAGCCTATCTGAAAAAACGATAAAAAAAAGGAGACCGCAGCCATGAGAGACATCAGTGAACTGACCGTGAAAGAGGATGTGCGTTACGCAAAGGATCATGAATGGGCAAAGAAAGAGGGAAATACCGTGAAAGTCGGCATTTCCGATTATGCCCAGGATCAGTTGGGGGACATTGTTTTTGTGGAACTGCCGGAGATCGGAGCCGCATTTGCCAAAGGTGAGGTGTTCGGAACAGTGGAATCCACCAAGGCGGTTTCGGAACTGTATATGCCCATTGGCGGAAAGGTTCTGGCTGTGAACACGGAACTGGGCAATTCTCCTGAACTGGTGAACAAAGACCCTTATGGCAAAGGCTGGATGATGGAGATCGCAGCAGACAATCTGAGCGAACTTGATTCCCTGATGGACAAAGATGATTATCTGAATATGCTGAAAGGATTAAAGGAATGAGATACTTACCCCATACCCAGGAAGATGTGGCAGACATGCTGGCGGTTGTGGGAGCGAAAAGTCTTGCTGATCTTTTTTCCGCTATTCCCGATGACTGCCGTTTTGACGGAGAACTGAACCTGCCGGAAATGAGCGAATGGGAAGTCAGTGTGCATATGAATGCCCTGTCCCGGCAGATGGGTGCAAGTCCGGAATACAAAGTTTTTGCAGGCGCGGGCAGTTATAACCATCATATTCCGGCCTCTGTGCAGTACCTGGCATCACGTTCGGAATTTGTCACGGCTTACACGCCTTATCAGCCGGAAATCAGTCAGGGAACTTTGCAGGCCATTTTTGAATACCAGACCCTTACCGCCCGGCTGCTTGGCATGGAAGTCGCGAACGCGTCCATGTATGACGGAGCTTCCGCGCTGGCCGAGGCTTTGCTGATGGCTATCCGCATTGGCAAAGGCAAAAAGAAAACTGTTGCAGTTTCCCGTGCCATTCATCCCCTGTACCGTCAGGTTGTGCAGACTTATTTCCGTCCCACAGAATATCAGATTGCGGAACTGCCCTATCTGCCGGATGGAAGCACGGATCTTTCATCAGCAGACAGCATCAGCGATTTGGCAGCAGTGGCTTTGCAATCCCCGAATTTCTTTGGCTGCATGGAAGATTTGAAAACAGCAGGAGAAAAGGCGCATCACAAAGACTCTCTTTTCATTACAGCATTTACAGAACCGCTAGCGTTTGCTCTGTACAAAAATCCGGGCAGTTGCGGCGCGGATATTGTCTGCGGCGAAGGCCAGAGTATGGGCATTCCCCAGAGTTTCGGGGGGCCGGGACTGGGCATGTTTGCATCATTGAATCAGCATGTGCGCAGTATGCCGGGAAGACTCATCGGACAGACCACAGACTTGGAAGGAAAACCGGGATTTGTGCTGACTTTATCCACACGTGAGCAGCATATCCGCAGGGAAAAGGCCACATCCAATATCTGCTCCAATCAGGGGTTGTGCGCGACCATGTCAGCGATGTATATGGCTTCACTGGGCGGAACCGGGATTCGGCAACTGGCGCGGATTAATTATGACAAAGCAGAATATCTCAAAGTAGGACTGCGTGATGCGGGTATGAAAATTCCCTTTGCCCGCTCGACCTTCAATGAATTTGTGGCAGAATTTCCAGATGGATTTCAGGCTGTTCACAACAAACTTGCGCAGCAGAAAATCATCGCGGGAATTGCATTGGAATCCTATTATCCGGAACTGAAAAACCATTGGTTGCTCTGTGCAACCGAGGTTTTTTCCAAAGCTGATATGGACACATTGATAAAGGGGGTGACAGCATGAAAGAAACAGTCGGAACCAGCGGTCTGATTATGAATGAACCCCTTCTTTGGGAAAAAGGCAGAAAAGGGCGGTGCGGTGTGTCCTTTTCCCCCAGTGATGTTCCAAAAGCGGCTGTGGATGCGAATCTGGCCGGAAACGGCCCGGATTTTCCGGATCTGAGTGAAGTGGATGTGGTGCGGCATTACACCCGGCTGTCCCAATGGAATTTTGGAGTAGATACAGGCATGTATCCCTTAGGCTCCTGCACCATGAAATACAATCCCAAGATCAATGAAAAAATGGCGTCTCTGCCCGGATTCGCGGGATCACATCCGCTGCTGCCAACTGATCTGGCACAGGGAACTTTGCAACTGATGTATGAACTGGAGCAGTATCTTGCTGAAATCACAGGCATGGACGCTGTCACTGTGCAGCCCGCAGCCGGTGCGCATGGTGAACTGACGGCCATGCTGCTGTTTCACGCGTATCACAGCAAAAAAGGCAGAAAACGCTCCAAAATTCTGATTCCGGACACCGCGCACGGAACCAATCCGGCCAGCGCGTCTCTTTGCGGATACACATCCATACCGGTTGCTTCCAATGAAAAAGGAGTGCTGTCGACTGAAACAGTGGCAAAACTCATGGATGAGGACACGGTTGGCATCATGGTGACCAATCCCAATACACTGGGACTGTTTGAGGAAAACATCCGCAAAGTCACAGACATTGTTCACAGCAAAGGCGGTTTGGTCTACTGTGACGGAGCCAATCTCAATGCAGTCATGGGCATTGTGAAAATGGGGGACATCGGCATTGATGCCATCCATCTCAATCTGCACAAAACCTTTTCCACTCCTCACGGCGGAGGCGGCCCCGGAGCCGGCCCTGTATGCGTGAAAAAGCATCTGGAGCCTTTTCTGCCTGTGCCGCGTGTGATGAAAAAAGCAGACAGATATGAATTGCAATGGAATATGCCGGAAAGCATTGGCAAAATCCATGCTTTTTACGGCAATTTCAGTATTCTCATCCGGGCTTATACGTATATTCTGAGCATGGGAAAAAACCTGAAAACTGCAAGTCAGCACGCGGTTTTGAATGCCAATTACATCAAAGAGAAACTAAAAGATGTTTATCATCTGCCTTATGACCGTGCCTGTATGCACGAATGCGTATTCACAGACAAACTGCAGGAGCTGCACAAAATCACAACTTTAGACATTGCCAAACGCCTGATGGATTACGGTTTTCATCCGCCCACCATTTATTTCCCTCTGGTGGTGCATGGCGCGATTATGATTGAACCCACTGATACAGAACCCAAAGAGAATCTGGATCAGTTCATAGATGCCATGCGGAATATTGCGGAAGAAGCAGAGAAAAATCCGGATTTGCTGAAAAATGCTCCTGTGAAATGCAAAGTCCGGCGGCTGGATGAAGTCACTGCTGCGCGCAAACCGAGATTGTGCGGGTGAAAGATCCCCACTGCTGCTGCAAGGATTATTTGTAAGAAATGATTTTCAGGCAGTTTAAAAATCACTGCAATCAGACGAATCACAGTTCAGACAATTAATGTCTGGAACTCTGATTTGTCTTATTATTGTGATTATTATGATTAATACCGATTCTCTATTGAATTTATACAATAAGGTGAATTATTTCCTCTGTGTC
>CAZHPS010000563.1:0-3969 GCA_964534335.1 uncultured Desulfobacterales bacterium
CCGGAGTGCAAAAATTAAGCGGAGCGGTTTTTTGCATGATGCCGGAGTGCAAAAATTAAGCGGAGCGGTTTTTTGCATGATGCCGGAGTGCAAAAATTAAGCGGAGCGGTTTTTTGCAGACACAATATATCGTAAAAACTGATAATATTGGATCAAATCAATCGCAAATTGGTCTGACAGATAATCTGAAATTATTTTATGCAGGGAGAAATCTTATGAACACTGAAACCAACCGAAATCATTCACTGAGCCGCAGTTTTATGCGGGACTGGCTTTTGGCATTCATTCCCTCAGTCCTTTTGCTGGTGCTGGCAGCCGGACTCAGCTTCAGGGCGGGAACTGTCTATTTCACAGAACTGATAGAAACCACAACGCATGAACTCAATGAATATGCCGGGGAACATCTTCGTCTGCTGGGGGAGCAGTTTATTCAGACAAAGGCAAAGGATGTGGCAAATCAGGTGGCGATTTATCTGCAATCCTGTCCGGATATTTCCATTCAGGAACTCCGGAAGGATCAGGAGTTTCAGAAAATTGCCATTCAGTTGGTGGGAAAAAGCGGTTATACCTGCCTGTATGAGGCCCACACCGGCATCACGCGGATACACCCCAATCCTTCCCTGATTGATTATCAGATGAGCCTGCTTTCAGAAAAACTTCCCTCATTTTGGGCAATATTCAGACAAAGTCTCAGCGGAATTGAAATTGCCGGTTATTATGACTGGCAGGAGCCGGATGGAAAAATCCGGGAAAAATACATGGCTATGAGCCCGGTGGGTCTGAAATCTCACGATACGGAACTGATGATTGCAGCCACCACCTATATTGATGAATTTTCCGCTCCGGTGGCTGCCATGAATGCAAAAAGCAGTGAAATTCGCGTCAAGTCCCAAAAATTCATCTTCCGGCAGAGCCTGATATTCGGCATTGCCGGGGTGCTGATTGTCTTTCTGATTCTGTTCAGTGCCCTGTGGCTGGCGCGGAGAGTGAAATCCCGCTACATTCAGCCTGTGGAACATCTGGCCGCAGCCGCGGTGGAACTGGGGCAGGGCCGATGGGATGCTGCCAGACTGGATACCATGCCGGATCGGAATGATGAAATCGGCCAACTGGCTCTGTCGTTCAAAAATATGACGGCAAAACTGAGGGAACTGTTCACAGAACAGGAACAGCGCATGAATGATCTGATCCGGGCGCAGGCTTCTGTCAGAGAAAGCGAATCCAAGTTCAAAAGCATTTATGAAAACACTTATGACCCAGTCATGCTTCTGACAGAAAAAGGATTTTTTGACTGCAACATCCGCACCCTTGAAATATTTGGTTTCAGTTCCAAAGAAGAATTCATATCAATCCATCCGTCCGATATTTCCCCCCCGGTTCAGCCAGACGGCCGGGAATCTCTGACTGCTGCCAATGAATACATTCAGACAGCGTTTCAGAAAGGATACTGCTGCTTTGAATGGATTCACAGGCGAAAAAACGGAGAAGATTTTTCCGCGGAAGTAACGCTTTCCTCTTATCAACTCAGCGGAACTCCTGTTGTTCAGGCAACTGTCCGCGACATCAGTGAACGCAAACACGCGGAAGTCCAACTGCAAAGGTACACCGAAGAACTGCGGGAAAGTGAGGAAAAATTCCGGATCATGTTTGAGGATTCCAACGATGCCATTCTCATCATTGATCAAAACAGATTTGTGGACTGCAACAATGCAACCGTGCAAATGCTCCGCTATCCCAGCAAAGAAAAACTGCTGCAAACACATCCGTCCGAACTTTCCCCTGAAAAACAGCCTGACGGGCGACTGTCCTATGAAAAAGCCGAAGAAATGATGACAATGGCAGTGAAAACAGGCAGTCACCGTTTTGAATGGATGCACCGGAGGGCTGACGGCGAAGAGTTTCCTGTGGAAGTGTCCCTGACACTTGTTCCTTACAAAGGAAGAAATCTTATCCATACCACGTGGAGAGACATCACGGAACGCAAAAAAGCGGAAGAGGAACTGCAGAAATACCGGGAACATCTGGAAGAACTGGTTCAGGAGCGGACTGCTGAACTGAAAACAGCCAATGAAAAAATGCAGAATGAAATTGCAGAGCGCAAACGGGCAGAGGCAGCCATTTCCGAATCTGAACAGCGGCTTTCGGATATTATTGATTTTCTGCCTGATCCCACTTTTGTCATTGATAAAGAAGGCCGGATTATTGCATGGAACAAAGCCATAGCGCATCTCACCGGAAAAAGCGCGCAGGATATGCTTGGCAAAGGCAATTATGAATACGGTCTGGCATTTTACGGAGAGCGCCGTCCCATTCTGGTTGATCTGGTGCATATATCTGATGAGGAACTCAGGAAAAAATATTCAAATATCAGGCGGATAGGCAATGCCCTGATCGGTGAGGCTTTGATAAGCAATTTCAAAGACAAAGGAAACATGTGGTTTATCGGAACAGCCTCTGTGCTGTATGATTCCAACGGAAATGCTGCCGGTGCAATTGAGAGCGTGCGGGACATTACCCAGCGCAGACTGCTGGAGGAACATCTGAAGCAGGCAAAAGAATCTGCTGAATCTGCCAACCGTGCCAAAAGTGCATTTCTTGCCACAATGAGCCATGAAATCCGCACACCCATGAACGGTGTCATAGGCATGACCGGGCTGCTGCTCAGCAGTGATCTCACAAAAGAGCAGCGCATGTTTGCGGAAACCATCAGAAACAGTGGGGAAGCCCTGCTGACCATCATCAATGACATTCTTGATTTCTCAAAGATTGAGGCAGGCCAGCTTGAACTGGAAAAGGTTCCTTTCCGTCTGCGGGAATGCGTGGAATCCGCGCTGGATCTGGTAAGCATGAAAGCAGGGGAAAAAGGGCTGGAGCTGGTCTGCATGATGGAGCCTGATCTTCCGGACGCGATAGCAGGCGATGAAACCCGTGTGCGCCAGATTCTCCTCAATCTGCTGAGCAATGCTGTGAAATTCACCTCCAAAGGGGAGATTCTTGTATCTGTAAGCGGATTGTCTCTGCCGTCTGATTCTGACGGAGAACCCGCGTCCGAAATCTGGGATATACACTTTGCCGTGAAAGATTCGGGCATCGGCATTCCTGCTGACCGCATGGATCGCCTGTTCAAATCCTTCAGTCAGGTGGATTCCTCCACTTCCCGCAAATACGGCGGAACCGGACTGGGACTGGTCATCAGCAGACGCCTGACCGAAATGATGGGCGGTGCAATGCAGGTGGAAAGCAGAGAGGGAACCGGCACAATCTTTCATTTTTCCATCCGCGGACAGGCTGCGGAAATGGCAAAACCGGTATATATGAACAGCAATCAGCCTTCCCTGAGCGGCCGGCATGTGCTGATTGTGGATGACAATGAAATCAACCGGGAAATTCTGATACGGCAGATCGCTTCCTGGGGAATGAAACCCGAAGCTGTCCCGTCCGGGCCTGAGGCACTGAAATCCGTTGATTCCGGGACATCTTATGATATCGCTATTCTGGATATGAACATGCCGGAAATGGACGGCATTGAACTGGCCCGGAAACTTCACAGGGAAAGAAAAAGCGAAAAACTGCCTTTGGTCATGATGTCCTCGGCTGGACTTACGGAAAAAGAGGCATCCGGAAATAATGAATTTGCAGCCTGGCTGCTCAAACCGGTCAAATCTTCCCAGTTGTACAACACCCTGATGGAAGTGTTTGCGGAAAATGCAGTCCGTCCCCGTGTTCAGAAAGAGGACGAACAGGAACAGGAATATGATTCCGCTATGGGCGAGCAGCATCCTCTGCGGATTCTGGTGGCCGAGGACAATTCCATCAATCAGCAACTGGCTTTGCTGACTTTGGATCGGCTGGGCTATCTGGCTGATATTGCGGGAAACGGAGTCGAAGCACTGGAAGCATTGCGCCGTCAGTTTTATGACACTGTGCTGATGGATGTGCAGATGCCGGAAATGGACGGGCTGGAGGCCA
>CAZHPS010000564.1:0-3967 GCA_964534335.1 uncultured Desulfobacterales bacterium
GGGTTTGACTTCATAAATAAAGATGAATGATTTCGTAGCCGAACTGTCGCTGATATTGACAATGATGTTGCCCAGCCCGGACTGATTTGCCGCAGGGATAAATTTCGCTATTGTCAGGGTTTTGGCTCCCGCGCTGGTGTCAATCAGATGCACAGACAGATCCCCTCCGGCAACAGGGGGGGCATTCGGATCTGTGAACAGACCGCCGATAAAAATGGAATTCACCGGCACAATTTCCGGTCTGCTGGAGGTCACGGATATGGTCAGGTTTTCCTTGTCCACATCATCCACTGTAAAAGACACAGGTGTCTCAAATGTCTTTTCCTCATCCGTACTGAGAGGCGGTGTATACGTGGCTGTGATAGTCGGCGGATCATTGACATTTGCCACAACAATCTCAAATTCCCTCTTATCGAACAGACCGCCTGCATCTGTCACCAGCAGTTTCACATTTGCGGTGCCGAACTGATCCTTTTTGCCGGTCAGTTTCAGGGTCAGGGACTTTGTTGTATCCGGCTGGGTCTGCACCACATAAGATTTGGTGCTGTCCGGATTGGTAATAATGCTGACACCGGTTCCGGTGATTTCCGTGCTGAAAATATCCAGCCCGGCCGGAACAGTGGAAATGACCGAGGCTGTCATGGTGACCGTATCCAGATCCCATTCATGCAGCGTAAAAGGAATGCTGGTGACAGATTCCTCATTCACAGGTGCAGTGGGAAGTGTAATGGATGCAATCGCTGGCGGTGTGTTGATGTTCTTCACCTCCACATAAAAATCCCTTGTCACAGAATTGGTACCGTCTGTGAGTTCCACCCGGATGGTGGCAATTCCGGTTTTGTACGGAGCCGGAGTCAGTTCCAGATCTATGGGAACAGGTGTATTGTCCGCTATGGAAAGCTGATAGGAGCCGGGAGTCAGACCGGGGGCCTCTCCGAGTTTGTACAGACGGATATTGGCATCCGGAATCAGAACCTTGTCCGCAGCCGAAACACCGTAAGCCTTCACGGTCAGCAGACCCCAGTCCGGATCGGTCACGGTTATGGTAATCGGCCCCGGAGGCTGTGGCTGATACGTGGAGAATTTCAGCGCAGGCCATACGGTTGTATCACTGCTTTCATTCACTGTAAGACTCAGGTTCAGCGGAATACCGGCCAGCACAGGCATATCTGGCCGGGGCGTAACCGTGAGAACAAAGGTGTCCTTTGAAAACAGCGTTGCATTATCCGCCTTTTCCACCAGCACTGTAATAATGGCCGTGCCGTTGTTGGTGCTGTTGGTATTGGGCAGCGGACTGAAGGCCAGTTTCAGATCATATTTGCCATTGGGATTTGTGGGAACCGTCAGTCTCTGCAGACTGGTTTCAGGAGTTCCATCCCCATCCAGATCCTCTGTCACCAGTGTGGAAGTCAGACCTGTCCCTGTCAGTCCGATATTGGCAGAGGGAATCAGTGCATTATTGTCAGACCATATCTTGACCACCAGATTTTCCCAGTCTTTGTCTTCCACTGTGAATGCCAGCGGATTGTTGGTGGTCACGGGAGTGTTGTCCTCATTGATGGTCTGATCTGCTATGCCAAGTCCCTGATTGATGCTCGGCATATCTTTTTCACCGACAACATTGAGGATAAATTCCTCTGCTGTCGGGCTTACACCGCTCTTTCCTGTAACAGTGACTGTCATTCTGCCAAAATTGTACAAATCGCTGTTGGCATCCTGCGCGGGAATCACGGTCAGTCTGAAAGTTCCCGTATAATTGCTCAGCAGACTCATGGTATAGGGGAAGTATTCATTGCCAATGCGGATATGATCCACATCCTGGGGAACCAGGCTCTTGTTCAGAGAACCCACATTTACAGAAACCGTGTTTCCTGCCTGATCCTTATCCGCATTTTCCACCTGCACAGTCACCACCAGTTTGGCGTTTTCCGGAATTTCCAGATTTCCGTATTCATCACGCGGTGCTTCATCAAAGTTATAGGTGGTGCTGGCACTGCCTTCAGGTGTGATTTCCGCAGTCAGGAATGTCACCAAAGGCGCATCATTCACCGGCTTGACCGTGAGAATCAGTTTCCGGGTAACGGTGCGTTTCTGCCCCTCCACCTCTGTCAAAGTAAGGAATATATCTGCTTTTCCGAAAATATCGGAATTGGCATTGTCCGCAGGATCAAGGGTCAGATAAAGCGGATGCTGAATAGTCGGCACGGTGGTAATCCGGTTATTGGAGTCCAGACCATTGCCGCTGAGGGTCATGAACACATGGTTGTAATTCTCATACACCTCAACCGTCTGTCCGGCCGTAAGAGTAAAGGGCAGAATGCCCGGCCCGATGGTCACTGTTTCCACAGGATTGACAGAGTATATGAGCAGAGTCTGCCCAGGTTTCACTGTGAATGTTCCTGTGGTATGTCTGATCGTACCTCCGTATTCATTTATCTGATTCACAGGTGCAGCCGCGTCCACGACCTGAAGGGCTGATGGTGTCAGCAGCCTGGGACTGAGCAGCGGACTTGTGGAACTGACAGACACTTCCATAATGCCCCCTTCTGCGGAACTGACCCAGAAGGGGAAATCATAGGTGGTGTCCTCATCCATGTCTGTACCTGTCATGGTATTGGGATCAAATATGATTCTGGGGCCTGTGGCCTGTTTCACTGTCAGATAAAAAGAACTTGTGGCAAGAAAACCCTTGTCATCTTTGACAGTCACTTCCACCACATCAGTGCCGGTCTTGTCCACAGCCGGAGTGACCACCAGTTTCAGATTTTTGGGAGATGCATAATCTGCATACGCGACCGTGCGCTCCATTCCGGCTCCGTCAATATTCAGATTATTTCCGGTCTGCGGAATCAGTGTGGGATTGCCGGATTTTGCAGATACAGTCAGAGGATCCAGATTCGCATCACTGACATAAATCCGTACTTCCACAGGTGTGTTCTCATTGACTGTGATAACGCCCTGGGCAATGCTCTGGTGCAGAACAAAAGTGGTTTCCCCTGTCACTGTCTTTGAATATCCGGAAGTGATTTCCTCCAAATTTCCGGTGCCAATCCTCACCGCATCTCCGGCTTTGATGGTCATGCTTTCATCAGCACTCCATGTCACTGTCTGATTGGGTGCAATGGTGAAGGTTTCACCGGCCTTCACTGTGTAGGGAATCCGGACATAGCGGAGTTTGTCAATTTTGGGAACAAAATTCACCCCTCCGGTTGGATTCACAACAAGCATAAAACTCTTTGAGACCGCAGCAGCCACATTGTCTGTAACGGAAACCGTGATATTGGTGGTTCCGCTCTGATTCGATGCGGGCGTCAGCCAGAGATTGACCGGATTGGTCTTGTAGGTCGTGGCAGAGACTGCCCGGCTGGTTCCCAGTCCGTCAAAATTGATATTGCTGGGATTAGTCGGTACAAGGGTTGTATTGACAGCACTGGCCGAAACCGTAAGCTGCTCTCCGTTCAGATCATCTATCCAGACTTCAATTTTGCCGGTCTGTGTGTTCTGATCAATCACAATATCGCTTACTGTGGCTCCGTTCTGATACACAGCCTGATACAGGGTTACGGTATCGGTTGCCTCAACCGTAATGGTAAGCCCTGTGGCAAGGGTGCTGACCAGGAAAGGTTTGCCATCATTGATCTTCACTGTGTCTGTGGATTTGATTACCGTGCTTCCAATGGTTCCTCCGGTTTTTGTGATGGTTCCGGTCTCACCGGTAATCTGACCGTTGACCAGAAGAATGCTGTTTATCTGGGGTGAATAATTGATATAGGGAGTGACCGTGAGCAGGAACGATGCTGTAACCGGAGCCTCTCCCTGATTTTCATCCACAGAAACTGTTATGGTAGACGAACCGTTTTTGCCTGCCGCAGGTGTAATGACCAGATTCAGCGGCACTGCATAAACCGTGCTGCTTGCGGTACGGATATATCCGTATCCGTCAATGTCCATTGCGGAAAGCGGAACC
>CAZHPS010000565.1:0-3963 GCA_964534335.1 uncultured Desulfobacterales bacterium
ATATCAAATTAAAGAAGAATGAGCAATAAAAAAACAACGGCGTAACATCAGTTAGATAGTAATATAATCCATAATATTTAATCTGTGTCTTAACGCCTCTTCCATTAAAACAAGGATTGAAACCAGAATGTTTTTCCTGAATATACGACTTTTATAGGTGTCTTAACGCCTCTTCCATTAAAACAAGGATTGAAACAACATACGACTTCTATTTCCGATGTGATGACACTTTCTGTCTTAACGCCTCTTCCATTAAAACAAGGATTGAAACCTTAATGGCATATCAGGCATTCTGCTGTCCTGTATTGTGTCTTAACGCCTCTTCCATTAAAACAAGGATTGAAACCCATTAACATTAACATTGCAATAGAAAATAAATTGCGTCTTAACGCCTCTTCCATTAAAACAAGGATTGAAACACAGGATTCCCTCGTTCCCTGTAGGATTCCCTCGTTCGTCTTAACGCCTCTTCCATTAAAACAAGGATTGAAACCTTAATGGCATATCAGGCATTCTGCTGTCCGTCCGGTCTTAACGCCTCTTCCATTAAAACAAGGATTGAAACGAGAAGCATAAGAGCTACGGAGGTTCAGCTTTTAATGTCTTAACGCCTCTTCCATTAAAACAAGGATTGAAACGAGACCCTAAACCTTTTCGGATTCCCTAAACCTTTTCGGTCTTAACGCCTCTTCCATTAAAACAAGGATTGAAACGAGTGTTATGCCAAGCGAATAAACATGAAATCAAACGTCTTAACGCCTCTTCCATTAAAACAAGGATTGAAACCTGTCACGGATGAACAAAGCCTGAACGGTCTCAGTGTCTTAACGCCTCTTCCATTAAAACAAGGATTGAAACATTATGTGGCCTTTTTCCGCAAAAAAAAGAAAACCGGTCTTAACGCCTCTTCCATTAAAACAAGGATTGAAACCCTGTGAATCAATTTCCATATCACATGCTCCAAATTGTCTTAACGCCTCTTCCATTAAAACAAGGATTGAAACGGTCTGAGGTCAGAGGAATCTGCCAAGTTCAATCCCGTCTTAACGCCTCTTCCATTAAAACAAGGATTGAAACTTTCATTTCCAGCCGTCTGTGCAGAGAAGATGACATTGTCTTAACGCCTCTTCCATTAAAACAAGGATTGAAACTCTGACCATTATTCTGATTCTGCAAATCAATCTGAAAGTCTTAACGCCTCTTCCATTAAAACAAGGATTGAAACGACAGTTTTTGCCCATTTTTTTTCATCCGAACTTTCGGTCTTAACGCCTCTTCCATTAAAACAAGGATTGAAACGAAATCATTGTTGGTTTCACTTCCCCGGAACTGATTTGTCTTAACGCCTCTTCCATTAAAACAAGGATTGAAACGTTTTTAGGTTTTTTCCAAAAATGACTTATTCTGTATGTCTTAACGCCTCTTCCATTAAAACAAGGATTGAAACCAAGGATGTGTGCATACAGAGTAACCTGTACTGCAAGTCTTAACGCCTCTTCCATTAAAACAAGGATTGAAACCAGAGACTTTTGCAGCAGAAGTTAAAATTGCAAAAGGTCTTAACGCCTCTTCCATTAAAACAAGGATTGAAACACCTTCTTCCTATTGCAATAGAAATACTACCCTATGTCTTAACGCCTCTTCCATTAAAACAAGGATTGAAACTGCTCAGGTAGGTCAACGTCAATCTTTAACCAATCCTGTCTTAACGCCTCTTCCATTAAAACAAGGATTGAAACTCAGATATGCAGATACGCTATGAACATACTGATTTTACGTCTTAACGCCTCTTCCATTAAAACAAGGATTGAAACTTTATTATCTATCACAAATATCTTGTTCCCAATCCCAGTCTTAACGCCTCTTCCATTAAAACAAGGATTGAAACCCAAAATACAGATTCCTGCAACAGTCAAGGATAAACTGTCTTAACGCCTCTTCCATTAAAACAAGGATTGAAACTCAGGCCGGAGCAGCCAGTTCAGGACAGTGGTATAGGGTCTTAACGCCTCTTCCATTAAAACAAGGATTGAAACTTTACACCAGCCCGAAAAGCAGTTATACCTTCTCTGGTCTTAACGCCTCTTCCATTAAAACAAGGATTGAAACCAATTTTTAAAATATCGGAATAACTGATATACACACGTCTTAACGCCTCTTCCATTAAAACAAGGATTGAAACCAATCCATCAGAAAAAACGGAAACTTGCGGCATTGAGTCTTAACGCCTCTTCCATTAAAACAAGGATTGAAACACAACAAAAGGGGAAGAGCGCATTTACCGGAAAAGAGTCTTAACGCCTCTTCCATTAAAACAAGGATTGAAACATTTCTAGAGTTTCCCAATTATAAATATCAACACGGTCTTAACGCCTCTTCCATTAAAACAAGGATTGAAACCCTGTTCAGAACGCATATCCCTTACAGGTGTCGGAAGTCTTAACGCCTCTTCCATTAAAACAAGGATTGAAACAAAAATTTTGTCTGGTAATAAGGCATCTGTCCATATGTCTTAACGCCTCTTCCATTAAAACAAGGATTGAAACGAAACAATAACAGAAGCATTATGCAGGGGTGAATCGGTCTTAACGCCTCTTCCATTAAAACAAGGATTGAAACAAAAAACCGGAAGAAGTGAAACAGTATGCCTGTGAGTCTTAACGCCTCTTCCATTAAAACAAGGATTGAAACAGAAAACAGGCGGAACAGGCATATGCCGATCTCCGTAGTCTTAACGCCTCTTCCATTAAAACAAGGATTGAAACTCTGGGATGCGGACAGGTTTTTGCTGTAAGCAATGAGTCTTAACGCCTCTTCCATTAAAACAAGGATTGAAACTTTTGCAAAAAAACTGCTGTGCTGATTTATTTCAGCGTCTTAACGCCTCTTCCATTAAAACAAGGATTGAAACAAACCCTCCCATAAAAAATTGATCCTGTCGGCTGTCAGTCTTAACGCCTCTTCCATTAAAACAAGGATTGAAACTTTTTTTCTGCTCTCTGAGCAGTGGTTTTGTCAGAAAGTCTTAACGCCTCTTCCATTAAAACAAGGATTGAAACATCATGGCAGCCCGCAGATAACTGATTTTCCGATCTGTCTTAACGCCTCTTCCATTAAAACAAGGATTGAAACGGATACTCTGAGACGTTCAGCACAGGATTGTCAAATAGTCTTAACGCCTCTTCCATTAAAACAAGGATTGAAACTAAAAGAAGAGGAACCGATAAAATAAGAACCATTATAGTCTTAACGCCTCTTCCATTAAAACAAGGATTGAAACTCATTTTTCCCCTCCCTGTTTTAGTTCAGCACAAATGTCTTAACGCCTCTTCCATTAAAACAAGGATTGAAACCAGACTGGCTGAAAAAACAGTCTGTCATAAAAATGGGTCTTAACGCCTCTTCCATTAAAACAAGGATTGAAACGACTGAATGGGGCAAAATACTGCCTGCGGTGTCTGAATGTCTTAACGCCTCTTCCATTAAAACAAGGATTGAAACTCTGTCACACAAAGAAAACACAGGGGCTGTGCTGTTTGTCTTAACGCCTCTTCCATTAAAACAAGGATTGAAACACAGAAGGCTGGAGTCCCCCACGGACGGGCGACTGGTCTTAACGCCTCTTCCATTAAAACAAGGATTGAAACAGTACAAAAAACAGCCTGTTGTCACGTTCCGCATGAGTCTTAACGCCTCTTCCATTAAAACAAGGATTGAAACACCAACTGTCTTAAATTGTCTGATTTCCATTGCTTAAGTCTTAACGCCTCTTCCATTAAAACAAGGATTGAAACACAGAAAATGCACCCTTTGTCTGTGATTTTGAACTCAGGTCTTAACGCCTCTTCCATTAAAACAAGGATTGAAACTTTGGTGTTCCGTCCGGATTCAGTTTCTGTTCAAAGTCTTAAGGCTATTTACTAAAAAGAATATACCAAATTAGACAGCTTCATACGGACTGAT
>CAZHPS010000566.1:0-3949 GCA_964534335.1 uncultured Desulfobacterales bacterium
CCGGGTTTTTCCGCCTTTTGAAAAGGGTTTTATGTGGTCAATTTCAAATGCAAGCCTGCTTTTTTTGGTAAAACCTGTGATGGCACAGAAATATTCTCCTTTTTCATTGGTGTATTTCCGGTAAACCTGATCAGTCAGCAGTTTCCAGTATTCCTGATCTGCTGTGTATATCTCAGACAGGGTCATATCCTCATATTTTCTCTGTTCTTTTTCATCTATGGGAGGAGTTCCCGGATTCTTTCCGAGGATTCCGAGACCGTGTCCGATTTTGCGCAGGGAAAGATCAATTTCATTAAGGAAATAGTGTTTGTTATAGCCAAAAAAAGCATTCCATGCAAAATGCTCATCATCCCAGAGTTTGTTCAGCAATTCCACTTTCGCTCTCTGTCCCAGGTCTTTGTCGTAAATATCCTGCGCAATTCTGTCTATATCATACTGATCTCTGGTTTCAAAGGCAATAAAAAGCGGCCTTTCCTGATATTCAAAATAATACTGCAAAATGTCTTTCAGGTCTTCTTCCCGGAATCCCAGACGGCCTCTGGCATTGGGAAAATGGGTGGTTTCTGCGTGCATGGCAAGCCGGAGAAGGTCTATGGGTTCCAGTTTTTCCGTATTGTTCACGTCAATTTTCATCCGTGTGAATATATCCGGCAAATCATCCATAAAATCCGCATACATTTTCTCCATATGGCTGTACAGCAGCACTTCACAGTTTCTTTCCCTGCTTTCCTGTCCGCTGACACTTTCCAGCAGAGAAAAAGCATAGACACCCACAGGAATCCGATCCAGAAAGTTCAGGGCAGCCAGAGCGTTCGTATCAACGGTATTGTCCATGATACGGGCAAATTCCTCTACTTTTTCAATGGAAATCAGCCTGATAAGCCGTTTTTCCGCATCCGGTGTTTTATCACTGAAATCCGTATCCGCAATATAGAGTTTTTCCGGATTCACCCAGGCAATCTTGTCATTCTGCCATTCATCAATAAAACTGACAATATATGCCTGATCTGTCCCGCCCGCCTTTCTGCCCCGCAATGCCCTGCCGATCATCTGTGTCATCAGGATTCGGGAAATGGTTGGCCGTGTGAGAAAAACGGTCTGGACATTGGGCAAATCCGTGCCTTCGGTGATAATATTGACATTCACCAGCACATGGATTTCATCTTTGCGGAATTTTTCCAGTTTTTCTTTGTTCTCTGTTGAAAGATCGATCCGGAAAAGAACATCATGAATATTGGAAACAACAAATTCGGATTTGACTCCGCAGGTTTTGCCTTTTTCATTGAAAAGAGTATTCAATGTAACAGCATGACCTCTATTCAAAGCAAATACAAGCAGTTGTTTGTATTTTTCCCTGTTTTCAAAATAATGATCCACAATGCGGTTGTTGCGTTCCTTCTGATCGGCAATCAAAGTTTTGATGTTTTCCGGCAGATCGAATTTATTTATATTTTCAATATCCTTATCGCTGATAATGTCAGATGCTTTCCACTGTGTGGCTTCTTCCTTGAAAACAGGTTCGGCAAGAATGCCTCTGGAGATGAGTGTTCGCAAATCTGTCTTATAAATTATATCATTGGGAAAGAGTTTTTTCAGCAGTCCTTCCTCTTTTTCAGAGGTTCTGAAGGGTGTGGCTGTCAGTCCCAGTATTTTCAGACCGCTGATTTTCTCTTTCAAAGCATCAATCAGCCTTCGGTAGGTTTTTGCAGTGGCATGATGCGCCTCATCAATAACAAAAAACAGTTCCTGCATGGAATTCGGGGAAATCCAGTTGTCCATGAGATAATTCATGCCATAGGTGAGACTGTCCTTGCTCGCGATTAAAACATCATCCTCCGCCTGAATATGAACCGGTTTGTCATGCTGGCCGGAAATAACACGGTAGCGGATGCTTTTTTTGTTTGGCAGAAGGTTCGCGTAGCAGTTCTTTTTGAACGTACCAAAAGCCTGATCCAGCAGTTCATGGCGATGGGCAATCCACAGGACTTTTTTATCATGGTTCATCCAGTTTTTCAGAAGCCATTCCACCGCAGTGAAAGTCTTGCCTCCGCCGGTGGGAATCACCAGAAGGCCGCTGAAAAAACTGTTTCCGTTTTTATTCGGAATCGCGCCTGTCAAAGCCTTTTGTGCCTCATTCTGATGCACAAAATCCTGATACCCGTTGGCATCACGGTTATTGCCGGGTGAAGTGTGCAAAATTCCGGCATAGGGAATTTCAGAAGTTTCTTTCTGCATTTTCTGTCTCCGCAAAAAAATGTTTTATAATTAGGAGTTACGCAGTTGAACTTTAACATACTGTTTTTTATGAAAACGAATTTTGCATAGCACAAAATCTGTTCTTTAAAAATCAGGCACTTAAAAACCCAACTGCGTAACTCCCAATACTATTCCGATTCTGATTTTTCAGATTCTTACAACCCGCTTCCAAAAAGCCTTTGGCTGACACATAATGCAATTTTTGTGCAGAGAAAAACCAAATTTGGCTCCGTATATCAGTTTTGAATTTATCCAGGGGTTTACGCTTATGCCGTTTTCCTCTGCATTTATGAATATACCATTACCTGAAACATTTGCAGAGGTTCAGATTCAGAACTGAATTCCGCACAGAAAAACTCTGTGTGACTCTGCGGTTAAAATCCGCCCGGCAGAATTTCCAAAATGTTTTAAGTATCGGTATATCATTCTTTGGACTTCCGGCGGAATGCGCAGAGAAAGTATAGTCTGCCGCTGTATTTTTTCATAGAAAGCGGCTCCGGTATCTCCTCCCTGTTTTCCTCCATGTCCTTCACAGCATCGGAAACAAGTTTCCGTATTCCGCGGAAGGCTTTGTCCTGATCCGCATCAAGCCAGCTCAGGCCGGGGAACTCCGCACACAGTCCGGCATATTCCCCGTCATCCTCAGACCAGAAAACCCTGTATGTGTAGTAATCCTCCCTGCGTTTATTCATAATTCCCCGCCCCTTTTATTAAAACCTGTCTGACCTTTCCCCAATCCGGATGTTCCGTCAGCAGAGCAGCTGCCAGTCAATTCCCAAGGCAGGGGCGGCTTTTTTCAGGATGTGTTCCTGCGGATTTGCTGCGGCTTCCATCTGGGAATACGCGGACTGGGAAATACCCATGCGCTTTGCCATTTCCGACTGGGTAATCCCTTTATATTCCCTCCATGCACGGAGCAGTGGTTTTCCGTCAATGGCATGGGCTTTGACCACCTCATTGGGCAGATACAGACTGTCATCAGGAATTCTGAATTTTTCAAGGTATTCCTCATAGGGAATAACCACAAGCAGCGGCATTCCCTCTTTTTCAATAACCTGATGTTTAATATGTGCTTTCATCCCTCTTTCTTACCTCCTCCACAGACACAACCCGCACGGATGTTTCCACATCAAAGAGGATCCTATACCGTCCCACCCGCAGACGGTACATGAAAGGACTGTCCTTTAAGGCTTTCACGTTCCGGCATTCAGGCCATGCGGCCAAACCGTCAACCGCACCGGATATGCGGACGCGCTCTTTCAGCGGAAAACAGAGAAGCTGTCTGACCGCCTTTTTTGACCATTGTATGGTAAACATAAGGCATATTATAACAGAATATAAGGAATTTTTCAGGAAAATATTAAGAAACAGGAAAATCTCTAACTCTAAGGATTTTCAAAACCCTTAGGGTTTATTATCTGTCTGTATTTCCGCATGTTACAAACCATTAGAGTTTGTTATCCCCGCATTTCCGCATTGTAATCCTGAACCGCTTTTACGGAAAATCTGTTCTTTATCAGAGCAGCAATACCCTGACACATGGCACTGGCTCCGGCAATGGTGGTGGCATAGGGAATGCAGTATTTGATAGCAGCCCGACGCAGATGATAGCCGTCCCCCCGTGCCTGATCCCCGACACCGGTATTGACAACAAACTGAATTTCCCCGTTTTTGATGGCATCCACCACATGGG
>CAZHPS010000567.1:0-3916 GCA_964534335.1 uncultured Desulfobacterales bacterium
AGTGCGTGGAAGGACAAAAAGGTGAAAGTGGTTCAGGCTGATCCCCGTCTTTCCAACAGTGCTGCCAAAGCAGATCAGTGGCTGGCAATCAAACCCGGAACCGAAGCCATTCTCGCGATGGGCATCGCAGGGGTCATCATTTCGGAAAAACTGTACAACAGAGAGTTCACAGACAAATACGCATCCGGATTTGACAGTTTCAGAAATTTTGTGGTGGAACACTATCCCCTGAATGTTGTGGCCCGGCTTACCGGAATTCAGGAACCTGTTATTGCCAAAATTGCCAAAGAGTTTGCCGCAGCTTCTGCACCGCTGGCCCTGTGCGGACGGGGACAGGGAAACACACCGGGCAGCATCCATGAATTCATGGCTGTTCACGCCCTCAACGCTTTGGTGGGCAGCATCAACCGCAAAGGCGGTGTATGGGCCATGCCGAAACAGGAATATGTAAACTGGCCTGAACCTGCTTTGGATGAAGCCGCACAGAAAGGTCAGGCAGTTGCAAGGGCTGATGGTGCGGGAAGTGAAAAATATCCCATGAGCAAATGCCTGACAGGCCGTCTGGCTGGTGTCATCAATGCGGCAAAGGAATCTCCGGTCGAAGTGCTTTTGGTTGCCGGAGCCAATCCTGTGTATTCCCTTCCGGATACAAAGGCCGTGAAAACTGCCTTTGCCAAAATTCCTTTTATTGTCAGTTTTGCCTCTCATATGGATGAAACAGCGGAAATGGCGGATCTGATCCTTCCCTCTCACGGACATCTGGAAAAATACGAAGATGTTCCGGCATCCGGGGGAATGAACAAAACTGTTATCGGACTGGCAAAACCTGTTGTCAAACCCCGGCACAATACCAAATATTCAGGTGAATCAGTGATTCTTCTGGCCCAGGCCCTGGGCGGTACTGTCGGCGAGGCATTCGCGTGGTCAGGATATGAGGAATGTCTGGAAAGAACTTTGGGCGACAAATGGGAACCCCTGAAGGAAAAGGGATTCCTTGCTGAAGATTATGCGCCTCCGGCATGGAATCAGATTTTTGCTTCCCAGAAATTTGTCTTTATGCCTGAAGCCTGCGCTGCACACGCGGAAAAAGGAGGAGCACCCGGCCCGGCAAAACCTGAAGGAAATGAAGGGGATTTTCCGCTGCTTCTTCTGCCTGTTGATTCCATGCGGCTGGCCTGCGGCCCGGTGGCTGATACGCCCTTTTTGGTAAAGATTGTTTCAGACAAAATGCTCAGCGGCAAAGAGACCGTCATTGAAATCAATCCGGAAACCGCCGGCAAACTGGGACTGTGCGAGGGAAAAACAGCGCTGCTGACCACACCCAAAGGCGGGGCAAAGGTCAAAGTCTGTCTGACACAGAGTGTAGCCCCCGGTGTTGTGGCAATGCCCAGGGGACTGGGACACAGCGGCCCGGATGAGTATATCGCGGGTAAAGGAAGCAATTTCAACGAACTCATCGGCCCGGTGGAAGATCCGGTATCCGGTCTGGACGCAGCCTGGGGTATCCGGGCAAAATTGGTCAAAGCCTGAATCAGTGAACAGTAATTAGTGAACAGTGAACAGTAATCAGTAATCAGTGAACAGTAATCAGTAATCAGCAGAAGTGATTGATGTAAATGATCACAGATAACTGAAAACTGAAAACTGGTAACTGAAAACTGAAAACTGGTAACTGAAAACTGGTAACTGACAACTGATAACTGATAACTGAAATGAGGTTCTGATGAGTGCAAAAGAACATATAAAAGCCAAAAAGTACGGAATGGTCATTGACCTGGACAAATGTACCGGGTGCGGAGCCTGCATGGTGGCCTGCATGGCGGAAAACAATGTGCCGTTCAAGAAGGATGAAAGCGACAAACTCAAGAGCATCACCTGGCTGCGCGTGTATCAACTGACAAACGGCAAACCCTATCCGGAAGCAGATACCTGCTATCTGCCCAGACCCTGCCAGCACTGCGAAGGCCACGCGGGACATTCCCCCTGCGTTTCCGTATGCCCGGCAACAGCGACAGATTACAGCAGCGAAACCGGAATTGTCAGCCAGATTTACACCCGGTGTTTCGGATGCCGTTACTGCATGGCAGCCTGCCCATATCATGCCCGGTATTTTAACTGGTGGGATCCGGTCTGGCCCAAAGGCATGGAAAAAATGCTCTCCCCGGATGTTTCTGTGCGTATGCGCGGCATTGTGGAAAAATGCAGTTTCTGTTTTCACCGCTATCAGCGTGCTATGGACAAGGCCCATTATGAGGGACGCAAAGAAATAGCGGAAAACGAATACCAGACAGCCTGCACCCAGGCATGTCCTGCGGGAGCCATCACCTTTGGCGATCTGGAAAATCCCGAACATGCAGTGCACAAACTGAAACAGAACCCCAATGCCTTCCGCCTGCTGGAAAGACTGGGAACCAATACCAAGGTTTACTATATGTCCGAGCGGGAATGGGTGAGAAGAGCCGGGGACAATTATCTGGCCCATGAAAAAACCGGACAGGTGGCTGCGGCACATCATTAAAAAAGATGCTGAGGCAGAAAGTTTTGACAAAAACTGCACAGAATGAGGAGTACATCATTTATGGATTCTGCATTGATACCTGAAGGCGTCAAACGCTGTTCCTTTGGCAAATTCATGGTCTTTATCGGCATTGTCAGCGTGGTGCTGCTGTGGGGCGTGTATGCCATGCTGCTGTGCTGGCTCAAGGGCCTGAACCAGACCAATATGAACGATTATTACGGGTTTGCCCTGTGGATCTGGGCGGATCTGGGCGTCATCGCACTGGGCGGGGGCGCGTTCTTTTCCGGATTTCTCAAGTATATTGTCGGAAAGGATGAACTCAAAAACATCATCAACTACGCGGTTCTCATCGGTTTCATCTGCTACAGTTCCGCTCTGCTGATTCTTGCCATTGACATCGGCCAGCCTCTGAGAGGATGGTTTATCTTCTGGCATGCCAATGTCCACTCCATGCTCACCGAAGTGGCTTTCTGTCTGTCCTGCTATTTCGGTGTTCTCTGCATTGAGTATATTCCGCTGGTGCTGGAAAACCGGCAGTTGAACAAAGTTCCCTTTTTCCACAACCTCGCGCACAACATGCACGAGATTATGGCCGTGTTTGCCGCAACCGGCGCATTCCTGTCCTTTTTCCATCAGGGATCACTGGGCGGTGTCGCGGGCGTTCTGTTCGGACGGCCTTTCTCTGTCCGGGAAGGGGTATTTGTATGGCCCTGGACCTTTTTCCTGTTCACATGGTCAGCAGCAGCCTTTGGCCCCTGCTTCACCCTGAGCCTGACCAAACTGCTGGAAAAAATCACAGGCAAGAAACTGGTCAAAGACAATGTGGTTGAACTGCTGGCAAAGATTTCGGGCTGGATGATTTTCACCTACAGCATTGCCAAGATTGCCGACACCCTGTACTGGGCTGCGGTGACTGCTCCCAGCAAAGGCCAGACCCTGATGGATTTCTATTCCAACAATCCGGTCTACGGCATCTGGATTCTGATTGCGGAAGTCATCATCTGCGGACTGATTCCGGGCCTGATCCTGATTACCAACACAGGACGCAAAAACAAATATCTGCTGATTACAGCCATTGTTCTGGCCTGCATCGGTGTAAGCCTTAACCGCTGGGTCATGGTTCTGCAGGTAATGGCTGTTCCGGTTATGACTTTTGATTCCTGGGTTATGTATTATCCAAGCTGGCAGGAAGTGGCAACCACGATTCTGCCTGTTGCCTACGGCGTGATTCTGGTCGCGATTTCCTACCGCTATATGCCGATTTTCCCCCAGGAAAGGGAACTCAACCCCATAGACTGAACAAGGGTGGCCCGGCCATCTGTTTGCTGAGGAGGAAATTATGTTTCCAGGTTTTTTTGAATGGATTTGGGACGGCGGCCACATGCTGTTCATGGGTGC
>CAZHPS010000568.1:0-3913 GCA_964534335.1 uncultured Desulfobacterales bacterium
ATTCTCTGAAATAAAAATAAAAAAATCATGACATCCGACAGGTTCGGATGTCATGATTTTTTTAGGATTCGGACGTTTTTTTTATCAAATTTTGGCAATTCATCACTTTTATTTTATTTTTTTAAAATTCAACTGGGAGGCAGGAAAATGAGAAAAAGTATCGTAATTCTGGCTGGGATTATCCTTCTGAGTGCTTCTGCTGCTTTTGCAGGTTCTGAAGTGGAAGGCAACATGATCAACACTGTCATCGGACAGAACAACACCAACATGGCAATCGGCAACGGCGCAAAAGCCAATATGGCTGCCAATCTTCTGACTGATTCCAAGGTCGATGGCAACATGATCAACACGGTCATCGGACAGAACAACACCAACATGGCAATCGGCAACAATGCAAAAGCCAACATGGCGGCCAATGAACTGGTTTCCTCAACTGTAAAAGGCAACATGATCAACACTGTCATCGGACAGAACAACACCAACATGGCAATCGGCAACAATGCTGAAGCAAATATGGCATACAATTCTCTGAAATAAAAATAAAAAAATCATGACATCCGACAGGTTCGGATGTCATGGTTTTTTCTGTCAGAAAGTCCTTTTTCAGGAAAGGAGAACGCTATGAAAACAAGTTTCCGTTTATCTGTCATTTATTCCTGTATATTCTATATAGTTCTGATATGTTTGCCTTTGAATTCCCATGCAACCTCTTCTGTTCAGGGAAGTGGTATAATCAAAACAGAAGAGCGCATACTACAGCCTTTCCATTCAATTCATATGGATGGATCATTTCATATACACATAATCTGTCAGAAAGATTATCATATTGAGATCAAAGCTGATGACAATCTTCTGCCTCATATCATCACAAAAATTGGGAATGACACCCTGCATGTTTATTCCGATGCTTCTTTTGTTTCTGCAAATCTCATAGGAATAAATATTTTTATGGACGACAGCCTTATTGCACTGAATGCTGCGGGAACGAATCAGATCCGGATTTCAGATATGGAAAGCAAAACTTTCACAATCGAGGCAAGCGGTACAGCAGATATTTTTCTATCCGGAAAAACCGGCAAATTTGCTGCCCGGCTGGCAGGTGTGCAAAACATGGATGCCTTTGGTCTTTCATCTGAAATATGCACGGTGCTGATCAGCGGCAGTTCATCAGCCAGTGTTCAGGTTTCGGAAGAACTGGAAGGAACCATAAACGGATTCGGAAATATCGTCTATTGCGGCAATCCCCGAAATATCCGCAGAAAAATATTGGGAATCGGTAAGATAATCCGGTATGAAAGATGTGACTGATTCTCACGGAGAGACAATTTGATTTGACCTGTCTTCAAAAATGTATTATAGATAAAAAAAAGTTTTAACCCAAAGGAGATGACTTATGCGTATATCAGATATTTTTATCGTGTTTGCTTTTCTGGTGTCAGTGCTTTTTTTTCCTGTCTGTTCTTTCGGAGAGGAACCCGCAAGTGATCTGGATGATGGGATTTCTCTGGATGATCCGATTGAAGACTATGATGAACTGAAAAAGGATGTCAACATCAGTTTCATTGTCCGGGATGCAAAGAATGATTCAAATTATTATAAGAATTTCGGACACAGACGGACTGGGAAGGATCAGCCGGAAGTTACAGGAATGGGAGTTGTCAATGTCCAGCCCGGTGCAAAGGTTGATTCTATAATT
The DNA here is from genome assembly GCA_964534335.1 of uncultured Desulfobacterales bacterium. Taxonomy (GTDB): domain Bacteria; phylum Desulfobacterota; class Desulfobacteria; order Desulfobacterales; family Desulfococcaceae; genus JAABRU01. The sequence goes on from CAZHPS010000568.1 coordinate 1,697, forward strand.
AACATTTTCGAGGGTGACAATAATACAGTTATTGATGAGGGGAATTAAAATGAACAGAAATTTTTCCGGCATTATCCGATATGGCATATCTTCTTTTTTCTTCCTGTCTCTGTGTTTTCTTTTTTCATGTGCTTCGATTGATCCGAGAGAGACAAAGGTGGCTCTGAAAGAGGGAAAACCCGAAACCAAAATCACTTCCTTTGACAAGGCTCTTTCTGATATTGGCAAAGCCACATGGATATTCGGGACTCCAAAACTGAATATCCAGAGCAAGGCAATAAAGGATGATACAGGAACTGCTGTTGCCACAAAAGGCGAAATCCCCATTGAAATCTCTGAAATGATAAGCAGCACACTGAATTCTGTGGGGGGAAATGTGCGTTTTATTCCTTTCAATCCGGGCTATATTCATGATCAGACAGTGACCGGTTATTCGAATTTCAAAGACAAGATTCCTCCGGATGTGGTTATTACCGGAGGAATAACCGAGTTTGACAGAGGGTTGGAAACTGTCGGCAAAAATACAGAATTTGATGTCGAAACCCCACCGTTTACCAATGCTCCGGGCTGGGTTCCCGGAAATACGGTCGGGGCTGATGCAGCAAAATTCGAGAAAAGTGCATTTTCCAGAATTACCGTTGATTTCAATATGATCGATTTTCAAACTATGTCCGGCATTCCCAAGATGCAGGCTGTCAATACCGTAATGGTGCATAAAGCTGTGGCAGAAAAGGAACTGGGATTTTCCCTTTTCGGACCGACTTTCGGTTTAAAGGGAACTGTAAAGAAAGTTCAGGGAAGACATGCCGCAGTAAGACTTCTGGTTCATCTCAGCATGATACAGATGCTGGGAAAATATCTTGGCATTCCCTATTGGAATCTTCTGCCAGATGCGCCTCCGGATCCCGTTGTAATAGAAAGAATAGCTGCGGCATACTACAGAATGAATGAGACGGAAAAAATAGCAAAAACACAGGAATTTCTCTATATTCAGGGATATGACAATGTTTATGTCACCGGCGTCATGGACAGGGAGACCATCGCTGCATTGCAAAGGCTTAACCCCCAGTATCAGCCGGGTCATCAGATTGATGTAAATACATTTGTCAAAGTCTACACATCTGTACCTGTATCAGATGATTCGCTGAGAAGACGGTATATGCTTGCTTCCCGTCCTGCTCCTAATCCAGCACCGGCTTCCCAATCCAAGCCAGAGTCTGAAACATCCAAATCCGCCGGCACGTACCCCCATCCGGCTTATGAACAGACAAAGTCAGACGCTTCTCCTCTTTCCTTTCAGACCGCATTTGTCTGCCGTCCCGGCGGAACAGGCAACCCCGTGACCTTTTCAAACCGTGCAACTCTGCATTCCGGTGACTATTACAAAATCAGCATCAAGCCTGATGATGACTGCTATGTGTATGTGTTTCAGGCCGACAGTTCCGGACAGTTTTACCAGTTGTTTCCCCTGATGCAGTTCAAGGGAGTCACTGTCAGCAACAGCAATCCCCTGCAAAGTGGCATAACCCGCACCATACCGGCCGAGGACAAATCCTTTGTGCTGGATCGGAAGACCGGAACCGAAAGAATCTATCTTGCGGCCTCCCGCACCCGGAATATGGAACTGGAAAACCTGTATGCGGAAATTACACGCGCAGTCTCTCAGGAACAGACCTTCGCGGCAAACCGGCAACTGGGACAGTATTTTGCCCGGCAGCGCGGTGTTGCAGGAATCGTTTCCGATGAACAGTTGCAGGCGGCCTGGAAGGAAATCGGCGATATTTTTTCCGTCATGAGTCAGCGGCTGGAAAAAGTGTGCAGAGACTGCGTGTATGTGCTTGAATTTTATCACCGGTAATATTCGGCATAAATCAGTTTTTTTCGTTTCCACCTTATCTTTGAATACAGGATTCCGGCTCTGGTTTGCAAAAATCAGTGACACGGAACCTCCGAACAGATTCTCCAGAAATGTTTTGAATCCCATATACTGCTGAAAACCGCCCTCATATCCCCTGTGTTCAAAAATCAACATCGCTTTGAGAACAGAATGAAGTGTTCAGTTCGGAACCGAACAAATGCACTTTCCACACGCGAAAATGTTTGCATATGTCACGGATTTTTTTTCCTGTGTTTTCTGAAAAATTCCTTTATGTTTTTTAGCTATTATACTGATCCAATTTTGGTTTTGTTTGGCACATTTTTTGCATACAACCATTA
>CAZHPS010000569.1:0-3906 GCA_964534335.1 uncultured Desulfobacterales bacterium
ACCGGGATTCACAGGATTTCCGGATTTACCCGGATTTTTCAATCCAGTCCGGACAGTCCCGGTCAATCCCTTAATCCTGAAAATCCGGGTTCAGACAGGGAACAGAGTTTCCCACAGAGGACACAGAGGAAAGAAGTAAGTAAGTCAGGATAAATTTTCGTGTATGGCGTTTTCATAAAAACCGGATTTTTTTGGAAAAATCCGGTTTTTCGATTACACGAAAACTTTTGTTTGCCTACTTATACCGATTCTCCATTGAACTGATACTGATCCGGAGGAGTGCAGAAATTAAGCGGAGCGGTTTTTTGCACAGCCGGAACTGCGGAAAAAATGAGTATTGGATCAAACCAATGGCGAATCAGTATTACCGTCAAAATTCCGGTTTTTTCCGGCTCTGCTTTCCCGCTCCATCATTGTAAAATCACCTTCGGCCTTTTCGATCCATTCATGGGTTATGGATTTCATAAAGCACTTTTCCTTTATGTATAATGCCGTGCATAAAAAAATCGACCATTGAAAGCCTTTGCTCAATATTTTCAGGAGTCCGCACAAGCAGATCAAGCGGAAAATCAGGCAGAAGTTTCATCCGGATTTCCACAGATTTTTCAACCGATCTGCCTTCAAACGGCATTACCACCAGCATATCCACATCCGAATCCTGTGTCGGACTTCCCTCGGCATAGGAACCGAAAAGGATAATCCGCTTAGGCTTGAATTCTCTTGCACTCCGCTGACTGAAATGTTTAATCCGGGTCATGCTGATCATTTTTTATTTTTCCTTACCATTTCTTTTTTCGTCATTCCGGATTTCACCGGTATGACGGTGAAAAACAGAACTTTTCACGCTGAATGCCTGTCCATATATTCCTGAACAGCTTTTATCAGCAGGACGGAACGATCCAGCCCTTTGGATTTTCTGAATCTGTCGGTTTTTTCAAGAACAGACAGGGGAAATGTGACTGTAATCCGTTTTCTTTTCTGATAGGATTTCATTATTTTTTCATCCAATGGAATCGGAACGATTTCACCTGCGGATGTTTTCATATTTTCATAGGAAGACGGTTCCCGGATAAACTGTTTTTCGCATTTGCCATCCATCCGGCAAGAACATCTGCTGCATTGCTGTATGCTTCCTCAAAGGTATCTCCGAAAGTGACGCAGCCCGGCAAATCCGGAAATTCCACCTCAACAGCGTTATCGCTTTTTGTGAATATGGCGTAATATAATTTCATTTTTCCGTCCTTATTCCTGCAAATTTCAGTATTTTTTCAACTGTCCCTTTGGGGATGTCGCCTTTATGACAGGGAACCGGTACAGGCGGAAAACCCGGTATAAAGGTTCGGGAAGTCGGCTACAGTCCCGTAGGGACGGCCTGTTTGTAGAAAATTTGAAACAAAATGATTTTTCAGCTCCGTAGGAGCGGTATGTCAAATGTACAAAGAAAACAGGCCGCTCCTACGGAGCTGTTTGATTAATTTAATTTGCTTTTTCTGATTAAAGGATGAACCATGATTAAATATTTAAAAATCCTGAAAATCCTATAATCATGTGAATCCCGGTTCCAGACAATCACTGTTTGATTTACTGTCTGAACCCTGATTTACCTGATTACAGGATGAACCATGATTAACCATTTAAAAATCCTGAAAATCCTATAATCCTGAGAATCCCGGTTCCAGACAATGACTGTCTGGTTTACTGTCTGAACCCTGATTTACCTGATTACAGGATGAACCCTGATTAAGCATTTAAAAATCCTGAAAATCCTTTAATCATGTGAATCATGGTTCAGACAATCACTGTCTGGTTTGCTGTCTGAACCCTGATTTACCTGATTACAGGATGAACCATGATTAAATATTTAAAAATCCTGAAAATCCTTTAATCATGTGAATCCCGGTTCCAGACAATGACTGTCTGGTTTGCTGTCTGAACCCTGATTTACCTGATGAAAGGATGAATCATGATTAAATATTTAAAAATCCTGAAAATCCTTTCATCATGTGAATCATGGTTCAGACAATCCTTTGCAAAAACCGGTTGCAAGACTTTCTCTTACATTGTCGTACATTTTTTTCAGTTTGCTGTCATCCGAACTTTCCACAAGATAGTCAAGGTATTGCATGACTTCTTTGGGGAAATGCTTGTCTGCAATGGCTTTGCAGCCTTCGTTAATCAGTCGTTTTGCTTCTTTGCTGAGTTCATCGGCTTTTTTAGGCTGGCCGATTTGATCGCAGTATTTTGCTTTGAGTTCACAATAACGGGGCATTAAACCTGAAAATTTGTAATTTTCAAACCATGATGACAGTTTATCAATGACTCTCTTTGAATTATCAATCTGATCATTCAACAGATATGTGTTGGCAGCATCTTCCCAAAAATCGTAGTAATCTCTGCTTGCAATCACTATCGTTCTATCATCTTTATTTTGTTCAATAATGGATAATATATTTTCAAGAACTGTCAATGCTTCCGACTTCTTTTTTTGCAATACAAGAAGATTTAACTTATCCTGACAGTTTTTGAAATCAGTAACATATGATTTATCCTTTTTTTTCAGTCTTAAAGAAATCAATTCATCAATAGCGGTTTCAGCCTGAGAATAATCATGCACTGCCAAAAGATAATCTCTATATCTCACAAAGTTTGTAATTTTATCTGACAAAATTTGGGGATTTTCATTCAAATAAATAAAATACTGTATAAATGCGTATAAATCTTTCAATAATAAATCTTGAAAGATATAATTTAACTGAAGTAATGTATTATTTATTGAAATATTTCTTCCATTTTCAACACGGATCAGTAAAGATCGGTCAAATAATTTTAATGCTTCCAAATAATTCCCTCTTAAAGTCATCAAATGTGCAAGGTTATGTGAAGTTGCACTGATAGATCCATCAATTTTGTTTTTCAAATAGCTTTCTTTTTCATGTGAAACGATACGTTCATAAAAATCCAACCCTTTTTTGTAATAATTGATTGCATCATCAATTTTACCTATACGTCTTAATGATATTCCATAATCATTAAAGAAAAATCCTTTCAATCTGTTAAGTTGATATTCTGCAAATCCTCTGTCATTGCATGAACTATCCAGTAAATCCTGAGCAGTCATGGATTCCAGAATGTCCTTTGCTTTTTCAATGTATTCAAAACCTTCAACAGGATTAAATAATTTATTTGAGTATTCAGGGGTACATAATCTGACACCAAGTTTGAAATAAAATCCCCTGAGATGATTGATACAAGAAAAACTTTCCGGTCGCTGCACACGTTGTTTTAGAACATCAAGCAAATTAACACCTGAAGAAAATTCCACATTTGTAGATCTGATAATCTCATCATGCCAATAGCTGTTTGACGGTAATTCATTGACAATTTCACTCCATATGTCTTTCTTAATTCCATCATGAACCACACCGGTTATATCGCCCTCAAATCTTATCAGGGCATGTCTTGCAGCATCATTGCCATTTTTAAACATCATTTTGAATTTATTTTTGATTATATCTTCCTGTATCGGATCTTTTCCATAGTGGAAAAGATATTTTTCGCGGAGATATTTTCTGCATGACAGTTCGCATTTCACCGTTCCCCTGCCCAAAAAATCAAGAAATCCTTCAAAATTATCGTATTTTCCGATTTCCCAATAATGATGCGGCAGATAGTCAAACCCGTATTGGAATCTGGGATCATTTTCATCCAATGTTTCAAAGCGGCTTTTCTCATCATCGCACCAGTTGATAATCAGTTTATGTGCATTGAATATATCTTCCTCACTGATAAGCGGGGATTCATCATGTGTCAGACTTTCTTCAAATTGGGAATGGAAAAAAGAGTAAGTCCTTTTAGCAATACTCCGGTAAAAATCATACTGCGATCTTCCCAAAATTCAGGAGTTCG
>CAZHPS010000570.1:0-3905 GCA_964534335.1 uncultured Desulfobacterales bacterium
AGGTTCCGCCCTTTGTCAATGAAGGGGAAAAGATACGCATTGACACACGCACCGGCGAATATGTGGAACGGGTAAAAGGATAAAAGTGTGCGGATCCTCTGAAATTCAAATGGTCATACTATGCTGCGTTCTGCATTCCGGGCAGCAGTCTGATGAACCTGAACCGGAATATTTCACCGGGTTCGGTATTTGCGGAAAAGCTGTTGCCATAGTGCATATTCTGTGATAATCAGTCCGATTTGCTGTATGCGGAAAACAGGTATACCGATACTTAAAACATTTCGGAAATTCTGCCGGGCGGATTTTAACCGCAGAGTCACACAGAGTTTCCGCAGAGTCACACAGAGTTTTTCTGTGCGGAATTCAGATCCGAATCTGAACCTCTGCAAATGTTTCAGGTAATGGTATATATTATGATCCGGAGGATAAAAGTATCCCTGTTTTTCCCTGCAGCAGGGCGGATGCAGTTTTTTTATGGCAGAAAACGGATAGTGGTGTTTCATCCCCTTGGATGAGGTTATTTTAACACGGTTCTTTTCATGTGGAGGAAATTATGTATGATTTTCTGATCGGGCCGATGCTGGCAGTTGCGCTTGCGGTGTTTGCCGGGGGACTTTCCTGGCGGATTTATCAGTTTTTTCAGTTGACCGCTGAAATGAAGATCGATCCCGCGGCTCTGCCCAAAAGCATTGCTGAAGAAGTGGAAAACAGAGAGAAACACGAGTATCTCCAGATTAATTCGGTGACTGATGTGTTTCTGAAATGGAAAGTGAAACTCAGACGCACTTTTCTGGGAAAACATCCGGTGTTTTCCGCAGTCACGATTCTGTTTCATCTGATCCTGATTTTCCTGCCCATTGTCACAGTGGGACACAACATCCTGCTGGATGATTATTTCGGGTTCAGCTTTCCCACTCTGTCAGAAGCGACTGTTGACAGTATAACCCTGGTTTTCATCATTTTATTTGCCTTTTTTTTCCTGCGCCGGATACTTTCCGCACGGGTGCGGTCCGTAAGCACTTACAGGGATTATATTGCCCTGTTTGCCACCGGACTGCCCTTTATTACCGGTTATCTGGCCTTTCATCACACCTTTTCCTATGAAACAGTTCTTTACATTCACATTATCTGCGGTGAACTGATGCTCATCGCGATTCCCTTCACCAAACTGGCACACATGCCTTTCTTTGTTCTTGCCCGTTTTATGGTCAGGAATGAACTCTCTTTCGGAACCGGCACCAGAAAATGGGTGGAAAATACTTAATATACGGAGGATTATTATGGATGCAGTCTCATTGGTGGAAGACAGTTCAATCTGCAGAATGCTGGATCAGAAAAAGAACATGGAGTTCTTTCTGTCCGTATGCGTAGGCTGCGGCATGTGTGCGGAGAGTTGTTTTCTGTATATCAACAATGACAGGGATCCCTCTTATATGCCGTCCTATAAGGCAGTGCATTCCCTGGGGAAAATCTACCGGAAAAAGGGAAAGGTCAGCCGCACGGAACTCGAAGAGATGAAGGATCTGATCTGGAACAAGTGCGTTCTCTGCACCCGGTGCTACTGTCCGGTGGGCATCAGCATTCCCAGTATGATTTCCTGGGCCAGAAGCATTTGCCGATCACAGGGGGTTTTTCGTGAATATGATCAGGCTGAGTGAAAAATTCAGCAGAATATAAAACATAGATAAAGGAATATCTTATGGACAGAATGTTGATCAGTGCCATTATTCTTTGGGTGCTTACCCTGACTTTTGTGCGGCTGGGGCCTGCGGTCACCCCTCCTGAGGATGCTGCTGCGGGCCGCGCACCTGCGTTTTTTCCCCATGACAAACATATGGAGACTGTGGGAGACTGCAAGGCATGTCACCACAGATATGAAAAAGGGGAAAATGTTCTGGATGAAAGTGAACTGGATGGCAGTGATGCCATGCGCTGCCGCACCTGCCATACAGCAGATGCCGAAGCTGATGCACGGCAGGCATTTCACCGCCAGTGCATTCAGTGTCACCGGATCATGGAAAAAGAGGGTAAAGCATCCGGCCCCCGTACCTGCGGTCAGTGTCATCCGGCAAAAATGCCGGAAGAGCCTGCTCCGCTTGCCATTGGACGATAAACTGATTCCAAAATACAAATATTCGGAGGATATATATAATGGTAAAAGGAAAGAGAAAACCTTTTGAAGAAATCAAGGACATGGTCAAAAAGCACAGGAAAGTGCTGAATGTGGGCTGCGGCGGGTGCGTATCAGTCTGCTATGCCGGAGGAATGAAGGAAGTCAATATCCTCAATGATCAGTTGACCGCTGTTTTCAAACAGGAAAATCATCCCTTTGTGATTGACGGGTATACAGTGGAACGCCAGTGCAATCAGAGCCTGATGTCCGAACTCGACAGCATCGCTCCGAAATACGATGCCCTGGTTTCCATGGCCTGCGGCGCGGGATGCCAGTATCTGGCAGAAAGATTTCCCAAAATTCCGGTTTATCCGGCCATCAATACCATGTTCATCGGCGTGGATAAGGAAATCGGCATGTTTGAGGAAAGATGCCGTGCCTGCGGCAGTTGCGTTCTGGGAATGACCGGCGGCATCTGTCCTGTCACCCGTTGTGCAAAAAGCCTTTTCAACGGCCCCTGCGGAGGAACCAACCAGAAAAGCTGCGAAGTCAGCAAAGACATTCCCTGCGCATGGTATGAAATTTATTTCCGGCTCAAGGAACTCGGCCAGTTGGACAATATCCTGAAGGTAAAAACCGCCATGGAATGGAAGAATACCACCCGCGGGGTTTTTGTTCAGGAAGGATATGAAGCCCGGTTTGCTCCCAAAGAAAAAGGGAAACTTGGCGAGCTTATCAGCAGGATTCATTAATCAGATTTTCCGTTCTCACATAAAAGGCCGTCCGGTTTGTCCGGACGGCCTTTTGGGATATAAAATCCCAAAATCGACATATTGCCGGGAAATTGACTAAGGGATTTGAAAACTGCTTATATACCGGTTTCAGAGTTTCGTATCTGTTCCCTGACACCTGAAGCGGTACTTCAGAAAGTTTCACTTCCCTAAAGTTTGCATATGCAGAACTGTATGTTGTCTGAAATACACTGAACCGATTTCAGGTGATTGCCGGAAAATTTAAAAGATAAAGCAGCCTGCTGCATTAAAATCTTCGGTGAGGAAAGCTATGACTGAAATGACGGAGAATGATTATATCCCTCAAGAACTGGGAGCGGATGGGCGAGAGTCCGGGGTTGAACAGGAAGAATATAATCCCTTTCCTTTCAATGCAGAAAGAATATCCATTTCCGATAAAAGAGTCCCGCTTGAAACGCTGGTTCGCAGATTAAAGCAAGGCACAGTCACAGCTTCACCAATCCAGAGGGGGGAAGGTATTTGGAGCGATGAGCAGCAGAGCCGTCTTATTGAATCACTGATGTTAAAAATTCCTGTTCCTCTGTTTTATGTTGCTGAAGAAGAGGATATCAATTGGAAAATTGTTGACGGTCTTCAGCGTGTAACAGCAATAAAAAGATATGTATTGGATCTGGAATTCGGATTAAGCGGACTTGAATTTTTGCGTGAACTGGAAGGAAATAAGTTCGATGAACTGCCTGCAAAATTCCAAAACCGTATATGGGAGACTGAGTTTCAGTTTGCCATTATCAACCCCTCCACACCGCAGAATGTACAGCGAAATATATTTAAACGCCTTAATACCGGTGGGTTACCATTTACAGTACAAGAAATCAGACATGCGCTTTACTATGGTCCGTCAGCCGATCTGCTGGCTGAGTTGGTGAAGTCTGAATATTTTGTAAAAGCAACCGGAAAAAGTGTCAATGACAGTCGAATGGCCGGTCGTGAACTCATTCTGAGGTTTCTTGCATTTCTCATACGCGGCACAGATTCCTATC
>CAZHPS010000571.1:0-3870 GCA_964534335.1 uncultured Desulfobacterales bacterium
GCTGTTTTAAGTAGGCAAGCAAAAGTTTTCGTGTATTCAAAAAACCGGATTTTTCCGAAAAATCCGGTTTTTCTGAAAATTTTATGCCCGAAAATTTATGGAACCTTACTTATATACAAAACTTATATACAAACAGGTATAACTTCCCTTATCCTGAAAACCTGTCCGTGATGCTGCGAATATATGCCAAAAAAAAAAATTATTCAAACAATAAAAATAAAATTTGAATGTATTTCCCAATTTCTCAATATGGAAGATGTGCATATAAATAAGATTCCATAAATTTTTAGGGTATAAAATTTTCAGAAAAACCGGATTTTTCGGAAAAATCCGGTTTTTTTGAATACACGAAAGTTTTTGTTTGCCTACTTAGGTAAGGTTCCATAAATTTTAGGGCATAAAATTTTCAGGACAGTGTTTATGCAGCAGGCACAAGCTGGAAGCTTATGCTACTTTTATACCTGAAAGTTTTTGTTTGCCTGCTTATCTTTCACTCCCCAAGAAGCCGGAGCATCTCTTTTTTCACCTCATTGAGTTCCTGCATTTCCTCAACAGTTCCTCCGTTGTCAGGATGATATTTCCCTGCCATTTTTTTATATCCGGCAGTTACAATTTCCATTGCCATAGTTTTGTTTGAAATGCTTTTGAATGACACAATATTTTTCAGTATCCTGTCACATCTGGCCTGCCTGTTTCTTGTTTCGCTGTTTTCGGTTTGGGATGAATTACCGGCACAGGATCGGGAATCTGTCCCGCTGTTATTTCCGTTCACTTTTCTGTATTTCAGCATTTGCAGAGGATATTCCTCTGATTTTCTGTAGTCTGCAAGCACCTGCTGTTTGACGGTTTCAAATTTCTGAAAAACCGGATTCAGGTATTGCCCGTATTCGACTTTATTCGCGTTCGGAAAAGCCTTTTTCACCCCATCCACAATTCTGCTTTCATGGATTCCCCGCACATCCTTCTGCCAGGCCCGGCTGCGCTGCAGACTGTCAAGAAAATCTTCCACAATATTCCAGTATGCAATCGTGGCAACAGGAAAACGCTTTTTCTGCACCTGACCATTGTTTCTGACAGTTTGTATCAGACTGATTTTATACTGATACATGGGTTCTCTTTCAATCTCATCGCCTGTAAAGCGGTATTCGACTGATCCCGGATAGCAGGGCTCCCAGCCCGCGTTCCGGTAAACACCGCTGGGTCCTGGGCTGCGGGTAAGTTTCTGTCTGCTGATGGTGCAGGAAATTACAGGTTCACTGTTTTTTCCGGAACTGTCTGCCATTTTATCCACTCCATATATTTTTGCACATTGCATAATTCTTACAAAACATACCGGTACACAATCGCCGCGATCCCAATCAGCACGATCAGCGGATGCGCAATCCTGCCTGCAATATCAAGAATATGTGCCTGTTTTTCCTTTCCGCTGATATACATCCGGTTGCCCATCAGGGAAAACACTATGGAAAGTGTGGACAGGCCGTAGACCATGAAAAAGGCATAGTCAATGGCCAGAATATAGCCCACCTGCAAAGCAGATGACACATCCATATGCAGGAAAGCGTTGGTCATCAGCACTCCCATTCCCATGGACAGACGGAGTTCAAACCGTTCATTGGAAATGAAATACATGATATACAGGGTCATGAGCATGATAAAGACCGAAAAAATGTCCTTGAACAGAAATCCCACTATCTGCCGTCTGATCCGGACATCGGCATTGAACTGGGAATAGCGGATAATCTGGTTTGATCCGAAAAATTTTGGCACGCCCAGTGTGGAATTATTGCTTACCACATCCTGAAAATAGGCTTCACTGTCTGTCTCCCAGCCCGGAATCGTGCTGAAATCCTCTTTCCCATGCCTGTCTGATGACCGGAAATGGCGCATTCCCAGTACATCAGGAATATAGATCAGGGTATCCCGTGTCTCATGGGAATGCCTGAACCGGATATTGAGTGTCTGTTTGTCAAAGGGATAATCATGAAAGTCAAAATCGCTTTGAAATTCGGCCCTGATCCGGTATGCCTGTGTGGTGAAATCCCCGTTTTTTTCTTCCAGTACCCTGCTGACAATATGATTGCTGATTTTCAGGGTCTGTTTTTCCGGGTTCAGTTCTATGGGATTTTCCGCGTTGACAAATTCAACACTGGCATAATCAAAATCTCCATGATACCGGAACCAGAGGTAGAAATCAACGGTATAACTCTGGCTGACAACATCCAGATCGCTGATTTCATTTATATCAATGCCGGTATAGACCACCCGTGTCTGGCGCATGAAATGATCCCCGATTTTGATGATCCGGCCTTCCAGAATATTTTCCATCATGTCTCCGACATTATGTACATCCGTGACCAGACGGTACTGGGCAGGCGCGGAAACCAGTACATGGTTTTTGTATATTCCCATTGCCAGAGGCCGCACCACCCCCCGGTTTGTATCAAAAAAAAGATTTCCGTTCACTCCTTCCAGGGATTTTTCATATGAATTGGTTCCCGCGAGAAAATCCCTGATCCGGACACGTTTTTCCGCAATGCCTCCTTCCTGCATTCCGGCTTCCCTGATGGCAGTGAGTGACATCAGAATGGCATCATAGTAGCTGGCCGCGACCCATGAGGGTTCCTCCTGATAACGGCTGAAATAGTCATTTCGGAAATCCTGTGCCTTTGCGCTGGCCAGATCAATGATAAACGGGGTAATCGCGTACAAATCATCGGAAAAATATCCGGGAATGGCCTTTTCCATGGGATATTGCTGCAGTCCCTTGAGAAAAGCGGTTCCGCCAAAGGCATCCGGTCCGATGATGTCGAATTTCGATCCCGGATATTTCAGGGAGGAAATAATTTTCAGTCCCTCAGGCACATGGACTGCCAGAAAAATCATGCCCGGATCTTTCAATTTTTTCAGTTCTTCCAGTGTGGTTTCCCATTTCTGCTCCCACTGAGCATCAGAGGTGTCAAATCCCCATTTCAGCCGGATATCCACAGACAGACGCTGCGCAGTTTTCTCAAAACTGCCGGCGAGACTCATGCCATAGCTGTCTTTGTCAAAAATCAGAGTGGCAGCCTGTTTTTTCAGAATCCTGCTGATATAACAGGCAATGAAATCTCCCTGAAAAGAGTTGTTGGGAACAAGCTGGAAATACCATTCATTGTCCTTTATCACATCATCTGCTGTGGCAGAGGCTGTAATCGCAGGAATTTTGTGTTTTTTGTATATGTTTCCGGCAGCAATGGAAGCGGAACTGTAATAATGGCCCAGCACCAGCACGGCTTTGTCCTGCGCGGCAATGTCTTCGGCAATCTTTTGTGCCAAATCCTTTTTGTTCTGATCATCAAATACCTGCAGACGGATATCCCTGGCTCCGAAAAAACCCTGTTTTTTAAACTGTTCCAGTCCCAGAGTGATGCCTTTGATCATGGCATTTCCGTTTTCAGTACCGTCTCCGGACATGGGGCCGACCACAGCCACAGTGATTTCATCTCCGCCCCGGACAGTGCCGGTCAGGGAAAACAGGGAAAATGCAGCCAGAAAGAAAATGCGTATCAGCATAATTTGTTTTTTCATCGGAAAAATTTCCGTGTGTTCTTCTGATTATATAAAATCTGAAAAATAAACCGGCATAAAATTTTGTCTGAACCCTCAAGGGTTACTGCTGAAATTTTTTTCAGATTTCATATCAGGCGGGGGAAACAGAACTCATCGCGGACATTGACGGCATCTGATCGAGTTCAATATGATTTTTTTCAAACTGTTTAAGAATTTCCACATTTATTTCCGTCTGAGTCGTTGCCAGCCCGCTGATGCTGATGATGCCGTATTTCAGTTCAACCCCCAGGGAAAAATTGTCAAAACTGCCGAAAAAGA
>CAZHPS010000572.1:0-3867 GCA_964534335.1 uncultured Desulfobacterales bacterium
GGTATTATGGAAAAGATGAAACTGATGCTGGTGGATGATGAGGAAAGATTTCTTTCCACCATGTGCAAACTGCTGGAAAAAAAAGGCTATGATGCCATTACAGCCCCCAACGGCAGTGAAGCTCTGGAAAAACTGAGAACCCACAATATTCACGTTGTTGTTCTGGATGTGAAAATGCCGGAAATGGACGGGAATGAAACGCTCAGGGCGATCAAACGGCTGTATCCCATGGTGGAGGTGATCATGCTGACCGGCCATGCCACGGTGGAATCAGCCATTGACGGTCTCAAATCCGGAGCATCGGATTACCTGATGAAACCCACGGATATAGATGACCTGATCAGAAAGGCTGAAGATGCCTATGCCAGACGTCAGAATCTGGAAGAAAAGATCCGCGTTGCCACGATGCGGAAGATGAGTCAGTCGGCAAGAACCATTCTGGAAGAAAATCCGTAAAGAGAATCTGCATTCAACATCAGACAGTTCAATACACAGATATACAAGGGAGGAAAAAAATATGTCTCATCATGGAAGCACACTGGCCGAGCCTATGGAGCAGGGCTGGAGCTGGAAAAGCAGACCCGGATACAAACCTGTTCTGCTGCTCATTGCTGCCATTATATTTACCGCTATGGTTATTCTGCCGCCCACACAGGGAATGCTGGATATTGTCACCAAAGATAACCCTCCGGGCTACAAAGTACCAAGTGACTGCAAAACCATCACGGACACGGTCAACAAAAAACTGCGGCCCGAAGCATTTGCTGAGGCAAAAGGCAAGACCCATGCTGCAACGCACAGCGAGGAAGGCGGACATGATGCGCCCAGACCTCTGATGACCGAGATGGAAGTGGCCAGGCTGGCAAAGATTACCGTTGCCATTCTGTTTCTGGCAGCCTTTCTGTGGGGAACTGAGGCCCTGTCCATAGGAGCCACAGATATTATGGTAGGCGTGATGCTCTATCTCTTTGCCATCCTGCCCATGAACGAAATTTCCAAAGCCTATATGACAGATGCGGTTTTCTTTATTTTCGGCATTCTGGTGGTGGCTGTGGGTGTGGCAAAAACCGGGCTGGACAAACGCATTGGTCTGATCCTGCTGAGCAAAATCAAAAGCACCAAGGGCTTTGCCTTTGGTTTCCTTCCCATGCTGGCAATATGTGCAGGATTTCTGTCAGAACATGCGCTGGTGGCGCTGCTGATTCCTGTTCTGCTGGGGGTTTACAAGGTAAGCTGCAAAATGCACGGCGTAAAGAAAGATCCCGCGCTGGCAGTATTTCTGCTGCTGGGACTATGTCTTGCAGCCAACCACGGCGGCCCCGGTTCTCCTGCCGCAGGCGGACGCAATGCCATCATGGTGGGTTATCTGGGAGAATACGGAACCCCCATCACTTTCATGCAGTGGATGCAGATCGGTTTTCCCTACGTGCCTGTCGTATCTCTGGCCATTGGCGCATATTTTTATCTCCGTCTCAAACCCAAATTTCTGGTTCCGGATATCAACCCTGCTGAGGTGGTCAAAGCCGAAGTGTCCAGAATGCCCAAATTCGGAGGCAAAGAGGCGGCTATGGCTATCATCCTGGTACTGCTGGTTCTCGCGTGGGTCATTATCGGCGAACATGCCGGACTGGGAGGCCCCACCCTGTATGCAGTTACAGCCATGTTTCTGTGCCGGATTATCCGGTGGGAAGATATACAGGAAGGTGTGGCCTTTGACGTGGTAGGACTGTATGCTGCCGCGTGTGCAATGGGTGTGGCACTGAAATTCACAGGCGGAGCCCTGTGGATGGCCACTGCTTTTGTTGATGCTCTGCCGGGATTTCTGACCAAAGGGGACGGTCTGGTGATAGGTGTGAGTATTCTCACCGCAACCATGACCAACTTCATGAGTGACGGCGCGACTGTGGCTGCGCTTGGCCCCATTGTTCTGCCTATGGCGACTATCGCGCAGGTCAGTATCTGGAAGGTCGGTCTGATTACCTCCTTCTCCTCTTCCTTTGCCAATATTCTTATTGTGGGAACCCCCAACAACGCGATTGTTTTCGCCATGGGACGTGATCCGGAAACCGGTGAAAGACTGCTGGATGTCATGGATTTTGTGAAGCATGGTATTCCTATCACGCTTATAGCATTGCTGATACTCTGGTTCTGGGCTGTATTCGGATACTGGCAGTTGATAACTTTTGGTGCATAATTCCTGTATTTTCTGATAAAGGATTGTGTTTCCCCCCCTTTGAAAAAAGGCAGGGCTGTTAAGTTCTTTAAAAAATCCCCTCTTGAGAGGGGGCAGGGGGTGTGTCTTTTCCCCATTGCCGGACACACCCCTTTATCCCCTCTCAAGAGGGGAATGGGAACTTAACAGCCCTGCTTTGAAAAAGGGGGGAAACATGCCATCTCCGTTTATATCCAAGCCGCTTACGGGAGTATGAAAATGATGGAAGACAAGGAACAGGTTTATCATAATCTCCAGAAACGGATACTGGTTCTCACCCTGGTGGTTTCCTTTGCCCCCCTGATTGTTCTGGGACTTACCATGTATTACCAGTTTGAAAAAGCTGCATGGCAGAGAACCGAAACCCAGGTCAGCTACATGGCCCAGACCCATGCCGAGGCAGTGGATCTCTTTCTCAAGGAACGCACAGCCATTCTCAGTGCCATGGCCGACACCCATTCCTTTGAGGAGATGGCTGATGAAGATAAACTGCGCTCAATTTTTGATATTATGAATCTGCGGGCCGGCGCGTTTGTGGACATAGGTGTGATAGATGATGCCGGGAAACACCGGGCCTATGTCGGTCCCTATGATTTGCGGGACAAAAACTATTATGACCAGCCCTGGTTCAATGAGGTGATGAGCAAAGGGCTTTACCGCAGCGATGTGTTCATGGGTTTCCGCAATCTGCCGCATTTCATCATTGCCGTGCGCAGGACAGAAAACCGCAATTCATGGATTCTGCGGGCCACCATAGATCCGGATGTTCTGGGAAATATTGTCCGGTCAGCGCAGGTGACCAGAAGCGGGGAGGCTTTTATCATCAACCGGGAAGGCATTTACCAGACCCAGCCCCGGTTTGAGGGGCCAATTCTGTCCAAATCTGATCTGAACACCAGTATTTTTGGAGGCCGTGTAACCGCTACCGAACTGAAAGACATTAAGGGAAATTCCTATCTCTGTGCAGGGAGCTGGCTCAATGACAGCAAATGGCTGCTGGTCATCAAAAAAGATCCCTCGGAAATGCTTGCGGATCTCTTTGCCATAAAATTTTTTCAGGTTTCCATCATTTCCATCGGAATTATCGCCATTATTCTGACTACCATTTTCACCACACGTCTGGCCATCAGCCGTCTGCGGAAAGCAGATGAGAACACCTCGGAACTCAATGCGCAACTGGTGCAGGCCGACAAACTCGCGGCTTTGGGCAAGCTTGCCGCAGGTGTGGCACATGAGATCAACAATCCCCTTGCCATTATTCTGCAGCAGAGCGGATGGATGGAGGATCTGCTGGAAGATGAGGATTTCAAGGGCAGTTCCAGTTATGAGGAATTCAAAACCGCTATTTCCAAAATTGAGCATCATGTGGATCGCGCGCGCAAGGTGGTTCACAATATGCTCGGTTATGCCAGAAAAATGGAGCCGCGTCTGGAGGATGTGGATATCAATGAAACCGTGAATCAGACCATCACCTTTCTGGAAAACTATTCCCGAACCAATGAAATTGACATTCAGACCGATTTGGCGGATAATCTGACCATCATCGCCAGTGATCAGGCCAAACTCCAGCAGGTTTTTCTCAATCTTATCTCCAACGCGATTGACGCGATTGGTCACAATGGTGTAATCAGTGTCAAAACCTGGCAGGACAGCGG
>CAZHPS010000573.1:0-3856 GCA_964534335.1 uncultured Desulfobacterales bacterium
ATCCGGGCTGATCCGGAGGAGTGCAGAAATTAAGCGGAGCGGTTTTCTGCACACCTGGAACTGCGGAAAAACTGACGGTATGGGATCAAACCAATGGCGAATCGGTATAAACTGAAATGGGATATTTATTTTCAGAAATCACCTAAAAAAACACCCTCATATTCTGTCAGGTGAGAATGATTTGCGGACTGACAGTCCCTTCCCGGCAAAACATATAACATCAGCAGTTACTGGCAAATCGCCATTGATTTGATACAATATTGTCAGTTTTTCCGCGGTTCAGCATGTGCAGAAAACCGCTCCTGCTCTTTCAGCCTTGTATCTGTGAGTTACAAAAACCGGATTTTTTGGAAAAATCCGGTTTTTCTGTATACTTCAACTCATAAAATCAAAGTTGACAAAGCACTCTGCCTAATTTTTGCACTCCTCCGGATCAGGCCGGGGCGCAGCGCAGACTGTATCATACCAAATCGCTGCTGAAAACATACTTATCAAAAAAAGAACTTTCTGTAATCAGACAGAAAAAAATGACCGGATTGTATAAAATCAATAGCGATTTGGTATCAGATCAATGGCGAATCGGTATAATACCAATTCTCCATTGAATTTATACAATAAGATGAGTTGTTTCCTCTGTTTTCTCTGTGTTTTTTTTCTCTCTGTGTCCTCTGTGGGAAACCGGATCTTAAGCATACTTTCAATGGCGAATCGGTATAAAACAGATCCGGAAATGCTCTCCCTTTTTGTCTGTACGCGGAAATGAAACCCCGGAAAGCGGATTTAATCTTCTGAAGAAGTCAGGCAGATGCGGTTATTATAAAAAAAATTCTCTGCAATTCAGAACGGTGAAAGGTGAAACTGCAATCCTGCTGTCCCGGAATTTTCCGATACCTATGGATTTTTATAACAATATCAATTTGTAAGAATTGTTTTTTTCTTTCCGGTGACAGAAAAAACAGGAAAAGCCGCCCTGCCAAATCACACTCTGATAAAAAAATATTTCAAATTGTCACATTTTCTGTTGCTATTAAAATAAATTCTGTTTAATATTGTAATGAGCATTTTGCACGGGGGGGAAAAATCCCCTGAACATCACAATATAAACACAAAAAACGGAAAGGAGTATGGAATGAGTGAACTTGACATTTTGTTGAAGGCAGTGGCAATAGGACTCAAAGCAGGACTGAAAGCCTTTGCTGAGGGAACTGAAACAGTTGCTGAAAAGGTGGATGCAGAACCGGTCAAACAGACCCGCAAACGCAAAGGAGAGGCTGTCGTCAGGGAAGCCAGGGAAGCAGCCGCTGAGGAACCCGTGAAAAAAACACGGAAGAAAAGAGGTCCCAAAGGCTTAAAGCCCGGAAGAAAAAAAGGTACAGTCGGAAGAAAACGGAGAGGCGGCGTATCAGATACCGATGCTGTGCTGGAAGTGATTGTGGCTGCGGAAAACGGCATTGATCAGGATGAACTTGCAGTGAGATCCGGTTTTTCCAAATCCAAAGTGCACGGCATTGTTTACCGGCTGAAAAAACAGGGTAAAATCAGAAGTGATCGCAAGGGATTTTACGAAAAGATATAACCATCCGGTAAGATCTTTCACCTTCAGCCGTGTTTTTCCGGCAGTGCCGGAATATTTCTGATGAAACACTGAAAACAGGTGAAGCAATGGAAAATGTCTTTTTGCGGATGCTTGTCCTGATCGCAGCGGTATCCATCATCAGTCCATCCGGTGTGAAGGCCGCGTTTGAAACAGATCAGATTGATACAGATGCAGGGAAACTGGAAATCACTTTTGTAGGACATGGAACCCTGATGTTCAGATTCCAAAACACAGTGATTCATGCAGATCCCTGGACACAGCTTGCTGATTACAGCACCATGCCCAAAGCAGATATCATTCTGATCACGCATGAGCACAGGGATCATCTGGATCCGGAAGCAGTCCGTATGCTGCGGAAAGATTCCACTGAAGTTATACTGACACAGGCCTGCACGGATCAGATCAAAGACGGGAAGGTGATGAAAAACGGGGATGTCCTGACCATCAAAGGAATAAAGATTCAGGCCGTGCCTGCCTACAATCTTGTGCATACGCGCAAAGACGGTACGCCGTTTCATCCCAAAGGAAGCGGAAACGGTTATGTGCTGACTTTTGGAAACAAAAGGGTATATGTGGCGGGTGACACGGAAAATATTCCGGAAATGCAGGAAATCGGACAGCCTGATGTCGCATTTCTGCCCATGAATCTGCCCTATACCATGAGCCCGGAAATGACAGCGGATGCAGTGAGATTATGCAAACCCGGAATTCTCTACCCTTATCATTTCGGGGAAACAGATACATCCAGGATTGTGAATCTGCTCAAAGATGAAGCGGTTGAGGTGCGTATCCGGAACATGAAATAGGAAAATCCGGGCGGTTTGATCCCAGTGCATCATTTCACTTAAAATTGTAGGTCGGATTAGCGTAAGCGTAATCCGACAGCCTGAAATTCATTTGGAATACACCCACAATTTAAGTTAAAACAATGCACTGGTTCCGGGCAAATGGGAGATTCGCATTGGTGATGTCAATCTGTTCCTGTTCCAGTTGGTTGATTTCGCCAATGTGGGTCCGCATAAGCCGATCAAGCCGCTCATCACAGAAGCGGTGCAGACTGCAGGTTTTCCGGAGATGAAAGCCCCGGCGTATTTTGTGATCTCCACCCAGTCCGGGATCAAAACAGCGGATACTGTTTTCAATGGCCCATTCAATGGGACGGTAATAGCATACATTAAAATGAAGCCCTCTGATTCGGGAGATACTGCCCCAGTATCTCCCGAACAGTTGCTCACCTTTGTGCACCAGCATAGCCATTCCCAGAGGCTGTCCCTGATTTTCCCCATTGCAGGCTGCTGCAAAAAGCAGTCGGTGCCGGTAATGCGTATATATACCCTCAAAAAAATTCTGGTTCAGATATTTGCTGCCCCAGGGTCCGTAATTCTCATTGGTCATTTCATAACAGCGGTACATCAGGGGAATAAAGGATTCCGGTATTTCATCGCCCCGGAATATTCTTATCCGGATGCCCTGTTTTTCCATACTGCCTATTTCCCTCCGGATATTGCGCCTCTGTCCGGAATGAAACAGTCCCAGGTATTGGTCAAAATCCCTGAATCCGGGATTTTCCCACAGCATACCCGGATGAATCCATTCAGAAAAATCCAGCCCGGCCATGCTTTCTTTCCAAGCCGGATCCGCAAAC
The DNA here is from genome assembly GCA_964534335.1 of uncultured Desulfobacterales bacterium. GTDB lineage: Bacteria > Desulfobacterota > Desulfobacteria > Desulfobacterales > Desulfococcaceae > JAABRU01. The sequence continues at coordinate 3,243 of CAZHPS010000573.1, forward strand.
AGAAAACTGCACCCTGACAGATGATGGTGAATGCAGAAACGGATGATCTCATCTGTCATAATCCGGTTCATCTGCTGTTCATTCCTGTCTTCGGCCATCAGAAAGCGGTACCCGATCAGCGGTGTCACCGGACTCATGCCCACCATTTTCGGATAATAGGATATACCCAGATGTGCTGCGGCATTGGCCCAGATCCGGTCAAAAACAAATTCCCCCTCACTGTGTGTTTTGATATACAGCGGAGCTGCGGCCACCATACGCTGACCGTTCCATACAGTCAGATGCCGGGGATGCCATCCGGTCTTTGGGGAAATACTGCCGGATGCCTCCATCTGCTGAAGCCATTCCCATTCCAGAAAAGGGGTTTTCAGGCCAAGAGCCAGCGCGTCCCAGGCTGCAGAATCAATTTCATGGATGCCGGACAGCCATTTGAATGAATATGATTTTATTTTGTGCAATTTCTGATTTCCCAAAGCGGATGTCAGGTTTTGCTGTCTTACAGCAATTTGCCATTGACCTGATACTGTCTGCACTTCCGCTCCGGCCTGATCCGGAGGAGTGCAGAAATTAAGCGGAGCGGTTTTTTGCACATGCGCAACTGCGGAAAAACTGAC
>CAZHPS010000574.1:0-457 GCA_964534335.1 uncultured Desulfobacterales bacterium
GAACACCGGTATGTAAACGCCTGAATATATTATGCACAGCGGATTACTACGAATCCGTAGGTCGCAAGTTCGAATCTTGCCGGGCGCGCCACAGAATATAAGGGGATTAGCCGAAACCGGTTAATCCTTTTTTTATTTTTAGGCAAATTTTTTGCCATTATTTTGCCAAAAGCCGCTTTTACCCTTTCCTGCTCCTGTTACCTTTTTATCCTCCGGGCTGTATCTATTGTATACTGACTTTTCAGTTACAGCAGTCAGAGAAATCAGATGATTTCCATGATTTTCCAGTTTGCTTTATAACTACAGGGATTTTGGATAAGAAAGGATTTCAGAGGATCAAAAATCCCCACAGTTTTTATGGATTTCAGACAATCATAAAAATCTTTTCTTATTAAAAATCCATGCAGTTATCAGGAAAATCCGGTAGTGGGTCAAATCTGCTGATCTGAGCCTGACA
>CAZHPS010000574.1:557-3832 GCA_964534335.1 uncultured Desulfobacterales bacterium
CCGGTTCCTGAAAAATCCGTAAGGATTGAAATTATTATAGAAAAAATTGAAAAAAACAAATCATAATCCCGGAAGGGATGACATTATCAGCCGGTTTGATTCACCTTCGAAAATCCTTTCTTATATAAAATCCATGCAGTTATCAGGAAAATCCGGTAGTGGGTCAAATCTGCTGATCTAAGCCTGACACCGGTTCCTGAAAAATCCGTAAGGATTGAAATTATTATAGAAAAAATTGAAAAAACAAATCATAATCCCGGAAGGGATGACATTCAACCTGTTTGACCCACTGTCGAAAATCCTTTCTTATATAAAATCCTTGTAGTTATCAGGAAAATCCTTTCTTATCAAAAATCCCTGTAGTTGCGTGAATCCCGGTTCAGACAATGCACACAGGGTTGCGTATTCTCCCACCGGCTGCCCTTATTGCGACAGCCGGTGAGGATATGGCTGTTTTTCTGTTTTGGGGTCTGTGTCAAAATAACCTGTTGCAAACCCTTAGTTTTTTTACTGAACAAATCCCTACTGAGCAACCTCCCGAAGGATATAGATTGCCTCCTCCATTCCCACTTTGCCGTCTCCGCTTACTTCCGCATCTTTGTGTGCGGTGTAATATGTGTCTCCGCAGAGGAATTTGAGGATTCGGATGGCATCAGCCAGATCCGGCGCACCGTTGCGGTTGAAATCGCCGGGAACCGGTTCAAAGGGATAAAGCAAATCCTCTTTGAACAAAGTCGAGGCATATTCCACCATAATCCGGGAACTGATTTTTTCAGATGCCGCAATCAGGGCATCAGGTTTTTCCATGCCGCTGTGAAACACAGAAAGCGCATATTCCACCACAATCCGGGGGACAACGTTGCCGGAAGCATCAAGCAAACCAGAGGGCTGGGCAAGTCCGTCCTCATATTTTCCCGTTGCATATTCAATCACAATGCGGTGACTCACCTTGCCGGAAGCTTCAATCAGCGCGGTCGGGGTTTCAAGAGCGGCTTCCCAAGTGGTGAGTGCTTCCTCAACAATGATGGCAGCGGACGCGGGGGAACCGGATGCGGCAAAACAGAGAATCAGCGCAAAGAAACAAAAAAGCCTTTTGGTCATTATTCCTCCTGGGCCTGTCCATGAATGGACAGACTGTTCATAAATAACCTGCTGATGAATAACCAGCCGCTTCAGCGGCAGGAGCAAAGCTATTCCCTGTAAATGAGCATGACAGATCCATAAGCTTGACCATAATTATTCCATAACGATACTTCATGGTATTGATCAGGTGAAAGCTGACTGATCGTGAGGTCTCCTTCAAATATTCCGTCTGCGCCAGTATGTAATACAACGCCATCTATTTCCATATTTGAGTAATAGTTTTTGTTGTAAAATGACCAAGTTCTGCTATAGACAGGAATGTTGGATGGTACTTTAATCCTGAAAGTTTCAGTTGACTTTTCACTCAATTCCTTATCCGCAACGATCATCATCTTGGTGGCATCGGGATATCTGAAATCATAATATTTGATGGTTGACGGAAACTGAAGCATCTGTTCGCATACTTTGGACAGGGCAACCCTGACCTTTGTATCCAAAAACGACCCGCTGCTGGCATAACTGATCCAGTTGATGATTTTGCTTGCTTTTTCCGCAGCCGGATAATAGGCAATAATCCAGCCAGCCTTGTCCACATACACATGCACATCATGGCTGTCATCATACCCTGTCAGAGCCACAGAACCGATAACATATTCACTGGTTTCCTTCTCAACGGTTCTCATGGCCGATTTTGCCTTTGCCAGATCAATCGTGCCGGTAAGCTGTGCATAAGCAGACATGCCTGCTTCCTGATGGAGAAAGGATGTGCTGCCGTCCCTGCTTTCAAAACGTGCCAGATCAATCGCCTGATCGTCTGCCAAAGCAAAACCTGCGGCAAACACTGCCATTGCCAAAGCCAACACTGTGATTCTCACGTCAACCTCCTGAAAAATAAAGTTGTTCTATGATTTTTCCTGCCAACATGCCCCATGCACATTGGCAGAAACTCAATATCCGTTAAGAGTTACGCAGTTGAATTTTAACATTCATACGGCAGCCTGATGATTTTTGAAAGAAATGCGTAACATCAGTCAGCAGGTTAAAATCAGCAAGGCATCAAAATACGGACACATTCCCTATGTATTTTGTTATTTTTTGATCTTTAATCCGTATTATGAACGGCCTTATAATAAATGAGGATTATACAAGTCAAGCAAAAAAGAAAAAAGTGTGGGATGAAAATGGTATCAGAACGGGCAGCAGATGATAAATTTTAAAAAAATTTAATGTGTTGACGCAAAAAGCGTGAATGCTGGAAACTGTAAAAAAAATTGCAGAGCGGGTTTGAAACCCATCTGCAAAAAAATCATCAACAGTTTTGAACCATCATTTTTTTTCAATAGCCTGAAATCTCAATCAATTCCCCTTCAGGCATCTTTCCCCTTGTTCTGCTTTCTGTTTCTGCTGTACTTTACAGGTTTTCTCCTGAAATAATGATTCCAAAGAGACGGATCCTTCGTTTGGGTGCATCAGAGCGAAACCCGCCGACAAACTGAAAGTCTGGCAATCCTCCGGAATATCCCCGAATGTCCTTACACTGAAACAATTCCGCTTGCGTTTCAGAGAGTTTCTGATTATGAATAAAGCATGAAAACAGACGCCTTGTTTTATGAACTGTTCAAATTTGATCCCCAGTCCCTTTTTGACCTGATCCGCGTGAATGCGGAAGGTCAGTATGTCTTTGAAAGCATTACAGCAAAGACAACGGAAAAACGCATGGACGGTCTTTTCCGGCGCACGGACGGGGCAGGCCCGAATCTCTTTGCCGAGGTTCAGGGGTATCCGGACAAAAAAATTTACTGGCGTTTTTTCCGGGAAATCAGCACATGGTATGAGCAGAATGACGATGATCATCCCTTCATTGCTGTTGTGCTGTTCACGGACAAAGCCTTTGATCCCGGAAACCCCGGGCTGTCCTTTGCAAAACCCAACCGGCTGATCCGCTGTTGTCTTCCGAACCTGCTGAAAAAGATCGGAAAAAAATCCTCTGCCCTGACCGTGCTGAAGCCTCTGGTGCTGAAGGACAGAAAAAAACTGCCCGAATCCGTGTGTCAGTGGGATGCGGAAATCAGGGCAATGGGACTGCCCCGTGCAAAAACGGAAATCCTTAACGAGCTTCTGGAATATGCTGTGCTGCAGCGTTTTTCAGACCTGACTTTGGAGGAGGTGAGAAAAATGATACAACTGACACC
>CAZHPS010000575.1:0-3831 GCA_964534335.1 uncultured Desulfobacterales bacterium
CAGGATAAAATTGAAAAGACTTTATCCGTCATTTAAATTTTGACAGAGCACTACATGACCAATTTAGATTTTATGGTATCAATTCCCCTCTTGAGAGGGGCAGGGGTGTGTCCGGAACTGCACAGTCCAGTAACACACCCCCTGCCCCCTCTCAAGAGGGGAATATATAAAATTCAACGTGGTCATGTACTTCTGCCAAAACAGCAATAAAAAAAGGGATACCCTTGCGGATATCCCTTTATATAATTCCATAAGGAATTATCGAAAAACTAGATTACAGTGACATTTGTCGCGGAAGGTCCTTTGGGACCCTGCTCTACATTGAATGTAACGCGTGCGCCTTCATTAAGGGTTTTAAAACCTGACGCATTGATTCCGGAATGATGAACAAACACATCCGGTCCGTTTTCCTGTTCGATAAAGCCGAAGCCTTTACGTTCATTGAACCATTTTACAATACCATTCGCCATTGTGACATACCTCCTTTCCTAAAATAATTCTCAAGGTCTTACCTACAGGTTGCCACACATATATGGTATTGCCTTCGGTACAAACCGGTGTGAATAATTGAGTCACGCCTTTACTGATTAAATGCAATATATACCCTCTCTGCAGATTATGCAAGCATTATTTTAAAAAAATATAAAATATTTTCAGATTATGTGTGCTCCTTTGAAACAATTTTTGTATTTTTCCAATAAATACAGAATGTAAACTCTTATACAGGTGTTTTTCCGCCTATCCTGCCGCATCTGTCACAAGTTTTCCCAAAGTTTCGATCCCTTTTTCCGTGGCATCGGTAAAGGGATGACCGCATCCAATGCGTATGTGGTTGACAAACTGTCCGGCAGCAGAGCAGACCGCACCGGGCAGAATCGCTATACTGTGTTCCAAAGCACTGCGGTAAATCCGCAGACCATCCACTTTTCGCGGCAGTTGCACCCAGAGCAGGGAACCGCCTTTGGGCAGGGCAAGCCGGGTATCTGCCGGAAAATATTTCTGAATGGCTATCGCAGTTTTTAGGGTCTGCTTTTTCAGATGTCCCCGCAGAGAACGCAGATGCCGTTCATAGGCTCCTTCGGAAAGAAAACTGGCAGTGATATACTGATCCAAAGTGGAAGTGCATACTGTGGTTCCGGCTTTGATCCGCAGAATTCTGTCCCTGAAATGTTTTCCCGGAATTGCCCATCCTATGCGAAGTCCCGGAGCAAGGGTTTTGGAAAAAGAGGAGCAGGTCAGCACCAGATCTTTCTGGTCAAAGGATTTCATCAGGGATGGCCGGTTTCCCTCATAATACATCTCTCCGCAGATATCATCCTCAATCAGGGGAATTTCCAGCCGGTTCAGGAGCCGGACAATGGCTTTTTTCCTATCATCGCTCATGAGAACCCCCAGGGGATTTTGGAAATTGGGCATAAGCAGGCAGGCTTTCACCGGGTTGGTGCGGATGATTTTCTCCAGTTCATCCGGATCTGCTCCTTCTCTGGGATGAGTGGGAATTTCAGCCACCATCAGGCCAATTTCCCTGAAAAACTGCAGAAAACCGAAATGGGTCGGGCTTTCAATGGCAATGGTGTCTCCGGGTTTCAGAATCGCGCGCAGGCACATGGAAACCGCTTCCATGCACCCTGTGGTAATGACAATATCCCCGGCAGAAATTCCTTTGGGCAGTCCCATAGTCCGCAGGGCAATATGCCGCCGCAGTTCCGGATTTCCCTCAGTCAGGGAATAGTTAAGCACTGAGGCCATTTTTTTTCCGGAAATGCTTTTGAGAATGGCGGAAAGATGTTTCAGGGGAAGCAGTTCCGCAGCAGTGGCTGATGAGGAAAGAGGGAGCATTCCCGGACTGTTGATGTTTTTCAGCACGGAATTGACCATTGCATCCAGTTCCACCTCCACCTTTTGCGGGGAAATCGGAACCCGGTCAAAATCCGGGGGCCGCAGGTGACGCAGGCTTACAGGACTGACATAATAGCCGGATTTGGGCCTGGCTTCGATCAGTCCTGTGGTTTCCAGTTCCATATATGCCTGATAAACTGTGGAAATGCTCAGGTTCATTTTTCTGTGCAGAACACGCACCGAAGGCAGTTTTTCACCTGCATGATAGGTTCCGCTGTGAATCTTGGATTCGATTTCATCTGCCAGTTGTCTGTACCGGAACATATTCTGACCTCTTTCTGTTATTCTGTCCTGAGATGATTCAATACCGTCTGTCAGAAAACATAATAATCCGGCCGCATTTCTTCGGGAATCTGCCGTAAAAAATAACTGTCAGTCATACCGGCCATGAAATCCCGGACAATCTCCGCGTCAGAATGGGTTTCTGTGTAGGACGCGGACATATCTGCAAGAAAACCCGTGAATATGACTGAATCCCGGTTTTCTGTTTTAATATCCTCCATATACCGGGCAAAAAGAATCTGAAAAAGCCTGCGCACGGTTTCCGTATGCACCTTGATTTTGGGATTGAGATAAATCCGCTCATAATTGAATTTTTTCAGCCCGGTCAGTGCCTGGGAAACCTCAGCTCCAAATGCAATATACTGCTTTTGAAAACTGTTTCTTATAATATCTGTCACCAGATTGAACACAATCTGACCGTTGCTGTTTCCCAGAACCTTCACGCTTTCTTTTGGCAGATCCTTCCTGCGGATCAGTCCGAGCCGGATCGCGTCTTCAATGTCCCTGCCGATATAGGCCAGAGTGTCGGAAAAGCGCACAACACAGCCTTCCAGACTCATGGGTGTCAGTTTTTTCAGTGCATTGTCTTTTTTGTCCCGGATTTCCTGATCCAGTTTTTCAAAATTTTTTCCGGGTTCCGGATGCAGCTTCCGATCATGCACCTCTCCGTCATGGCAGAGAATGCCGTCAAGCGTCTGCAGACAGAGATTCCAGCCTTTGCCTTTGCGTTCCACCCTGTCAAGAAACTGCACACTCTGCACATTGTGGCAGAAATGGCCTATACCCGCAATCCTGCACAGTTCTGAAAGAAACTGCTCGCCCTCATGTCCGAAAGGCGGGTGGCCGATGTCATGCCCCAGAGCAATGGCCTCGATCAGATCCTCGTTAAGTCCCAGATAACGGCCAATGGTGCGGGCTATCTTGGAAACCAGCTGCACATGCAGAACCCGGTGTGTAATATGATCATTGCGCACCAGATAGAAAACCTGTGTTTTGTCAATATAGCGTGTATAGGCCAGGGAATGCAGCACCCGGTCGGCATCAGCGGAAAAAGACTGGCGGTATGATACACCGTAATCCGGCTCCGGGCTGCGCCGGACAGCATTTCTGCTGAACGCTGCCATAGGGGAAAGATTTGCTGTCTCCCGCAGGTTCAGAGCGGTCTGTATCATTTCCGGCCCCTTGATTTCATTGCTGTTTATACTGGTTTCAGGCATCAGATTTCTCCGTTTGCATTACAGGCAGTGCTTTGTCATCTTTGAATCTGTGAGTACAGTTTTTGTGTTCTTTGTGCTTCCCTTTGTGTCCTTTGCGGTTAAACCGGCAGAATCAAACCAGACAGATCAGTAGTTACAGACAGGAGTTAAGTAAGTCAACATAAATTTTCGAATATACTGATCCAATTTTGCTTTTTTATGGCACAGAAATTGCCTAAACTGTCAGTCAAATGCGTTTTGGAGTCCGGTTATCATAATGATTCGCCATTGAACTGATGCTGAGCCGGAGGAGTGCAAAAATTAAGAAAAAATCTGAAAAAACAAATGGGAAAAATCCGTAAGGATTGATATTATTATAGAAAAAAATCTGAAAAAACAAAATCAGAATCCCGGAAGGGATGACATTATCAGCCGGTTTGACCCACTATCCGGA
>CAZHPS010000576.1:0-3823 GCA_964534335.1 uncultured Desulfobacterales bacterium
TTTTTTCAGATCGGGAAATTATAATGCGTCAGTTTAATTTTGACAAGACAGTAGTAATCTGTCAGCCTTGAATCTGTGAGTTGCAAAAACCGGATTTCTCCAAAAAATCCGGTTTTTCTGTATACTTCAGCTCATAAAATCAAAGTTGGCAAAGCAATACTCAGCAAACAAAAAGCCGCGGACAGACAGGAATGTCATGCCCTCTGGTTCTTATGCTGATCTCAAGTAATTATACCAATTCGCCATTGATTCTATACAATAGAATCATATTTTTCTGTCTGATTACAATGTATTATTTTTTTCAAAAGCACATTTTCAACGGTGATTTGGTATTATACCTATTTTCCCTGTTTCAGCACCCCTTTTTCCTTCCAGAATTTTTCAGCACCCGGATGAAGCGGCGTTACAATTCCCCTGATGCCGCCGGCTATACTCATCTCTTTGAAGGTTTTCTTCTGTCCGGCCATGTGCCTGAGTCCATCTTCGGTGAAAATAATGGAAAGCAGACGGGATACCACATCATCTGAAACCCCGGAATGAGCCACCCACAGTGCAGCATCCTGAAAAGTTGGCACATCTTTTTCAATTCCCTTATACGTGCCTGCCGGGATGGAAAATTTGGAAAAATAGGGATATTTTTTATAAAATCCGGATTGCTGTGCATCTGTATCCAAATCAATGATGGCAATGTCATTGGTTTGGGCTGCCATGAGTACGGCACCGCTGGGAAAGGCCGTAAACAGCCAGAACGCATCCAGTTCCCTGTTGCTGAAGGCTGCTGCAGCCTCATTGTAACCCATAGTATTGCGTTCAATGCTGTCCCATATGCCCATATGGGTAAGGAAAAGTTCGCATGTGACAAAAGCCCCTGAGCCGGGATTGCCCACATCCACTTTTTTTCCTTTCAGATCTCTGACACTGTTAATGCCGGATCCGGCCCGAACCACCAACTGGGCCGGGGCTCCGTACAGAAAGGCAACTGCCATCACATTTTCATATTTTTTGGGATCATCCTTCAGACCGCCTTTCCTTGCCTGATACACCTCTCCGGAATAAACCACACCGAAATCCATGTCGCCAGCATCCACTTTTATCAGGTTTTCCGCGGAACCGGCAGAATATTCTGCTTTCACAGTGAATTCTGAAAGTTCTGCAACCGGTTTGTACACCTGGATTGCATTTGCCACCACCTGAAAAGTCCCGCCGGGAGGCCCGCCGCCAAAAACAATTTTCTGTCTGGCAAAAGACTCTCCACAAAAGACAGAGAGCAGCAGAACAGCGCACCAGCCTGTCAGCAGATAAAAACGGCTGTTTTTCATTTTTTTCTCCTTTCTTTTCAAAAAATAAAACATTATTTTTCCTGTTCCCGTGTTTCTCTGCGATCCGGAGCCAGACTGAAAGTTTGGCACTCCTCCTTTGGTTTTCCCGCATCAGAGAAAAAAAATTCTCATAGGCTTTAAGAAAATAATTTTGGGGTTTCCTGTAGGTTGGGGTGAGGAATTAACACCAACAATTTAAGGATGTTGTGGTTCGTTCCTCACCCCAATCTACTCCAAAATAATTATCTTAAAAGCTATCAGATACCCGGATACACGCACAGTTTCCGCAGCGCACATGCCGGACATGCAGGTTTGCGGGCTGTGCAGATTTGCCGTCCGAAATAAATCAGATGCAGTCCGAAATCATTCCAGTTTTCTTTTGGAATGATTTTCATCAGGTCAGATTCAATTTTGTCCGGTTCTGTGTTTTGGCTCAGTCCCAGCCTTTGGGAAATCCGTTTCACATGCGTATCCACTACAACCGCAGCCTGTCCAAAGGCTGCGGAGCGCACCACATTGGCTGTTTTCCGTCCCACTCCGGGCAGAGTGATCAGTTCCTCCAGACTTTGGGGAACTTCTCCCCTGAATTTTTCCAAAAGAGATTTGGCGCAGTTGCGGATATGCTTTGCCTTGTTGTGAAAAAAACCTGTTGGCCGGATCAGGTCTTCAATTTCTTCCAGCGAAGCTGCCGCCAGAGATTCAGGCGAGGGAAAAGCCTGAAACAGCGCGGGCGTGACCGCATTGACCTGTCTGTCCGTGCACTGGGCAGAGAGAATGGTTGCAATAAGCAGTTCAAAAGCATTCCGGTGAAGAAGTTGTGTCTTGACATCCGGGTATTCTGCTTTTAGGATGTTACAGATTTCTATGGCCTGTTTTCTGTTTTTCATTTTATTTTCCCTTAATCCAATGTGCAGTTTCATCTGAAATCGCAGGCCGGGTCAGTGCTTTGCCAACTTTGATTTTATGATCTGAAGTGTTCAGAAAAACCGGATTTTTTGGAAAAATCCGGTTTCTGCAACTCACAGATTCAGGGCTGAAAGAGTATTGGAGTATCCCGGTATTTTGGCTGAAATGATGCTCTGAATTATTGATCATAATCATGCTTTCACAAAAAAAAACAGTACGCGCCCTCGGTCTTTGTTCCGGCGGGCTTGACAGTATTCTTTCCGGGGTGGTTCTCCGTGAGCAGGGAATCGAAACGCACTGGATCAGTTTTGAAACCCCTTTTTTTTCCGCAGACAAGGCCCGCAAAGCCTCGAAAATGACAGGCATTCCCCTGCACATACGGAATATCACGCCCCAATATTTGGATATGCTGAAAAATCCGCGCTGCGGTTACGGCAAAAACATGAACCCATGCCTGGACTGCCACGCGCTCATGTTCCGGATTGCCGGAGGCATCATGCAGGAAAACGGTTTTGATTTTCTTTTCAGCGGAGAAGTCATGGGTCAGCGTCCCATGTCCCAGACCAAAAATTCCCTGCGCTATGTGGAAAAAAATTCCGGTTTTGAGGGCTATATTGTCCGGCCTTTGAGCATTCAGCATCTTCCTGAAACCATTGCGGAAAAACAGGGATGGATTGACCGGGACACATTGTACGGCATCACGGGACGTGGCCGCAAAATCCAGATGGAACTGGCTGAGAAATTCGGCATAAAAGAATATCCCACAGTGGCCGGGGGCTGCCTGCTGACTGACAAAAATTTCAGTCTCCGTCTCAAAGATCTGTTCAGGCATCAGGAAAATACTTCGGAAGATGAACTTCATCTTCTGAAATACGGACGCCATTTCCGTATCAGCCCGGAATGCAAAATCATTGCAGGCAGGCACAAATCTGATAATGAAGCAATTCTGCGGCATTTTCGGCCGGAGCATGATGCCATGATTAAAACCGTTTCTGTTCCGGGGCCGCTGGTTCTGATTCCCAACAGCGGAACACAGGATATGCTTGCTCTGGCTGCATCTGTATGCGCGGGATACAGCAAATCCCCCAATGATGCTGAAACTGAGGTGCGAATCACTTTGCCGGAAGGTCAGCACACAATCATGACAAAGGGGATACGGCCACAGGAGATGCAGACATATCTGATTGGGGCATAAAATCAAGCAGATTATGCCATGATTATTGTCTGATTCGCTGATTCACGCAGATTTTCACGGATTGTGCAGATTCATTAAGTAAGGTTCCATAAATTTTCGGACATAAAATTTTCAGAAAAACCGGATTTTTTGGGAAAAATCCGGTTTTTTGAATACACGAAAATTTTTGTTTGCCTGCTTATCTGATACCAGTTCGCCATTGGTTTTATACAATACGGAATGCAAACCGGAGGAGTGCAAAAATTAAGCGGAGCGGTTTTTTGCACACAGTTCGCCATTGGTTTTATACAATGCGGAATGCAAACCGGAGGAGTGCAAAAATTAAGCGGAGCGGTTTTTTGCACACAGTTCGCCATTGGTTTTATACAATGCGGAATGCAAACCGGAGGAGTGCAAAAATTAA
>CAZHPS010000577.1:0-3796 GCA_964534335.1 uncultured Desulfobacterales bacterium
AGAAAAATCCTCGTCATCCCTGTTATCCTTTTCATATTATTTTTCAATTGACATCAGCACAAATACCAAGAAAAAAATATTCGGGAGCCGGAACCTGAATACAGGGATGGGCATCAAATAAGTGGCCAACCGAAAATTTTCAGATTAAACAACCGGATTTTTTCGGAAAAATCCGGTTGTTCTGAAAATTTTATACCCGAAAATTTATGGTGGATTACTTATCAATTACCAGTTCCCAGAGTTTTCATGCTATTCTTCCATATACTCCACAGCATTGCGGAAGATACGGATTCCCGGTGTCATATCAGAACTGTATGATTTACCAGTACGATTCATTTTTTCCTTCTGCCGTGTCCAGTCCGGATGATTGCATACATGATTGTATGCCTCCGGATGGGGCATGAGTCCGAAAATCCGGCCTGTGGGATCACAGATGCCTGCAATATCTGCAAGCGATCCATTGGGATTGTGAGGAAAGGCTCCATTTGCCGGATTTCCGTCCGGCAGAGCATACCGCAATACAATCTGCTGATTGCTTATCAGACGATCCAGAACCGCTTTTTCCGCATAAAACCGACCTTCTCCGTGACGTACCGGCAGTTCTGTACAATCCATGCCTTTGGTGAATACGCAGGGAGAATTTGGATTTGCTTTCAGATTTACCCACTGATCCCGGAAATTTCCGCATTCATTATGGGTTAAAGCCACAGATCGGGCTGTGTAATTTTTGTCCAGTCCGGGCAGCAGTCCCAGATTCACCAATGTCTGAAATCCGTTGCAAATGCCAATGACCAGATTTCCCTTTGCAATGAAATCCAAAATCTTATCGCCCAGATTGGTGCGCATACGCACGGCCTGAATCACGCCCGCGCCGTGATCATCTCCCCAACTGAAACCGCCGCCGAACACCATAATCTGAAAATCCTGCAAAGAAACCGATCCGTCAATCAGGGAATTGATATGAACCCGGACAGGATTGGCTCCGGCCAGTTCAAATGCGTATGCGGTTTCATGATCACAGTTCAGGCCATAGCCGGTCAGAACAAGCACTTTCACTTTCATATCAAGTCTCCGAAAGGTTTTTTCCATGCTGATTTCAGGCTGTCAATGCCCAGCCGGATGATGTTTTTCTTTCCCTTGCCCCTGACAAGCAGTTCCGGATTTTCTGTCACTGTTCCAATGCACGCGCAGGCCAGACCGGCAAAAATCTTTTCAAATGCCTGCTGTTTTTCCGGTGCAATGGTAATAATAAACCGCCCTGCGGATTCAGAAAAAAGCAATATGTCATCCCGGTTTGCTTTGTCAGCATGAATTTTATCCAATGCAATATCCATTCCCAGATTTCCTGCCATACACACCATTGCCAAATGAATTCCCAGTCCGCCCCGGCAGACTGCATGAACCGAAGCTGCAAGTCCTTTTTCCATTGCATCATGCAAGGCACGGTAAAGCGGGAGAAATTCCTCAGTCCGCACTTGGGGCACATTCGCGCCGGTATAGCCGAAATGTTCGTAATATTCAGACGCTCCCATTTCATTGCGCGTCAGACCGAGTATGTACACCAAATCCCCCGGCATTTTTGCATCCATTGTAACGCATTTTTTTACATCTTCCACAAGTCCGATGGTGGAAAACTGTATGCTTTCCAATGCGGAAATCTTATGGGTTTCACCATACAATCCGGGCAGATGGCCGTCCACATACATGCTGTCTTTGCCGGAAAGCAGCGGAATGCCATAGGCCAGACAGATTTCTTTCAATGCAAGGCAGGAGCGCACCAGTTGCGCGGCCTTGAATTTTCCGTCCGGATTTTTTTCCGGATGATACTGAATATTGGGCCAGCAGAAATTGTCAACTCCGCCGATATGATCCACATTCCCGCCCACTGCAAGCAGACGGCGCACAGCCTCGTCAATGGTGCAGGCAGTCATGTGATACGCGTCAATCGCGGAATACGCGGGAAGCAAAGCCTGTGCAAAGGCAAGTCCCCGGTTGGAATGCAGCACAGGCCGGATTACAGCCGCATCACTGTTCACATCCCGATCCGCGCCAATCAACGGTTTGATCACACTGCTTCCCTGCACTTCATGGTCATACTGGCGCACAATCCATTCTTTGGATGCGATATTGGGACGGGACAGAAGATCACAAAGCAGTTGGCTGAAATCTGAGGGAATTGACAGCACTGGTTCATGCAATCCGCGTTCTTCCGGAGATTTCCAATGTGCATCAAATTCCCATTGGGGAAAACCGGATTTGAGCAGATCCATTTCAATATACGCGCAGGTTTTTCCCTTGTAGCGGATATGCAGCGCGCCGGAATCTGTGTATTGACCAATAACTGTGCTTTCCACAGCGTGCTTTGCAGAAAGGGACATGAATCGCTCCAAATGCAGCGGTTTCACAGCCACTGTCATGCGCTCCTGTGATTCAGAAACCCAGATTTCCCATTGATCCAAACCTTCATATTTCAATGGCACTTTGTCCAAATCAATTTCACATCCATTGCTGAAACGTGCGGATTCTCCCACAGAAGAAGAAAGCCCGCCCCCGCCATTGTCTGTGACAAATGCAATCAGTCCCTCATCTCTGGCTTCCAGCAGAAAATCGTGCATTTTTTTCTGGGTATAGGGATCACCAATCTGCACATGCCCCGCAGGTGTGTTTTCGGAAAAACTTTCTGAAGATGCTGTAACCCCGTGAATTCCATCCTTTCCCACACGTCCGCCGCACATGATGACCAGCTCACCGGGAGAGGTTTTTTTCTGTTCGCAGGGTTGGCCATTGATATTTGCAGGCATGAGACCTACGGCAGTCACATAAACAAGACATTTGCCCATATAACCGGGGTGAAAAATCACCTGTCCGAAAGTGGTGGGAATGCCGCTTTTGTTGCCTCCGTCACGCACACCTTCAATCACGCCGTCCAGCAGACGCCGGGGATGCAGTTTGGGTTTGAGATTTCCATTGTAATCGCGGGGCCCGACACAGAATCCATAACCGCCTATAAGCAGTTTTGAACCTTTGCCTGTTCCCAGCGGATCTCGGTAAACACCCACAATGCCGGTAATCGCGCCCCCGTATGCTTCCATATTGGAAGGGGAATTATGGGTTTCACCGGTAATCACATAATAATGATTTTCATCAAAACGGCCTGCTCCGGCATTGTCCCACAGCACAGAAACCACCCAGTCTTTGCTTTTCTGCAGTTCCAAAGTGGGAGCCTCAATGCAGGTTTTGAAAAGGCTGTTGACCGTTTCCACAGGGCTGTCCTTTCCCTCCTGATAACG
Organism: uncultured Desulfobacterales bacterium; assembly: GCA_964534335.1. Lineage (GTDB taxonomy): Bacteria > Desulfobacterota > Desulfobacteria > Desulfobacterales > Desulfococcaceae > JAABRU01. The sequence goes on from CAZHPS010000577.1 coordinate 3,291, forward strand.
GAAAAGTCCCTGAAAAGTATTGTGATTGCAATGATCACTGCGCGCCTGTGAAATATATTCCAGTTCAATATCCGTTGGTTCAGAAAGTCCCGCAGCCGCTCGGCGGGCAATCACATCAGGTTTGAGAAAATAGGAGCGGATGACCGGAATATCATTGGGATTTAAGGCCAGATTCCGCTCATCACTGAGTTTTTGCAGGCTTTCATTGGAGCCAATGGGAATGGTGGTGACAGTGGGCGTGTGATTGAGAATCACTTTGGGAATGATGAAACCAATGCCGGTTTCCGGATTCCAGTCTGTTTTGGAAAAGATTTTCCACTGCTGGATAATGTCATTGGCAAGCAGTTTTATGGCAATGATGTCAGCTTGTTCCTCATTCAAATCTTTGCCCCGGAGACAAAAGCGTTTGGACGTGTAGATGGCCTCTCCGGATTTCAGCCGGATGCCCAGAATATCTTCCACTGCTTCCTTTGCAGTCGCGCCTGCATTGTCCCGCACGCCGGGCC
>CAZHPS010000578.1:0-3766 GCA_964534335.1 uncultured Desulfobacterales bacterium
CAGGATAAAATTGAAAAGACTTTATCCGTCATTTAAATTTTGACAGAGCAATAGTATAACCCATCGAATTCATCAAACATGGGGGAGATAAAATGAAAAGATTAAAACAGGTAAAGAATATAGTTTTATATCTTTCATATAATGATTTCAGGGAATTGTACAAATGGATGATAGAACTGGATCAGATGAAATGGGATGAGGAAATTGAGGAGGACTCAAAGAACGGTTTATTGGATGAACTGGCGGCTCAGGCAGTTGCCGATTATAAAAACGGGCTGTCTAAAAGGCTTTAATGCACCATACATCTCCGAGTTTTTGGAAATATTATGACGATCTTCCTGAAGAAATACAGGAGCAGGCTGATAAGAATTTTGAGTTGCTGAAAAAAAAATTCTAATCATCTGTCTCTCCACTTCAAGAAAATCGGAAAATATTGGTCAGTTCGTGTCAGTCTTGAATACAGAGCGTTGGGAACAGATATTGAAAATGGTATCTTATGGTTTTGGATTGGATTACATCCAGAATATGAAAGGTTTATCTCTCACCAGAGAAAGAAACGGAAATCATAATCCGGAGGTGGATCGGACGGCGGGATAAAGTCCGCCGCCGCTCACCTTGCCGTTAGCTACCAAAATTAAACAAGACGTTTGGAGGATAATAACGATGGGTTACACAATTAAAGACAGAGAACCTGGAGAAGAGCTTATTAAAACGAATCGGGGGGATATCTATAATTCCAGAAATGTAGATGTTAAAGGTGATGGTTGCTTTATAGGTGCAGCAGTTGATTCAGGTATGGAAACCATTTTAATTTTGAGAAACTATCGGGATAATGTTTTGCGACAGAATATGATAGGCAAAGTTTTTATTAAGTGACAGTACAATATTAGCCCATTCTTTGCCTCAAAAATCAAAAAAAGGCTAATATGAAAAAAATTATAAAAAGGCTGCTTGTTGATAAAATTGCAGGATATGCAAAACAAGCAACAGGCTCAGAAAAAAAATAAAAAATATTCGATTTCTTAAGAACGGACGGGCAGTATAAGTCTCCCGTCCGCCACTGTCATAAGAAGCAGTAAAACAATGAGATGAAAGGGTAAATACTTATGGCAAATTGTGTACTGACAATCAGCTTATCCGATGAGATAACGCAGGAAATAGAGAAATATAAAGAGGCTGCAAATAAACAGAGCATGGAAGAAACTGTAGTAGAATTAATCAATTATGCTTTGAAATTACCTCACTGTTTTATTAATTTTGACTGGAAAAAAGCTGAAAATGAAGCTGACCGAGAAATATCTTCAGGCAAAACAGCATCATTTGAAACAGTTGAAGACTTTCTTGCGGATTTAAAAAAATGAAGATTGTCCGCACCGAAGGATTTAAAAAAGATTTCAAACGGCTTCCGAAATCTGTTCAGGAAAAATTCGGAGAGAAGTTCCGACTTTTCATGGAAAATATCAGACATCCATCTCTCAGGGTTAAAAAGATGGAAGGTCATAAAAACAGATGGGAGGCAAGTATTGATATGTTTTACAGATTTACATTTGAAATACATGATGATTTTTATATCCTGCGCCGCATCGGACCTCATGACAACGTCCTGAAAAATCCTTGAATACCGGAAAGACAAAATAAGCTGACCAGTCGGTCAAGCGGACGGAGGGACAAGCCAGCCGCCCGCTTACCTCGTTGTTATGCCATACATTAATAAGGAGAAAAAAAACTTATGAAACTATTAAAATTATATATGATCAACAGCGGAGTTTTTTCTAATATCCTGATTGATTTTACACATAATGATAATCCGCAAAATTTATTGTGTTTATCAGGCGTTAATGGTTCAGGTAAAACTACTGTTATGGATTTAATTCTGAATTTAGGCAGTTTGATAAATCCGAAATTATCTTTAAATATTTTTTTTGACAGATTAAAGCCAAATATTTTAACTCAGACAGAGTTTGCTCAACTTGATATATTAATTGATAATAAAATATTGTCATTGGTTGTGGGAGATAAAGATAAAATTCTGAAAAATACAAAATATCAGCAGTGTTTTATCATTGAAACAGAAATAAGATCTATAATTGAAAAAGTTGAGAATACAATCGTTAAATCACCTGAAAACGATAAAAAAAATATTATCGAAATTACAATAAAAAATTATGAATTTGCGAAAATGTATTTTGAGCTTGAGCTTTCAAAAAGGGAAGTCATCAGAATAAACGATGAAATATTTAACAATTTATTCAAAAAAATCGAAGAGCATCTGGATCAGGAAATTGTCACTGAAAAATGTACTGATCTTCCATTTATTTATTTTTTTAACGCACATGACCGTGAAATACTGGATATTCGTTATACTTCAATTCCAAAGGATGAATCGAAATATGAAATAACCCATAGATATAATCCTAAAAATGATGATTTAGAGAAACTGTTGGTTTTCTATGAATATGCCTATACAGATGGGCTGACGCCCGCCGCTGAACTTGCTGTCAGGTTTTGAAAACAAAAGATTTTATTATGAACATGGAAGAATTGAGAACAGACAGTGTTGTATGAATAAGGAGTTAAAGAAGATATTCAGTTCTTTATCTGATCCGTTCTGCGGTCAGCCGTATCAAAATCATTTCCTGTTTTTCCCATATTTTTCTGTTCATTCCACACTTGGGAGATCTCTCAGATGAAAAACACAATCATGGAAAAAATCCCGGCTTTTCTTGCACTGCTGGGACTGGATGAAATGCCTATGGGCATCCTGTACACGGATGCGCAGCCTGCAGCAGGTTTATCCCCAAAACCGTCCGTACTGCCCACCTGTGAAAGAGAATCCTGCAATGCCATAAACTGGGGAGAAGTGTTTGGAAATTTTTCCTGTGTCATGGGCCATATCTGGCGTGCCAGACGCAAAAAAACCGCCGCGTATTTCAGTGCAGAGCAGTTCGGATGTCCGGGCGGAGCGTTCTGGCTGGGATTCATGAAACCCCAGACCGAAACCATTATCCGTTATGTCTCCTCCGGCATCCCCGGTCATATGGAAGGAGAACTTTACTGCGAATCCCCGGATGCCCTTCGCAAAACCTTTCTGGATATTGATCCCCCGCAGATTGGCAAAAAATTCTGGGTCATCAAACCTCTGGATCTGTTTGCGCCGGATGAACTGCCTGAATTTGTCACTTTTTTCACCCGTGCAGAACCGCTGACCGGACTGCATCAACTGGCCTATTTTGTAAGCAATGATCCGGAAGTGGTGGCATCCCCCTGGGGAGCCGCGTGCGCGGGGCTGGGTACGTGGCCTTTGAAATACAGGCTGATGGGCAAAAACAGGGCCGTTATCGGCGGATGGGATATTTCCGCAAGGAAATTCTTCCGCAATGATGAACTTTCCTTTACGGTTCCCTTTGAAATGTTTGAACAAATGCTTCTGCGAGGTGAATCCTCCTTTCTTTGCAGGGAAAACTGGAATGGCCCTGTGAGGAAAAAAATCGCGCGGAGCCGATCCCTGTGGGAAAAAAACCGGACAGACCTGTAAGATTTTCAGTAAAATTTTGAAAAAATATTTTCACAAGACAGCAAAGATGTGATAGGACAGAAAAGCATTTCCGGACAGTATGAAAATATCCGCAGGTTTTTTCTGCGGATGATCTGCCGGATACTTTGCCGGATAACCCGGCCGCAGTCAGCGTCAGCAGTATTTGATTCACAACTATCAGACATTTTTTTGAAAGGAGAGACAGATGAACAAAACAGAACTTATTGACAA
>CAZHPS010000579.1:0-3737 GCA_964534335.1 uncultured Desulfobacterales bacterium
GAAGGCAAAGGAACTTTTTGAAGCGGATATAAATCATCCGTCTCTGAATGTCGAAGTTCTGGAACCCAAACATTTGAAAATTTATTCATTCAGACTGGATATAAAATACAGGGCAGTTTTTATCGTGACAGATGTCGAAGTTGAAATACTGACCGTTATAAACCATTATAAATAAAAAACTGTCTGAATAAACTTACAAATGGAATATAAAAATTATATCGCACATATCGAATACGATGCCCAAGCAGATATTTTTCACGGAGAAGTAATCAATATCCGGGATGTCATCACTTTTCAGGGAAAATCAACAGATGAATTACGCAAGGCATTGAAATATTCTGTGGAAGATTATCTTGATTTCTACAAAGAGCGCGGAGAAAAACCAAATCAGCCTTTTTCCAACTTTTTTTGACTATGAGAACAATTCCTGAAATTTGCAGAAAAATGAAGATGGAAGAAGCCGGAAATGATTTTGCTTTCTGGCAGAGCAGAACTCCGGAAGAACGTCTGGCTGCTTTGGAAGAAATCAGAAAAGAATACAATACGTGGAAATATGGTACTGAACCGGGATTTCAGAGAGTTTATCGAATCGTTAAACAAAAATAAGGTGCAATATTTGGTTGTTGGCGGCTATGCTGTCGCTTTTCACGGACATCCCCGCTATACCAAAGATATTGACATCTGGATTCAGTCTGATGAGGAAAACGCCAGAAATCTGGTGAAGGCCATCCATGATTTCGGTTTTGCTTCTCTTGGGTTGCAGGCAGAAGATTTTCTGCCCCCAGGTTATGTTATCCAGTTGGGCTATCCGCCTAACCGTATTGATATTTTGACCGGAATAGCGGGTGTAACTTTTGAACAATGTTATCTTTCAAAAGAACAGACAAATATTGAGGGAATGACAGTCAATTTCATTGATCTGGATAATCTGAGGAAAAACAAGAAAGCCACAGGAAGACGTCAGGATTTGGCAGATTTGGAAAATTTATGATTATTTCAAACATAAAAAGGAGAATAAAATGAGAGAAGCAGTTATTGTAAGTGCGGTACGGACACCTTTGGGATCTTTCAACGGAACCTTGGGAAATATGGGAGCAACAACCCTCGGCGGTCTGGTGATCGCAGAGGCTGTGAAACGCGCGGGAATCAGCAAAGAAGCTGTTGACGAGTGCATCATGGGCCAGGTGCTGCCCTGCGGATACGGACAGAACCCGGCCAAGCAGGCTGCGCATCTGGCGGGTATGCCCTGGAAAACAGAATGCTTTACCATCAACAAAGTCTGCGGTTCTGCACTCAAATCTGTCATGCTTGCTGCACAGGCCATTCAGGTGGGAGATGCGGATGTGATCGTGGCAGGTGGCATGGAATCCATGAGTCAGGCTCCCTATTATCTGGACAAAGCCCGTTTCGGCTATCGCATGGGGCCGGGACAGATTCAGGATCATATGGTGCATGACGGTCTCTGGGATGTGGTCAATGATTTTCATATGGGCATATCCAATGAACTTTGCTCGGAAAGATACAATGTAAGCAGGGAAGATCAGGATCGCTTTGCAGCAGAATCCTACCGCAGGGCATTGGCAGCAATTGCAGCAGGAAAATTCAAAGAGCAGATCCTGCCTGTGGAAATTCCCAAGCGCAAAGGCGCACCGAAAATCTTTGATACAGATGAATGCCCTGTGGATACCCCCTATGAAGTGCTGTGCAAAATGAAAGGCGCGTTCAAAAAAGATGGTGTGGGAACAGCCGGAAATGCTTCCATCATCAGTGACGGCGCGGCTGCGGTTGTTGTCATGTCAAAAGAAAAAGCCAAAGAACTTGGCTGCAATATCATTGCCACCATCGGCGCTCAGGCATCCTACAGCATTGAAATGAAATATGTGCTGGTGGCTCCCATATGGGCAATTCCCAAATGCCTGAAAAAAGAAGGCATCGGCATTGATAATGTGGATTTGTTTGAAATCAATGAAGCATTCAGCGGCTCTTCGGTTGCGATTATGAAGGAACTGAAACTGGACGCGAACAAAGTCAATGTCAACGGCGGTTCTGTGGCAATAGGCCATCCCATTGGCGCGAGCGGATGCCGTCTGCTGGTGACATTGCTGTATGAAATGATGCGTCAGGACAAAAAAACCGGGCTGGCTTCTCTTTGCTTAGGCGGTGGTGAAGCCGTTGCCATGATTGTGAAACGGTAAATATAAAATAAAAACCCTAAGGGTTTTGAAAACCCTTGGGGTTTCAGAATTTCAGTTCTTTAATGATTATCAGAAAGGAGGAGGAATGCCTGCAACGATTTCTCAGTACAAAGATGAACTTTTAAGCGAAATGGAAGGAATGTCTGTTGACAAATTAAAGCAAATACTGGATTTTATCTGTTTTATCAAGGCAAAAAAAGTTATTGATCCTTCCCAGTCCTGGTTCTGGTCAAAACAGTGGCAGAAAATGGAAAATATGGCTGACAATGACAAAAATGCAGGAAACATTATCGGAAATGGAACTCTGGATGATCTGCTCAGCATCATCAATACCATTGATTTGAGTGGCAAAGGAGTACCAAACTGAAAATTTGGAAGATCTATTGCGTTTTTTGCCAAACTTTCCGTTTGGCACTCCTTCATTTTCATATGGGAACGAGAAAGAAATGGAAAAAGCGAATATGACAAAACCTGTTGTTATTTCCCATTATATCCCCGGTGCAGTGGGATGGATTACGGCTATGCACGGGGAATATTACAGCAGATACTGGAATTTCGGTCTGTTTTTTGAAACCAAAGTAGCGACCGAACTTTCCGCTTTGCTGACACACAAACAGGCAGAGCGCAATGGTTTCTGGCTTGCTTTGTGCAATGACATCATTGCAGGCAGTATCGCCATTGACGGAAATCAGAAAGATCAGCAGGAAGCCCGACTGCGCTTTTTCATTGTTTCCCCTGAGTTTCAGGGACATAATATTGGCAATATGCTGATGGAAAAAGCCATTACTTTCTGCAAAGAAAAGAAATTTGCAAAAGTATATCTCAGCACTTTTGCCGGATTGGATGCTGCAAGGCATTTGTATGAAAAATGGGGTTTCATTTTGATAGAAGAAAAAGAGGATTGCACATGGGGCGTGGCTGTGAAAGAACAGATATTTGAACTTGTTTTCTGAACTATCTAAAATGGATATATTAAAAAAGCATACTGTCTCACAGATGTTGTATGTTCCCCGCACAGAAAAAGAATATGACAGGATTGTTGAACTGTTGGACAGCCTGATCTATGAAGTGGGAGAAGATGAAAATCATCCATTGGCATCTTTTATGGAAATATTGGGAGTGCTGACAGAAAAATATGAAGATGAATATGTTCCTGAGATTATATAAATAATACCGATTCGCCATTGGTTTGATCCAAAATATTGTCAGTTTTTCCGCAGTTGCGTCTGTGCAAAAAACCGCTCCGCTTAATTTTTGCACTCCTCCGGATCAGGTGCAGATTGTATGGGACAAAAATGGATATTTCAAAACATATTGATATAAATCCTGAAATTCTGCTTGGCAAGCCGGTTATACGTGGAACACGGATACCTGCTGAACTTGTTTTGCGGAAATTGGGAGAAGGTGCAACAGAAAAGGAATTGGGTGAAGCATATCCAAGACTGACTCCGGAGGATATCCGGGAAATGTACAGGATTGAACTTGCGATTGCACTTTACCGGGAAAATATCGGAACTGTCGGCTATATTGCAGAACAGTTGG
>CAZHPS010000580.1:0-3731 GCA_964534335.1 uncultured Desulfobacterales bacterium
AGACCCGGCAGTATCCCTGCATCCGTTCCTTTGCTGTTTTCCGTATCTCTTTCATTTAAGATTTTTCCTCCTGTAAAATATTTACATCTTGAATATCATATCTTATCGTGATAGAAAACAGATTTCAGAATATCGGATCCGCAGCCGGACATCCGGAAACTGTTTTTGGCCCGTTTCCGCTTATCAGCGAATACGGTTTATCCCTCTCTCCCCTGCCAAAATTCATTTTCCTCCGGACTGTACAAAGATTACGGCAAAAAAACAGACAGAAAGGATGGATTTGTTATGAGTCAGAAAAGTATTGCCACCCTGGTGAGTGAAAACAGGACAGTGTTTATTATCATCGCTGTGGTGCTTTTCCTTATCGAACTGGAAATCTTCGCGGTCGCTGCCATGAAATCGGGCCGCAAGCAATGGCTGCAGATTCTCGACAAAAACGGCAATGTCATCCATGTGACAGACGGAAAGAATCTGAGCGATTTCAACAAATACTATTTTGAAAAAACCTTCGGGCGATCCTTGGATGAGTTTGACAAAAGGCTGGAAATCAAAGATGAACCATTTCCCTTCCGTGCGTGGATTACTGCCGCAGTGGGAATTCCCATCGGCGTGATTCTGCTCTTTGCCTTTACGGTCAAGGCATATACCTCGCTTTTTTACGGGGATGAAACCCGTAACAAAGCAGGAGGCCGGGAGGGTGAAACAATCCAGTATAACACAGAATTTGAAAAAATGATCTCCACACTGAGCAGTTTCAATATTTTTACCATCGGTTTTCTGATCCTGCTTTCGGTTTTCATGTACTGGGTGATCCCCAATATGGTCAGTTATATCGCCAAAGTGAGTGTGGACACACTGATCCGTTTCAAATGGGTGGTCATCTCTAGTGCTGCGGTGCTGATCGGACTGTTTGCATGGATCGTTTATCTTCGTTATCTGCTGGCCAAACGCAATATTGACAACCAGACTGAACTGCAGAAAATGCGTCTGCAACTGGAATACACACGGGGTGCAGCACCGCAGCCCCAACTGGAATACCATCAGCCTGCTGCCGGAGAATCGCCTCTGATCACATGGGAAGAAAAGAAAACATCTGAAACGGAAAATAATGTTCCAAAGATGATTCACCCGGAAAATATGTGCAAAGAGGTTCCGAACAATACATAAAGCAGCATAGGGAAAAATCTTCCGGCTGGGGGAATCACAAAAAAAATTATTGACGGAAGCGGGCAGCTCACAGAATCTTTTTATTTTTATGCAGGCTCATATGTCCTGCGGAATATTGTGATAATTCCAAAAAATAGGATACACTCAGCAGAATTCCGGAATGAATCATTGGGGGAAATCATGAAAAAGGATGATGCAGCTTCCGCAGAAGAAGCAGTGAACATACTCATCATCGAAGATGAGGAAATGGTTCTGGAAGTGGCCCAGGCCATGATTGAGCGTATGGGGTATACTGTGCTGCGCGCAGTAAACGGAGAGGAAGCGGTAAAAATAGCGGAGCACTACAGTGGGGAAATTCATCTGGCAATTCTGGATCCGGGTCTGCCGGATATGGAAGGCAAAGACGTGTATTCCCATCTCATACGTTTCAGACCGGATATGCGGATTATCATATGCAGCGGGGATTCCATAGAGGGAACACCCCGTGAAATAATGAATGCCGGAACCGGTTTTATTCAGAAACCCTATAATTACGATTCTCTGCTGGCTATTATCACCACAGTTCTGAAAAATGGAGAAAAAATCTGACTGGACCGGCTGTAAGATTGGGAGATGAGGCAATGGGTGAAGATACGGACAAACCGGCCGCCATCGTGACAGGATCAGGCCGGGGCATTGGACGGGCCATCGCTGTGGAACTGGCAAAGGCCGGTTATTATATTATTGTAAACTGCAAATCAAATACAGAAGCGGCAGAAGAAACCGTCCGACTGATAAGAAAAGCAGGCGGTGATGGAGAATCTGTGCAGTTTGATGTGGCAGATACGGTGCAGACTGTCAATGCGGTGGAAGAACTTACCAGAAAATTCAGCAATATAGAGATACTGATCAACAATGCAGGGATCACCGCTGACGGACTCTTTGTCATGATGCCTGAAAAAGACTGGACTTCTGTAGTGGATACTACACTGAAAGGATTCTATAATGTCACAAAACCGGTGCTGAAAAAGATGATTCCCCGAAAAAAAGGTTCTGTTGTTTCCATTGCTTCATTGGCCGGACTGGTCGGCAACCGGGGACAGGCCAATTATTCAGCCGCCAAAGCAGGACTGATTGGCGCCAGCCGTTCCCTTGCAGCAGAAGTGGCCCGGCTGGGTATACGTGTCAATGTTGTGGCACCGGGACTGATCGAAACGGAAATGATTCAGGATGCACCGGTACAGAACATCAAATCCCTGATTCCCATGGCCCGGATCGGCAGGCCTGAAGAAGTGGCAAAAGTGGTTGCCTTTCTCTGTTCAGAGGATGCATCCTATATCACCGGTCAGGTCATTTCTGTAAACGGCGGAATGTTTTAAAAATCCTGCGGACTGTGTTCAGCAGAAGTCTCGGAAAGTCTCAAATTCATCCTTTTGATAATGCCATCTCTTTCCGGTTACTGTAAGACGGTGCCGTATGCCGTCCGCATGAATGTCTCCGGATTCATATGAAGAATCACCGTGATAAAGAAAACATTTCCCGTCTTCCGATGGAATAATCCGTGGAACAAATATCATCGGATCATTCTGCCGGAAATGGGATAAGGCATCTTTTATATTCCCAAAAGAGGAAAGCAGACTGATTGTGACAAACGTAGGCGGAGGCATGGTGATTTTGCCATAGCAGTCTGTTTCCAAAAATTTTTTGGGATTTATCCACTGACAGTCAACAATTTCACTCCCGTCAATCCGGACATTGTCCAAGCCGGCATCAGACAGAAAAAACCAGGTGATATAACGCTTTGGCAGACTTTCGGGAGTTGTCCATCGTGCCATATGCACCAGTTCATCCACAGCAAAACAGATCCCGGCTTCTTCCCTTGTTTCACGCACGGCTGCCTGCAGGGCAGCGGAATAGACATCATTTTCAACTGTGTAATCATCCGGTTCGATTTTTCCGCCCGGAAATACCCATTCATTTCCCCACATCATTCCCCGATTCCGTCTGAGTACCAGAATTGAAAAGCCCTCATCTGACGCTTTCATAGGAATTATTGTGGCTGACGGACGTATTTCTGACATATTTGATCCATATAAAAAGTTGCTAATGTATCCGAACTGTTAACGAATCCATATCTGAATATGATGAATGCCGGTTAAGGGTCAAAAAATCCGGAATCAGCAAAAACAGGATTTGCAAAACTGAACCTTCTGAATCTGTTTTGTAACTGTCTGATTTTACGTTACTGTATTCAACCCTTAATTCGCATGATTATACTGATCCAATTTTGGTTTTTATGGCACATAACTGCCTGCTGTCAGGAACATATTTTTTTCAGCCTTCCCGAAGAGTTTTTCAGGTCAGAAAGTATGCTTTCGGACTGTAAAGCAAAAATCATGCCACCAAAACCAAAGCTGAAACAGTATATCTGATTTTTATGGGTTCAGAATAAAAATCAATAAAAAACAAATAATTATGATCCGCTGAGATTTTTGGGGAATGCGTCCTTATCAAAATAAAAAAGGAGTTAATGATTTTCATCATAACTCCTTTATAATCGGTGGCAGGCCAGGCAGGATTTGAAC
>CAZHPS010000581.1:0-3467 GCA_964534335.1 uncultured Desulfobacterales bacterium
ATAAACATAATAGCGCAACAAACAAATAACAATACAAACAAAAAAAAAATGGTGAGTCGTAATTCTTTGCACACATGATCAAACAGTTCCCTAAGTTCTGACATAAATCTCTGCATTAAACTCTTTTGCTGTCCATTGTGATCAAGTTCTGACATTTGGCTTTTAATCTTTGCTTTGAAATCCAGAGCCGTTCGATTGGGTGATTTTTAAAATCAGATGCAAATAGAAGCTATGTCCAGAAGGCCGGTTATGCGGACACTTGCCAGAGCACAGTAATAAAGCACACTCCCTTGTGTCTTTTTCTCAAAGCTTAAATCTCCAGACATTTGCTTAAAAATGCTCACTCAAGTTAACAAAATTATCAGATACATCAATTCTTATCAGTCGGCAATCAACTAAAAAATAGTGGGATAAATATTTCTTGCACTGTGATTTTTCTCAGGAATGGACTAAGATTCAAGGATATCAGTAATCAGTTTGTCAGAATATTTCTCAGTTTCTGGACACAGACTAATCAGCAAGGAATATCACCTGGCATCTAGACCCCTTCCTGACAATGCCCCCCAAACCCCCTAGCCAGGCTGACATGGATGACCTGCCAGACAGGGGAGGTTCAGGGGAGTTACCATAAAGGTAACAGTAAGCTAGCAAAGTGAGCTGGTAACAAGCTAGAGGATTGGGGGGACCAGCCGGACCTGTTGGCATTTGGTCCGGTCATAGGCATAGCATATGCCTCAGGGGGTTAGTCTAGATGCCGGGCACCCCTACAAAACATGAGAAGGGCCCTATTGGTACCAAAAGGAGTGGATCCGTACTGAAACTGTACGGATCCGATGCGGATCTGGGGTCCGCATAAAAGATTCCCGAATCCGGATTCAAGAATCCGGATCCGGAGGCATTCGCCTTAAGTTTTGATAGGATTCGCGGATCCGGACTGAGTCCGGATCCGGAATCCTTTTGCGTTTCTGTTTAATGTACATTTGATGGATCCGGATTCAAGAATCCGGATCCAGGTTCGCGTCACACACACTAGTTTTAGAAAAATTTAAACATGAATTTTTAGAAGAAAGAATGCGAACCCGCGCCTACCTTTGAGTGGGTCCGCTTATATTTTATGTTTAGTTTTTACAGAAATGGTGGTACCGGTTTGAGGATTGAGACGCGGATCCGGACCGAAGTCCGGATCCGCGCGTCCGCCCTCGCGCCGATACCGTATTTAAGGTGCGGTACCATACGGTAACGGACTACGGACCCGGCATCTGCATCCGGGACCGCATTCCGTACCGTACGGTACGCATCCGCATTTGAATTTTGCTTTGGCGCATCAAAATAAAACTAGTATGTGGCCGGATCCGAGTCCAGTACTCGGATCCGGACCTTCCCGGACTGATCCGGATCATCCGGGCATCGCGTCCGAATGACGCGCGATGCCCACGATGGAGGGGACAGTCCTAAGAAGACGACTAAAGGACCGAAGTCCGGTTTAAAGAAAGAAAATCATGGAATTTTAACAATTTTGCTCCTTGGTACACGTAGAGTCCGGATCCGCGCATCGCGGATCCAGGACTCGGAACCGGACCTAAATCCGGATCCGGGCATATAAGATGGCATCAGTCCGGGGACCGGATCCGTGTCTGGCCGCTGGATCCGACCCGGACTGCGTTACCACCAACAGGGTCCGGGACTCAACAAACGTTGTGGCCGGACCCAGTCAGCTGCCTGTGGCCAACACATAATAAAGATAAAGAAAGGCCACTACTAGGATAGAGAAAAGATAGGCCAACACCGGAAGAAAGAACACTCTTTGCCAAAGAAAGTCCGGTTTGCTTTTGCTTTTTTACTGTTACTTTTGCTCTTTTCTTTACACCTTTTCTTTTAGGACTTCAAAGGCATTAAAAATAAAGAAAAAGGACAAAGATAAAGAAAAATCAGAGTCCGGATCCGGCCATTTTCGGACGGATACGGACTCGGGACCCGGATCCGGACCACTTCGGTCCGGATTTTGATTCCAGGTCCGGCTGCGGATCCGCTTTTACGGATCTGCAGTCCGGCTCGCCTCAAAAGCACGGATTTAGTTTTACTGATTTTTTACATATTGAACGGACTTATTTAGACATGGATCTCACCTTAAATAGAGTGCGCCTCCTACCGGCTGTTGATGGGGGGATTGTTTGAAGAAATCTGTCTAAAACCGAAGGGAATCGTCGTACAAGGCCCGCTTTTTTACACAATATTCTCAAGTTTTTGACACGAGTAGAGGGGGGGATCGGAGGCCCCAACACGCCAGTTAGCGCGTTGGGGTCTCCTGTTAATTTTTCACCGAACCTCTCTGATAAAAATTCAAACTATACGACTCGTGCCGGTTTTACGATTACTTTTACATGAACGCTACGGGCCGACGCTTGTTTTAATGATTCTTTAGCAACGGGGATTGAAAAATTAAACAATTTTAGAAGAAAAATACGACGATTCCAACCTGTTAACGCTGCTGCGTAAAACACTGTGGGTCTCTGTGTGCGATTGAAAATTGGCTTGGAGAAAAGGGCGTGGTGACGCGCCAAAACTTGCCTTACGACTGACGATGAAAAACGTTTTCTGCACTAGGCGATCGGCACTCGTGGAGCGCTTTTACCGACGTTTTGCCGCGCTAACAGGTGGTTTTTATGACAGATTTTAATAATTCTATTTTATGCTCTAGGCCGAATTGAGCTGTGAAAGATATCTTAAAAAATTCGGGGTATTTTTTAGAGTGTATGGCGATTTTAAACTTCTCAGTTTATAGGGGTCTTGCCTGATTTTAAACAATCGTCTGTGCTTGAGTTCTTTTTCCGGTCAATGTTGCGAGAGCTCGGCCGTAAAATCGGCCTCCGACGGGCAGTAACGGGTTAGACTTTTTCACATAATGTCCTCTTTTGAAAAATTTATCCCATACTGCCTGAGCCTCGTACTTTATGTTCACTATCGTTTTTCAATGATATTCGCTCGGTCGGCAAGTTGCCGAATCGCCGAAACCACGGCCTTTTAAGCCAGATAGGCCCCGAACTTTCGCCAACAGTTTATGTCGTATGAAAAAAAAACACTTTTATACTCCGTGCGTCGGGCTCTCAGTTTACATGCGCTCCTCACATTGGGGGGGGGGGGTGTAAAATTTTTAGAGTTTAGCTGTATAAATTTTACACTTGGTCCTATTAAGCGCAACTAGGAGAGCCCCGACGCACCAAGACAGCATCACCTGAAAAAATGTCCTGATGTCACAGCCATAGTCTTTAAGCTCTTCTGCTTTTCTCTCTCTCTCTCAGAAATAGGTTTCTCTCCAGTATGCTTTCAAGTCTTGTGAGGACCCCGCAGCGTTAGGAATTACCCCACACTGCGGATCGTCCCGTAGCTTCGGGAGACCGCACGCGTCAGCCTTAAGCCATCACGGCGCACCCAGTCAAATCAAGGAAGGTTCCGCAGCGTCAGCCTTA
>CAZHPS010000581.1:3477-3714 GCA_964534335.1 uncultured Desulfobacterales bacterium
AAAATTTTTAGAGTTTAGCTGTATAAATTTTACACTTGGTCCTATTAAGCGCAATTGAGAGAGCCCCGACGCACCAAGACACCATTGAGCAAGGTGTCTCCAGAACAGTCCTGTCTGCATATAAGCTCCTCAGAGCTGAAATCACTGGTTCTGATATGATCTGACTCGATTCGTTCGTTATCACTTTGGAAAGTCTGACAGTTAAATATGAAAAATTGCATCACCTGAAAAAATGTC
>CAZHPS010000582.1:0-3702 GCA_964534335.1 uncultured Desulfobacterales bacterium
TATTCCAATTATATGAAAAATCGGAACAGAACCGTTTACTTGAATGTGAATTCAATGAACTGGAAAAAGGAACGGTTTTCAACAAGCGTGCAGATAAATTGTTTCACTGATATATTATTGTTATAATTATATAAATTTATTATATAAAAATATCCAGAAAACAGGTGCAATTATGATTGAAATATGCGTAAAAGTCCCAAAGGCTCTGAATGATATTCTCAGCGAAACCGGTGCCGGGCTTTATGTTGAGGCATTGAAGGAAGTCGCGGGAAGACGTCTGGGGCATACGGAAAAAAGGCTCAATGATCTCAGACAGAAATCATCCGTATTTGAAAGGAAATACGGAAAAACATGGCACCAGTTCCAGAAAGAAATGCCGGACACTCCCGAAGCCCATGAAGACTGGATTGAATGGACATGGCTGAATGAAGTCATCACACAATTATCAGGAAAAATTGACAAATTCAGATTCATCATGGGAAGATAATGAATACAGAATTTTACCGGATCGTATCTGCTTTTGGTGAAATTGTTGAATCTGTGGAAAATTTTCAGTTTTCCCAGGAGGAATCAGTTTCACAACTGCGGGCAAAGATCAGACTTTTTGACGGAACCTCACTGCGGGTTCGGGAAGTGCAAATCCGGGGCAAATCTGATGTGTACAGTTATTACTGGCTGCGGCCGGATGACAGTGTGATTATCGGATGGGACAATGCGCCTCATCATCCGGAAATATCCACCTTCCCTTATCACAGGCATACCGGGGACAGAATTGAACCATCAGAAAAGATGAATCTTGCAAAAATTTTTGAATTTATATCTGATTTTTTTGGATAAAACGCATCCTTCCTCCTCTGCATACCCGCCCCTGATTCCCAAAGCGGAAAATCACATGCACAGCATATCATAAAATATTATATCTTCCTGTTTTCAATCGTTTTCCATCAATATATAACTGCCTGTGTCTTTTTTTTCTGCCATATTTCCTGTCCGCTTTGTGTCCGATTTATGTCTGATTCATACCGCTTTTTTTCTCCCCTGATTTCCTGTATGTTCCATTCTTACAGTTTTTCTGCCAAAGTCCGGCAGATTCTGAAATTCTGAGTATAAAACAGATGAGGCAGAGAAAAAAGACAGAATATTTTTTTCCGAATGTATCATCAACTATTGGAGATCAATAATGAAAATCACATGTGCGGATTGCAGGGCAGTTTACAATATCAGTGATGACAGAATCCCGGAGCAGGGAATTGACACGGTATGCAAAAAATGCGGCAAAGCCCTGCATATTGCCAAAAACAGTCAGAATGCGGAAAACCCCCGCAGTCCGGCAGTAATAATGCAGCCTTCTGAAATCAGTCAGAATGCGGAAAACAGTCAAACAAAAGCTGTACAGAAAATTCCCCTGATACCATGCAGTCAATGTGCAAAGGAAATCAGCCCTGATGCCAAAACCTGTCCGCATTGCGGTGCAAAAGTCAGATCCGGAATCTTTGGCAAAATGAAAAAACAGGCTGGAGAACTCACTGAAATGGCAAAGGAAAAAGCAGGGGAACTCAGTGAAATGACCAAAGAGGCTGTAAAGTATGCGGACAAAGAACAGTTGCGGGAACTGGCAAAGCGCACTTCTGAAATGACAGCAAAGCATTCCGGAAAGATTGACAGACTGCTGCATTTTTCCTTCAGATTCGGCAAACTGGTCTCCGCATTTTTCATTTTCCTTTTCTTTCTGATATTTATATCCGGCATTGCCTATTATTTCGTGGCCGGAAATGCGGGCTTCCGGCAGCCTGAATTTGAGGATGTGCGGCCTCTGCTGGAAGACAGGGGAAAATCCTATTCTTCCCATGATTTTTCTGAAATTGACAGAAAAAGAAAAATGGAAAACACTTACGGCGATACCATCAAAAAAATGATTGTTGCATACGGATTTTCCGAGGGAAACTATGAGGTGATGATGAAATGGATTCTGGCTGTTCCTGATGAATATCAGAAAAAATTTGTGCATGGCATGGAGGATTTTCTGAAAGACACGGAAAAATGGGCCAGGAAAAACAATGAAAAGGATATGGATTATGCACAGTTCACAAATCAGTACAAAGAAATGTTTTTCAATGCGCTCAGAGAAATGAAGGAAAAAAATCAGGAGATTTCCCAGAGGAAAATGGTAATTCTGGGTTCCATTGCAGCGTCTTTGGTGCTGTTCATCATTTTTCTGATCATTCCCATTCTGATTAAGATTGAGGAAAATTCAGCCAGCACAGTTGCACAGATTCAGCGTCTTTCCCCAATATTCCCAAATACATGACCACATTGAATTTTATATATTCCCCTCCTGAAAGGCTGTTTCAGCCGGGAATTTGCAGACTGCAGAAGAAAAACCTGTCATACTGCACTGTGACTTTGTGAAAAAAATGAAAGCCTGTTCCCTTATCCGGGGAACAGGCTTTTTTTGCTTTGACTTTTTCAGACAATACCCTATAATTGGAGCATCAGGGACAAAGTCTGCAGGGTGAGCAAAACCGCTGTCAGTACGAAACAGACAGAGAATCTCTGACAGCGGTTTTGCCCACACTACTGAAAGGATTTACAGAGGAGAAAAACATGGAAGCATTGCAGCAGATATTTTCCAGACCGGAGCGGATAAAAAAAATCCGTCCCCCTGTTCCGTCCACTGCACCGGAAAAAGAGGAAATTTCCCATGACGGACTTGCAGTTACTGAGGCTGAATACTGGAAGAAATATTATCATGATTCTGATTTCAGTTATGAATGGAACAACGGTTATCTGGAGGTGAAACCCGTGAGTGATTATTCCGGTTTTCGGGTGTACTGGTGGTTTGCGGAAATTCTGACCCATTTCCTCAAAGTCCGTCCCGTTGCACGGGTGATTGGGCTGGATATTGGTTTCCGGCTGGCTTTTCCGGGCAGCATCAGCATACGCAAACCGGATCTGGCCGTGATTCTCAATGACAATCCTGTGATCATAAATTCAGGTGATTTCTCCTATCGGGGAACATATGATCTGTGCATTGAATTTCTGTCCTATTCCTCTTCCAAAGAAGTGCGCCGGGACACCGTGCAGAAAAAACAGGAATATGAGGGAGCCGGGGTAAGGGAATATTTCATTCTGGATCCCAGAGGACTGGAAACCGTGTTTTACCGGCTGGGCAGAAAGGGAAAATATGCAAAAATCAGACCTTCTGCTGACGGTGTGATCAGTTCCGCTGTGCTGGGGGGTTTTCAGTTCCGCATATCAGATCTGTATCGGCAGCCCTGCCTGACAGATCTGACAGGAGATCCCATTTACAGGAATTATGTTATGACCGAGTATCAGGCAGAAAAACAGAGGGCGGAGCAGGAAAGTCTGAAAGCAGAGCAGGAGAGGCAGAGAGCAGAGCAGGAAAGTCTGAAAGCAGAGCAGGAGAGGCAGAGAGCAGAGCAGGAGCGGCAGAGGGCAGAGCAGGAAAGTCTGAGGGCAGAGCAGGAAAGTTTGAGGGCAGAGCAGGAAAGTTTGAGGGCAGAGCAGGAATCTCAAAGAGCAGAAAAGGAACGTCAGAGAGCAGAAAAGCTTGCAGAAAAACTCAGATCTTTGGGAATTTCGCCGGATATGCCTGATGTTTCCTCTTAATCTCCGCATTTGATGCGAATTAAGTAGGTCAACGAAAGTTTTCGTGTATCAAAAAAATTGGGTTTTTCAGGA
>CAZHPS010000583.1:0-3689 GCA_964534335.1 uncultured Desulfobacterales bacterium
CAGACAAATCAGACAAATCATGGTTACTGAGCATGCCGAAGTACAGTTCAGACAGTCAACAAAACCACAAACCCAAAAAGGAGAATTGCAACATGAAGAGCGTACAGAGGATGATTTGGCAGATGGCCGTGTGTGTGATGATTTTGACAGGCTGCGGTCAGGAAATGCAGGTCAGGAAACAGCCGGAGGCGGTTCAGGCACAGCAGCATGCCCCGGCTGTGCAGGCAAAGGAAGAACGCGGCGTCAAGCGCAGACCTGAAAATGCAGAAACCCCCATACTTGCCATAGATTCCGGCGGGCATATGGCTAAGATTTGGGATGTAATTTTCACCAAAGACGGCAAATATCTGGTATCAGCTTCTGATGACAAAACTGTGCGGGTGTGGGATGTGCAGAGCGGTGAAATTGTCCGTGTTCTGCGCGGGCATATGGGCGAAGGACCCGAAGGCAAAATCTATGCCGCAGCCCTGTCGCCCGATAACCAATGGCTGGCGGTCGGGGGCTGGATGGGGCCAAGTATTAATTATAAATTATCTGAGTTAGGAGTTATCCGCATCCTCAACTTCCGCACCGGCGAAGTGGTGCGCCTGCTCAAAGTACATGAAGATGTGGTTAATGGTCTTGCCTTTTCCCCGGACAGCCGCAGTCTGATTTCAGGAAGCGCAGATAAGACCGCCCGAATATGGGATATTTCCACAGGTCAAACCCTGCATGTGTTACGCGGACATACAGATCATATTTACGCAGTGGCCTTTTCGCCGGACGGCAAACAGGCAGTAAGCGGAAGCAATGATAATACCCTGCGCCTGTGGGATGTGCAAAGCGGAAAACTGCTTTCCACATTAACCGGTCATGAAGATAATGTCCGATCCGCCGCGTTCACCCCGGACGGCAGATACCTGCTTTCCGGCAGTCGGGATAAAAGCATCCGGCTCTGGGATGGGAAAACAGGAAAGTTTATTAAGGTGCTGGCAAGACAGAACCGCACTGTGGACAGTCTTTCCGTATCACCGGACGGAAAAAGTGTGCTGACAGGGCATTGTTATGAAAGTGGTGAACGGGCAAACAACATCTTCTCCATCCCCGATGGCAAACAACTTGTCTCTTTCACCAAACACAAAAACATTGTTCTTGCCACAGCCTTTTCACCTGACGGCAGACTTGCGGCAACCGGAGGTTTTGAGGGAGAAATATACCTATGGAATAGTAAAACAGGGGAAGTGAAACAAACTTTTCAGGGAAAAGGGAGACAGGTTTGGAGCGTGGGTTTTGGAAAGGATGGCAGGACAGTGGTCTGGGGAAAAACATGGAGTCAGGAAAATTTGTTTTTGGGAAGAAGTTCTTTGGAACAGAGTTTTTCCCTCATGGAATCAGATGGCAGCTTTCGTTTGCGCATGGGAGAATCGCTTACTTCCCCGGGTTTGGAAAAGGATTCGGATTTTATCCGGGGAATCGCATCTGCCGGAACTGTTTCCATCCGCACCCGGACCGGACAAATTCACCCCGTCCTGCAAATCCTGCAAAACGGGCAGGTAAAGCATGAGATTACCAGAAATTCAACCGATGGATATGATCATCGCAGCCTCACCCTGACACCGGACGGGAAAATTGCCATCAGCGGCGGCGGCAATGGGGTTCTTTCAGCTTACAGCACCCAAACCGGAGAAAAACTGCATGATTTTACTGGCCATACCGGTGATGTGTGGGGCGTGGCCGTGTCTCCGGACGGCAAACAACTGGTTTCCGGTTCTGCTGACCAGACGGTGAAACTCTGGGACATCTCCACCGGCAAAAATCTGCTCACCATTTTTCATGCCGCAGACAATGAATGGGTGGCCTGGACTCCGGAAGGGTATTTCACAGGTTCGGAAAACGCGGGGCGCATGGTGGGGTATCAGCTTAACCGGGGTATGGATCAGACACCGGAATTTGTTTCCAGTGAACAGTTGGAAGCCGTGTTTTTCAAGCCCAACGTGGTCGCAGATAAGATTGCAGGACACAGTATTGCGGAATTTCCGGACATCACTGCTTTTCTGTCAAAAACCAGCGCACCGGAAGTCCGCATTCTTTCGCCCGGTGACAATTCCGCCATTGAAGGAGACAGTCTGACCTTGCGCTATGCAGTAACAGACACAGGCAGCGGCGTGGGAACTGTGCGGATTTATCTTAATGGCACGGCAGTGGAAAGCCGGGGCAGACGGGGAGTCAAAGGTGCAGAGGAGATTGAAACCGGAGATATCCGGGAAGTGCAGTTGTCTCTTCAGTCCGGACGAAACAATATCATCGGTGTGGTGGTTTATGACGCGAAAGATGAACTGAAAAGCGAAGAGGCGCAGGTGCATGTGTTTTCCAAAGCAGACATCCGTCGACCTGATTTTCATGCGCTGCTTGTGGGCATCAATGAATTTTCCAACCCGGATATTTCCCTGCGTTATGCCCGTCCGGACGCGCAGGCTTTGGCCGAAGTTTTCCAAAAGAACGCGGCCGGTCTGTTTAACAATGTCAGTGTGAAACTCCTGACTGACGCGCAGGCCGATATCAGCAGTCTGCGTTTGGCTCTGGACGCACTGAAACAGGCAAAACCCGAAGATGTGGTCGTGATTTACATGGCTTCTCACGGAGAACTGCGGGATGAGCGGTATTTTCTGCTTACCTCCAGTGTGGAATACCTGATGACTGAAGATTTGGAAAAAACCTGTATGCTGGAAGAGGAACTGAGAGACCGGGTGGCCGGGATTCCGGCCAGCAAGAAACTGCTGATTCTGGACACCTGCAAATCCGGCAAAATGGTGCTTGCCATGAACCGGGGCATATCTGAAAGCACCACAGTGGAACTGCTGGCGCGGGCTGTGGGCAGTTACGTGATCGCGGCCGCAACCGAAGCCCAGTATGCGGTTGAAGGGTATCAGGGACATGGCCTTTTCACCTATATTCTGCTTGAAGGACTCAGAGGCAATGCGGATTTGGACAGCAACGGAGTGGTGGAGGTGGATGAACTGAAACTGTATGTGAGAAAACAGGTGCCGGAACTGTCCCAGAAAATCTTTGGCAAAAAACAACTGCCGGTTGCATTCGGCAAAGGAGAGAGTTTCCCGCTGGTGAGGAAATAAGACAGTTACGCAGTTGCCTGAAAAAATCCTTCTTATACCAATTCACCGTAGGTTTGATCCAGTCAGGTTTGACAACTTTTGAAAAGTTGTCAAATCTGGGGATCTGCGGGAAACTCTTTGACCGGAGTGCAACTGTCTGGAACTCTGATTCATCTGATTCATCTGATTATTCTGATTATTCTGATTTATCTGATTACAGGCACAGAATAATCAGCGCAATCAGAAAAATCAGACAAATCACAGTTCAGACAGTAAACTCTGCGGGAAACTCCCCGTTTGCATTTGTTTCCCACAGAGAACACAGAGATTTTTTTGTTTGAACACAATTCGTTCCTCGCTGTGTCCTCTGTGGGAAACTCTGTTCCCTGTCTGAACCCGGATTTTCAGGATTAAGGGATTGACCGGGATTGTCCGGGCTGGATTGAAAAATCCGGGTAAATCCGGAAATCCTGTGAATCCCGGTTCAGACAGTTTGCATTCCCTGTCTGAACCCGGATTTTCAGGATTAAGGGATTGACCGGGACTGTCCGGGCTGGATTGAAAAATCCGGGTAAATCCGGAAATCCTGTGAATCCCGGT
>CAZHPS010000584.1:0-3671 GCA_964534335.1 uncultured Desulfobacterales bacterium
CGATCCGGACATCCTGAAAACTTTATACACGAAAATTTATGGAACCCTACTTACCATTACCTGAAACATTTCGGCTGTAATATGCTGTATTCGAAAGACCTGCCTCAGCAGAGTTTATAAAAATCGGGTTTAAACAGCCACGAATAACACGAATCTGCACGAATGCTCAAACCATAATTTATGTAATTCGTGTCATTCGTGCAATTCGTGGCTGTACCATCATATTTTCTGAGTAATATCTGCACGAATGCTCAAACCATAATTTATGTAATTCGTGTCATTCGTGCAATTCGTGGCTGTACCATCATATTTTCTGAGTAATGATATAATAAAAATTGTCCAGAAGTATGATCATAGGTGCAAAACAGGATTTCGCAAATTAAATTTTCAGATCAAAGGCATGTGAAAGACAATGCAGCATCTGTTCCACCACCTGAGATACGGAAAGAGTGGATGTGTCAATGCAGATGGCATCTTCCGCAGGACGCAGAGGCGCAATGGAACGGGAACTGTCATTATGATCCCGTTTTTCCATATCCTTTTCCACTGCTTCAGCAGTGATGCCTGCTTTGTTTCCAAGTTCTTTGTATCTTCGGGCTGCCCGCTCCTTCAGATCCGCATGGAGAAAAAATTTCAGATCCGCATCCGGAAAAACCACTGTTCCCATATCCCGGCCTTCAAAGACAAGTCCTTTTTCCGCCCGCATATTCCGCTGAACCCCAAGCAGAAAATCCCGCACCGCAGCTTTGGCGGAAACCGCAGAGGCCATCATGCTCATTTCCGGGGTGCGGATGAGATCACTGACATCCTCTCCGTTAAGCAGTAGCCTCTGCTCTTTTTCATTTCTGACAAAACAGAGATGCAGGGTTTGGCACATTGATTTCAGAGCGTTTTCATCTTCCGGGGAAATCCCGGCACGCTGAGCAGCCAGGGCAATTCCCCTGTAAAGCGCGCCTGTATCCACATAAGTGCAGGAAAGCCGCTGCGCCAGCAGTCTGCTGACAGTTGTTTTTCCCGACCCGGCCGGGCCGTCAATAGTGATGAGAAATTTTTGATTCATAACAGTAAGTTCAGTGGAAATCTGCATTTCCGTTTTTATTCCATTGATTCCGTTTGTTTTTCAATTCCAGTAGTTCAATTTCATATGGTTTTTTCCATTATCCAATCCAAATAGCTTTTCCTGGCTGCCAGTTAATTTTGTTGCGGACTTTTTTCACAAATTCTTCTGCAATCTTTGCATTTATACTTTCCGCAAAATCAAAATCCAGTTCGGGAATATCTTCTTTGTACTGAATAACTTCAATATATGCCAGAACATCATCAATGGCAATGTGTGAAAAACTTGAACCTGCTTTGTATAAACGCAGATTGGCTTCCTCTGCCTGTTCCCTCAGCGATTTGCCAAAAGACTGATAACTGATGAACGGCTTGTAACTGTCGTTTATCTCCTTTAATGTATTTCTGATATTTCTCCCATCCTTGCTTTTGTCTGTCCGGTAATCAAGACTGAAAGAAAAATTGCTGATAACTGCTTTTTGCTGCCTGCCCTTATAAACAAAGGCATATTCCAATTTTCTGTCTTCCGGATAAAGCAGCACTTTTTTTACATCAACGGATGTTCTGGAAAGTTTGAAGATTTTCAAATCCTGTTTGTATGTGTCAAAAGCAGCATCTCCGCTGTTCAGTTTGATGACACATGGTTTTACCGGTATTTCAAATGATTTGCTAATTTCCAGTTCACTGCTTACTGCTTCTGTAAAGGTTTCAAGATAACTTCTCTGCAAACTGAAAACACAAAGTGTTTCCAATCGTTTCAGGCGATCAGTGTCTGTCTGTTTTAAGGCAAAATAATCTTCAGTGTGATTGATGTCTTTCCGTTTTCCATCGTTTTTCAATCCTTTCAGGCGAACACCGCGTCCGAAAATCTGAATGATTTTGTTGCCTTTGCTTTTTCCCAGATTAATCAGACCGATAACAGAAACCCGGAAACAGTTCCAGCCTTCGGCAAACTTTCTGCTGCCAATCAGAACATTGATGGGCGACTGGGGACTGTCAATGTTTTCAAACAGGTATTTTTCAATATTTGAAATGACAAGCGCGGTTCCTGTCATTTTTTCAATATGTTCACTTTTGCATTCATTGATGAAATTCAGGCCGTTGCCCACATTGATAATGCCCCAGTAATCACCGCTGCCATAGGAAAGCAGAATTTCATCCTCTGTCCGGGGGTTCCGTGTAAGTCTCAGTTTTCCTTTATAATTGTTGTTGAATACGTTTTTGTATGCGGCTCTGTTTTTTTCTGAAAGATTTGCCAGATAATTTACAATCTCTGAAATGTCTGAAAGTTCATCCAGCCCTGAACCTGAATTGCTTATTTTTCCTTCGTCTTTTCTGTTGTTTACCGTATTGCCCATAAAAGCAATCAAAGGACGGTCAGGAAATGTGCCTGCTGAAAAAAATTCTTTTATAAGGGAATAATCCAGTTTGCTGAATATATCCAGCTTTTCTTCAATGACGCTCAGATTCAGGGCAAGATTGTCATCAAAATTGTTTTTCAGTGTGTCAGAACTTATTTTCTGAAAGTAAAAATCCTTTCCGTATCCGTCACGGTAAAACAGATTGTAATTATAGTCATAAATAATTGATTTGCTGTATTCTTTTTCCAGTTTTTGATCAAGGTTGTGAAAGGTGGCTGAATATTCAAACAGGAAACTGTGTTTGATATTCAGTTTTCTTCTGAGTTTCAGGAATTCACCTTCATCATCTTTCTGACTTGTTCCCAAACCAATGTGGGCTTCATCAACCAGTATCAGACGCTGACGTTTTTTGTCATCAGGAAAATTGAAAAAATCATCAGGTTTGTTCAGCAGCGCGCTTGTGGTGTCAATGGCAAACCTGATTTTGTTTCTGTGGATTTTGTTCAGATAATCCACCAGAGGAATTACTTCTCTTTCATGCTGGTGTATGAGGTTGACTCCGGGCGTGGTGATGATCAGTTCAAGGTCTTTGAAACCTTTGCTGTGTTCAATGAACTGAAAGATATTGATGTGCATGATGATTGTCTTGCCGCTGCCGGTTGCCATCCAGTAAGCCAGTGCGTTTTTTGCAAAATTTTCAAATTCTCTGCTGTGTTTGTGTCTGAAAAAAACTTCGGTGAAATACAGGGCAAGAATCTGGTAATAGCGGAGATTTACTTTTTTCTGACCCTGTGATTCCAAATAGCGGTTGTATTCTTTCAGATACTTTTTTACAGCATCCAGAATTTTTTCATCCAAACCGATGGAAACGTCAAAATTTTCAATTTTTTCCTGCGCGGACGGATCAGACAGATCAATGCTGTCCTTGAGAAAATGGCTGCGTATATGTTGGTACAGTTCTAAGTCCATTGGATTTACCGATTAAAAATTTTCATGTTGATAATAACAGAATATTATACTTCTTTGCTCTGATTCAAAAGTTTTATAATTGTTTGTGGCACATTCAATCTCATAAAATTTTCGCTCTGCCTCATTGCCAATCCGCATCAGTTTCAGGTAGTGAGACCAGCTCAAGACAAATTTACGAGACGCTGTCTCGTAAATTGAGTAAGTATACTGATCCAATTTTGGTTTTATCTGGCATGTTTTTTGCCTGACGGGCTGAAAGTGAAAAATCATCCGTTTTTGGCCTGA
>CAZHPS010000585.1:0-3641 GCA_964534335.1 uncultured Desulfobacterales bacterium
CCGGATTTGTGTGCAAAAAACCGCTCCGCTTAATTTCTGCACTCCTCCGGATTTGCCTGTGCAAAAAACCGCTCCGCCTGATTTCTGCACTCCTCCGGATTTGCCTGTGCAAAAAACCGCTCCACCTAATTTTTGCACTCCTCCGGATTGTATAAAACCAATGGCGAACCGGTATTCCATTCCGCAATCCTGCACAAAAGGTCAGCAGAACTCCGGAATCTGGATGCGCCATCATGTTTGATACAGACTTTCAGGAATCTGATTGCGAATTTCAATTGCGTATACCATTGCTCAGAAGATATTTGCCACGAATTGCACGAATGACACGAACTGCATGAATTACGGTTTGTGCATTCGTGCATATTCGTGTTATTCGCGGCTGTCTGAACTGTAAATATTTTTATAAACTCTGCTGATGCAGGCCTTTCGGATGCGGGACTTTACAACCGAAATGTTTAAGGTAATGGTATAACTCCCAAAAATTTTGTTTATCAACTGGATTTTAACATTTTTTCTTAAAAAATTCCTTATAATTAGCCATACGGGAAAACTAAAAAATTGACCGCATAAAAAATCTCTGATATTCAGACAGGAATTTTGCTGGTTATCAGAACAGGAAATTAAAAAATTTATGAGTTTCTGGCAGTGACATTGCAGTTTTATTCTGTTCGTTTTTTTTCAGGAGTTTTGATTCAGGATCAAATTTTCATATAAATTCCGGGCCGGGACACCGCACCCGGATAAACACAGAAAAGGATATGTTATGGAACGGATTCTGTTGGGAAAAACAGGACTGGAGATCAACCGTTTCGGCTTTGGCGGCATTCCCATTCAGAGGGCCGATGAGGAACAGGCAGTGAAAACGGTTGCCCATGCCATAGAAAAAGGCGTGGATTTTATTGACACCTCAAGAGTTTATACCACCAGTGAGGAGCGCATTGGCAAAGCCCTGCGTCTGACAGGCAGAAAAGTGGTTCTTGCCAGCAAATCCCAGAGCAAAACCGCTGACGGCATCCGCAAAGATTTGGAAACCAGTCTGCAAAAACTGGGAGTGGATTGCATAGACTTGTACCAGTGCCATTTTGTGAAAGATGAGGCGGATTACCGGAAAATCTGTTCTGCCGGAGGCGCGCTGGAAGGGGTTCTCAGGGCAAAAGCAGAGGGACTTGTCAGGCATATCGGCATTACCAGCCACAGCCTGGCCCTGCTGGAAAAGGTTCTGGATGATGATATATTTGAAACGATCATGACCTGTTTCAGTTTTCTGGAGCCGGCCGCGAAGGAAAAGTTGATTCCCAAGGCATTGGGGAAAAATGTGGGTGTGATTGCCATGAAATCTTTTTCCGGCGGGGTGATTGAAAACGCTGATCTGGCCCTGCGCTATGCCCTGTCCCATCCTGGAATTGTGATCATTCCGGGCGTGGAATCTGTGGAACTGTTTGACAGAAATTGGGCAGTGTATCAGAATCCCGCTCCTTTGACAGACAAAGACCGGCAGGAAATTGAAAAGATTTGCAAACAGCATGAAAAAACCTTCTGCCGCCGCTGTGACTACTGCCAGCCATGTTCGGAAAATATTCCAATACAGATTGTCTTGGGACTGTCCAGTGCCCTGAGAAGATTCGGAAAAGGATTTCTGGAAAAAGACTGGGCCATACAGGCCATAAACAATGCCCGCAACTGCACGGAATGCGGAGAGTGCATGACCCGGTGTCCCTATGAACTGCCCATTCCCAAACTGATTCGGAAAAATCTGGAATGGCTGGATGGGCAGAATTTTCAGGAATGCGGATAGTGGGATTTTTCATACTGATATGGGAGTTACGCAGTTGAATTTTAACATACTGATTTTTATGGAATCGACTGTTGCACCGCACAAAACCGGTTCTTCAAAAATCAGGCATTTGAAAAAGCAACTGCGTAAATCCTATCCCTGCTCCGTCACCTGAAAGATTTGACAACTTTCCGAAAGTTGTCAAATCTGAGTGAATTCAGACTTCCCGGGTTTCCCGAAATTCGGAAGTCTGAGGGATATTCTTTTGAGGAAATTGCCTTTACAGTTACAGCAGCGGAAAGAATCAAAAAGGAATTGGCCTGTCATCTGATACCTGTGATGATTCCAGCAGGGCCTACAGTTGATGTGCGATGGCAGTGATCAACATCGGAAAAAACTTGATTAAAGACTCTGTTTGCCGTACATTTGCTGCCGGAATATTTTACCGGCAAAAAAAGGGTAAACACACCCGCCATTTCCCGGGAGGTTTGAACAAGGGCAGTTGCAGAAAAATGAGGTGCTTATGAGAGAACTGAGAGCAAAGGAAAGAGAGTCTGAAAGTCCGCCTGTCCCCGGTTTTTCCCCGCGTCCAAGACAGCAAAGGAAGGAACGGAAAATCATTTATCCTGAAAGTGACGGAAAACCCATGTCGGACAACACAAAACAGTACCGGTGGATTGTAAAAATCAGGGAAAATCTGGAGAGAATGTTTGCAGACTGTCCCGATGTGTTTCTGGCCAGTGATCTGCTGTGGTATCCGGTTGAGGGAAATAGCAGAATCCGGATGGCTCCGGATGTGATGGTGGCCTTCGGCAGACCCAAAGGAGACAGAGGCTCCTACAGGACATGGGATGAAAACGGCATTTCCCCGCAGGCTGTTTTTGAAATCCTTTCTCCGGGAAACAGAAAGGGGGAAATGGACAGAAAACACAGATTTTATGAAAAATACGGTGTTCAGGAGTATTATGTGTATGATCCTGACAGCATCCGCCTGACCGGATGGATTCGCTCAGGCAAAAAACTTGTTCCGGCTGAAAACATGCAGGGATGGATCAGCCCCCTGCTGAAAATCCGCTTTGATCTGAGGGAAGACGATCTGCATATTTTTGACCCTGACGGAGAAGAATTCCTTACACCTCTGGAATCCACACTGCAATACAAAGCAAAGATCCGTTCCGAAGTTAAGCGGGCAAATGCTGCGGATAAACGGGCTGAGGCTGAAACTCAGCGGGCAAAGAAAGAGGCGCAGCTGGCGGAAGCCGCTCAAAAGCGGGCAAATAAGGAAGCGCAGCTGGCGGATGCAGAACGGCAGCGGGCAGAAGCAGAACGACAGAGGGCGGAAGCAGAACGGCAGAGGGCGGAAGCGGAACGGCTGGCAAAGGAACGGCTGGCTGCAAAACTCCGGGAACTTGGGATTAATCCGGATCAGTTGTAAAGACGCAATTCACGGCAGGCAGACAAATCACACAAATCACAGTTCAGACAATTTTAATAAGTAGGGTTCCATATATTAATGGTTCGGTAAAAAATTTCTGCTTTAATAATTTCAAGATGTTATAATTTCCTGTCTGAAAATTGGTATTTAATGATTTCAGAAGGTTATATTTTTACAGCTTGAAAATCAGAAAAAATTACCGAACCATTGATATATTTTGTGGTATAAAAAAATGGATTCACCGGAATGGATTCCTTTGAACAGTCAGGTTTTCTGAAATCTTTATCCATAAAATATATGGAACCTTACTTAACACGCATTTTTTCATACTTTAAGACAAAAAAACGTATAACTCCCGGTTAGGGGAGATTTACGCTCTAAGAGGGTGTTTGAATAATAGAATTTTGAAAAACCACAAAATTTGTAGATTAT
>CAZHPS010000586.1:0-3629 GCA_964534335.1 uncultured Desulfobacterales bacterium
CACGAAAAATACGAAAAAACAGCATTTGGCATGCCCATGTTTTGAAAGCGAATTGGTATAAGTTTCCAGCCTGTGCCTGCAGGATAAACCACAGTCCTGAAAATTTTATACCCGAAAATTTATGGAACCTTATTTATATCCGCATATGGATTTTCAGAAACCGGTGTCCGGAAATCTGCAATGATTTTTTCCGGATGCCGGGGAATACGGGATATTTCCTGACTGAATGAGATTCAGTGTTTTTGTCAAACAGTATCAGGATATTACAGACAGGCAAAACAGATTTCCGATCTTCGCGGAAAGGCCCAAAAAGGGGGGGGAACCTCGGAATGATTTTTTTCTTTTATTTTAGGGGAATATATGATATGGTTTTCAAAATTCGGAAAAATTGGGTGTCTCATAACAGGCCCAAATTGGCAAAGCCCGATTTCTATAGTCCAAGTATTGGATTTTTTTAATGATAAAAATGGCGGTGTCAAAATCATGCCCCGCTTATGAAGGGGATTGAGACAAATGCCGTAATCAGGGACGCGATTCGAGCGAATATGTCAAAATCATGCCCCGCTTATGAAGGGGATTGAGACATCCTTCTCCCTCTGCGAAGGTGATCTCCTGATTTGTCAAAATCATGCCCCGCTTATGAAGGGGATTGAGACCAGGTTTCTAGATCCGATCGGCGATTTCTCTCAGCTGTCAAAATCATGCCCCGCTTATGAAGGGGATTGAGACTTGGTTGAACAGTCTTCGGGTTCCGACGGACCATCGGTCAAAATCATGCCCCGCTTATGAAGGGGATTGAGACAATTATGTCCTGCAGTCCAACTTTCCCATCATTGTTTGTCAAAATCATGCCCCGCTTATGAAGGGGATTGAGACTCAAAAATAACCTCGATGGGATTTTCCGTCTGCTTTGTCAAAATCATGCCCCGCTTATGAAGGGGATTGAGACAACCTGTTTGCCATTGTGAAATACTGTAATTTCCCATTGTCAAAATCATGCCCCGCTTATGAAGGGGATTGAGACAAGGGTTGCATGCACGTTGTGCCCCCAGGTACCGATGAGTCAAAATCATGCCCCGCTTATGAAGGGGATTGAGACATTCTCCACCTCGGCGCAAGCCTCTGTAAAAAACCCATCGTCAAAATCATGCCCCGCTTATGAAGGGGATTGAGACAAAGCCTCTGAATACTCGAAGTCTCGAGTTTATTTTGTCAAAATCATGCCCCGCTTATGAAGGGGATTGAGACACAGAGGCAGCATCGGCATAGTATAAGGACACCGGGTCAAAATCATGCCCCGCTTATGAAGGGGATTGAGACCCGCTGGCTTCAGATTTTAACCAGAGTAGGTTCTCACGTCAAAATCATGCCCCGCTTATGAAGGGGATTGAGACAATGGTTTCCATTCACCGATCTCTACTGTTTCCAGAAAGTCAAAATCATGCCCCGCTTATGAAGGGGATTGAGACATGTTCCATCAGAAAAAAGAAAGGTAACCGTAAAAAAAGTCAAAATCATGCCCCGCTTATGAAGGGGATTGAGACAACCTGATTGGGAATTGCCTGAATCGGCAACATATCGTCAAAATCATGCCCCGCTTATGAAGGGGATTGAGACACGATGATCAGACTTTCGGCGTTTCCCGGTATAAAGGTCAAAATCATGCCCCGCTTATGAAGGGGATTGAGACATTATTGTCAACCATTTTTCTATTTCCACTTCATTGTGTCAAAATCATGCCCCGCTTATGAAGGGGATTGAGACATCCAGTTGAGAGCCCGCCCCCTGCAAAAATTGCGGTGTCAAAATCATGCCCCGCTTATGAAGGGGATTGAGACAGACTACCTGAATATGGCAACTGATACCATTCCCCGAGTCAAAATCATGCCCCGCTTATGAAGGGGATTGAGACAGTCGTTTCAGTCCATTGTTATACAGAAACACCTTTTGTCAAAATCATGCCCCGCTTATGAAGGGGATTGAGACATGGTGACTTGAAGGTTGTTGACGGCTAATCCAACGGTCAAAATCATGCCCCGCTTATGAAGGGGATTGAGACATTGCAGAATCGCTTTCTACAGGAATTTCATCATGTCAAAATCATGCCCCGCTTATGAAGGGGATTGAGACATAATACATAAAAAATTCTCCTTCCAAAAAAATATCCAGTCAAAATCATGCCCCGCTTATGAAGGGGATTGAGACAAATTCTCTATGATGTTACGGACCCCGTTGTTTATATTGTCAAAATCATGCCCCGCTTATGAAGGGGATTGAGACATTGATATAATCCTTCAAATTGGACATTTATTCCTGAAGTCAAAATCATGCCCCGCTTATGAAGGGGATTGAGACAGGCTCCCTAGTCTATTTTTTTTCTTTCTTTTTCTTTTGTCAAAATCATGCCCCGCTTATGAAGGGGATTGAGACATTTTCCCTTCATTTTGACGGTGTTTCCGATACGGCGTCAAAATCATGCCCCGCTTATGAAGGGGATTGAGACACCGTTAAAATGATCATTACCCTTACCATTTGGAAATTGTCAAAATCATGCCCCGCTTATGAAGGGGATTGAGACGTTAGAAATAAATAGCCAATAAAAGGACAAAAATTCGTCAAAATCATGCCCCGCTTATGAAGGGGATTGAGACAGATCGAAACTCGCATCACCGATTTCTGTTTCGAGTGTGTCAAAATCATGCCCCGCTTATGAAGGGGATTGAGACATTTTTTGTCGTGTCAAAGCCGGAAACTGCCTCCCAAGTCAAAATCATGCCCCGCTTATGAAGGGGATTGAGACTCCCATATTTCAACAAACTTCCCACCGTGTTTCATCTGTCAAAATCATGCCCCGCTTATGAAGGGGATTGAGACTCGCTTTCCCTCATTGTCTTCAACCCATACTTTAGAAGTCAAAATCATGCCCCGCTTATGAAGGGGATTGAGACAATGATATCTGTCATTTTATTCCAAATATCATTATACTCGTCAAAATCATGCCCCGCTTATGAAGGGGATTGAGACCCTGAAGGTTAAATTCTTTCGTTTCGTAATTATCAGGTCAAAATCATGCCCCGCTTATGAAGGGGATTGAGACATGCTCATATCCAAATGTTCCATATTTTTGGATATTGTCAAAATCATGCCCCGCTTATGAAGGGGATTGAGACAATTGGCTAGAGGCCTGTTCACAAGAAAAGGCATCTGTCAAAATCATGCCCCGCTTATGAAGGGGATTGAGACTCATCTTCAACCGAAGAAGAAGAAGAAGAAGAAGAAGTCAAAATCATGCCCCGCTTATGAAGGGGATTGAGACAAGGCATTGGTTGTTTTGTCTGGATGTTTTCCCGGTAGTCAAAATCATGCCCCGCTTATGAAGGGGATTGAGACAATCCACTGCTATTATTCGGGTTGTTCCGGATTTTGTGTCAAAATCATGCCCCGCTTATGAAGGGGATTGAGACAAGGCAATACAATTGCTCTTCTCCGCTTTCATCGAGCTGTCAAAATCATGCCCCGCTTATGAAGGGGATTGAGACAAGGAAGAACCACCCTTTTTTTCTGCTCTCGATTCTGTCAAAATCATGCCCCGCTTATGAAGGGGATAAACTGTCTGAACCACGATTCAC
>CAZHPS010000587.1:0-3620 GCA_964534335.1 uncultured Desulfobacterales bacterium
GGCAAAAAAACAATGCAAAATCCCGGAAGGGATGACATTATTATAGGAATGCCGGGCAAAAAAACAATGCAGAATCCCGGAAGGGATGACATTATTATAGAAATGGCAGGCAAAAAAATGATAAAGGGTCAAACCGGCTGATAATGTCATCCCTTGCGGGATTCAGGTTTGTTTTTCAATTTTTTTTCTATAATAATGTCAATCCTTACGGATTTTTCCGGAACTCCGGGGAAATAAAAAAAAGGGGCGGGAATTTCTTCCCGCCCCTTTTTATTTTATGAAACCATTAGGTTTTGAAAACCCTAATGGTTTGTTTTTGGGTTACTTCTGTGATTTGCGGAAGCCAAGCAGGGAAAGACCGGTAATCAGGGTCAGGAACAGCCCTGCAAACACTTTGCCGGAAGCTGCGGTTTCAATAAAGCAGGAACCGCCATCGCTCTCGTCCTCACAGCAGGCTGTTGTGGTTTCCACCACACCAAAACCCGCAGGATCAACAATCCAGCCGTTGACCACACCATCAGCATCCTCGGCTCCGCCATCAGTAAAGGTGATGGTCACAGATTTCATGTCAACTGCAAATTCAACATTATCCGTGAGATCCAGCCAGCCATTCTGGACATTGTAGTTGTACCAGAGGGCCTCGGCAGGCATGGCTTTGGAGAAATGCACTTTCACCTTCACGGTTTTGGCATTGGCCTTGATTTTCCAGGTGCACATGCCCCAGGGGAATTTGATACCCGGCATGGATTCGGTGGTTCTGACATCAATCCATTTGAACCAGCCATCCTCCTCCATGTTTCCCACGCCTTCCAGTCCCTCAATTCCGATATATCCTTCGCCTGTAAGCACTTTCACCCACAGACCATTGGCAAGCACTGAGGGAGGATTCGTGACTTCCTGATTGTCAGGCACACCGTTTCCGTTCAAATCTTCCTCATCCACTCCCACAGTTGTAAAGGAGAAGACTTCAGACCAGTCAGAGAACAGACCGTTTTCATCAATGTATCTCACTCTCCAGTAATAGGTTGCTCCCGGATTAAGGATAAACTCCGGCATATCCTCAAAAGAAGTGAGATCGTCACCTGTGCCGAGCAGGCTGAACACCATTTTGCCAAAACCCGAATCTTCGGCTATCTGCCATACAGTCTGTTTGTGAGCTGCATTTGCCGGGCTTTTGAAGGCTCCTGCTTTCAGAATTGCCTGCAGAATGACATTGACCGCTCCGTTTTTGGGCTCTGCCAGTACCGGTGCATCAGGTCTGTTTACAGAAAGTTCTTCAACTTCAACGGTTTTATCCGAAGTTGCTGTAAGAGTGGGACATCCGGTCTTGCTTACAGTAACGGTAAGTGTGGCTGTATAAGTGCCAACCGTATTATAGGTATGGGTTACGGTTTTGCCTGCCGCAGTTGTGCCGTCACTGAATTTCCAGGCATAGGTTCCTTCAGAAGAACCTTCTGCGCTGAAGGTGACAGTCAAAGGTGCAGGCCCCTTGCCCGGAGTTGCAATGAATTTGGCAACCACAGCAGAGGGACATGTGGGAACAGCAGGTTCTGTAACAAAAATCGTCACAGAATCCGTATCCGTTTCCGTTTCACAGTTTTCCCCGCCAGTCACGGTCAGCACAACAGTATATTCACCTGCTGCATTGTAGGTATGCTCTGCCTGCATTCCGGCTGCCGTGTTTCCGTCACCGAAATTCCAGGCAAAGGTCTCACCTTTTGAACCTGCGGCATCAAATTTCACAGTCAGAGGTTTGTCTCCTGCAAGGGGAACTGCCGTGAATTCAGCAAGCACATCACATACTACAGGAGGCTCTGTCACAGTGACTGACTGGGGGGTGCTTTCATCAGTACCGAACGCATTCACCGCCGTCAATTTGACAATATAGGTTCCGGGTGCAGAATAGGTATGAATGGTATCTGTTCCGGTCTGACCATCACCATAATCAAACGTCAGAGTACCAACTGATCCTGTGGTGTCAAAAGATACAGTCAGTCCGTTCACAGATGCAGTGAATACAGCTTTGGGGGGGACAGTGACAGTGCCTTCTTCCACCATGACCGCTTTTTCAGCAGAATCGGTGGTGCATACCTGACCATCAGCAGTTCTGACAACAGCAGTCAGTTTTACCGTATAGGTTCCGTCCGCTGCATAGGTATGGGTGGTATCTGTTCCGATCTGTCCGTCACCATAATCAAAACTCAGTTCTCCGAACGATCCGGCGGTGTCAAATGTGGCAGTCCGACCGTCAGCCGACCAGTCAAACTGTGCCACAGCCTGATCACATACCACATTGATATTGACCTGCTGGGTGCTTTCTGCCGCGCAGTTTGAGGTGGCTCCGGTTACAGTCAGTTTCACTGTATATACACCGGCTTCTGCATAAGTATGATTTGCACTCATGCCCGTGCCTGCGGTGCCGTCACCAAAATTCCATGTGTAAACAGTGCCATTGGTGCTGTATGCACTGAAGCTGGCTGTCAGGGAATCTTCTGTGACAAATGTTGTGAAATCCGCATTGACCGCACATCCGATGCCAACAGTAATGTTCTGCGTTTCTGCGGCAGTGCATCCGCCGGCTGCGGTGACCGTCAGTGTTACCGTATAGGCTTTGGCAGAGGCATAGGTATGGGAAACTTTTTTGCCTGTTCCGGATTCTCCGTCACCAAAACTCCAGGCAAAGGTGTCTCCTATGGAACCTTCTGCATCAAATTCCACAGTAAGGGTATTGGTTCCGGGCAGGGGGAACGGGAAGGGCGAGGTCTGACCTGCAACCGGCACTGCTGTGAAACTGGCAGAGGCCAGACAGTTGTCTGTAAACACAATGGTGCGCTCGGCAATATCCACACAGCCTTCTGCACCCGTGATTTTCAGTTTTACTGTATAGGTTCCGTCCTGTGCATATGCGTGGGGAGCTATGGCTCCTGTGCCGAATGTGCCATCACCAAAATTCCATTCATATGTGAGTGCATTCAAAGAACCAGAAGCATCAAACAGTATTTCTCCCTCTGCATTGCCGACTGCCTCAGCCAAGAAAGAGGCTGTGCAGCCCGGATCCACAGTGATATACGAGGTTTTGGTCATGGTATCAGATGCACCGGAACACGAGGCTGTAAGAGATACCGTGTAAAGTCCGGGAGTTTTGTATATATAAGTGGGGTTTTGTTCTGTGCTGGTTCCGCCGTCTCCAAAGGTCCATGACCATGAACTGAGTGTGCAGTCTGTGGATGTGGAAGCATCCGTGAATTTCACGCTCAGATAAGCCGGGCCGCTGGTCGGGGTTCCGGAGAACGCGGCAGTGACACTCGGATAAGTCGACGGTACGCAGCCCGTAGCCGCAGTCACTGTTGCTGTTTTCTGCACATAGCAGGTTCCGGCAGCATTGTAGGCTCTCATATATATGGTGGTGGGCGCGGTAACATTTTGCAGCGTGTATTCAGCACCGGTGAAGGTCGGGTTGGAACCATCTGCCGGAGGTGCGGTACCCAGCCACCATTTATAGACGGCTGTCCCCAAATTGCTTGCCGCAGTGAATTTCTGGTTCAAAGCACCCGTACAGGGAAGTGCAACTGTCGCAGGTGTGACACTCGCTGTGGTGACATCGCAGGCAACTGTGACTG
>CAZHPS010000588.1:0-3617 GCA_964534335.1 uncultured Desulfobacterales bacterium
TTTTTTCTGACAAAGCCCCATATTTCATCAGGTTCAATGGTGAGTCTGCTTTTTTTCAGGTTTTATAAGGGCGTTATCATCCGGAACTGCATCAGTGACGCTACGGAAAAAACAAAGCAGCCATGTGAGGGAAACATTCATGACACGGCAGATGCCTCTCAGGGATATGCGTCCGATCAGAAGTTTTTCAGTGATATTTTTTTCAAAGGCGGAAACTGTTTTCTTTTCAATGTCCTGCACAAACTGTCTGCCGCAGTCTCTGCACCGGTGATTCTGTTTTCCGGTATGGATGTGACCGTTTTTTCTGATGTTTCCGGAATTGCATTCCGGGCAGTTCATAAAAAATTCCTTTCACTGAACATTGCGGTTTTTTTAATTTTCCAAAAATCATAATACATCTGTATGTATTTGTAAAGTTTAAATGTTATAACAGCATTACTTGTGTAGCACTACCCAATATCTTCAGTTTTTTCACCGTTCCGGCTGTGCAAAAAACCGCTCCGCTTAATTTTTGCACTCCTCCGAATTTGTATTCTGTATAGAATCAATGGTGAATCGGTATTAGAATTCATGAAGGTGAAAACGCAAAAAAAACCGGAAGCAGAAAATTCTGCTTCCGGTTTTTGTCATCTCAGCGAAAAACGCTCAGATTCAGTACTATTCAACGGCTTTGATTGCTGTAACGGTCAGGGTTTTCACGCCTTCGGCTTCGGTTACTGTGCCTGTGGCTTCCACTTTTTTGCCAACCAGGGCTTCGTCAACAGCACCGGCCAGATTAACGGTCTCGGCTTCGGCTTTCAGAACCAGACTTTTTTCGGTTTTTTCCACAGTACCGGTCATGGTGACATCGGCTGCCATTGCGGAAAAGGAAACAACCAGGGCCAGGGCCAGAACAGCAAGCATAATCTTTGCAAACTTCATTGTCTTTTTCCTTCAAGAAAAATACGTTTGGGTTTATATAATTCGTATGCCGCCCCGTGGCAGGCATTACGATTTGCCTTTTATATAGCAAACCGCGTGCTAAAAATACAACTGTCTGATATGTATGAAAACAAAATTTTTCAGGCCGAAAAATAGCTGTATTTTCAGTACCAAATTTGCGCACAGTGTACCAAATTTGCGCACGGGTCAATTGACTTCAGGCCGGGCTTCTGCTATTCATACCTGTTTCCTGAAGAATTCCGGGGCGGATTCAGGAGAAGGATTCCTGAACGGAAAGTTTGGGAGTCTGAAATGTTTTTCTGGTGTCTGCCAAATTTCCCGTTTGGCATTCCCCAATCAGGGAGAACCAAACGGAAAGTTTGGGAGTCTGAAATGTTTTTCTGGTGTCTGCCAGACTTTCAGTCCGGCACTCCGGACGGATATTGATCAAAATGAAGCTCAGAAGCGGTATTACAGGAAAATTTCTGGGATGGTATTCCCTTTTTGTTCTGATATATTTCGGAACCGTGCTGGTGCTGTATATCAATGTTCACCAGATGATGAACATATCAGAAACCATTGTGAACAGACATGACAAAATCTCTTCTGCGGCAAAAAGAATCTTTGAAAATCTCCTGAGCATGGAGGAACATGAAAAAAAATTTGCTTTGCTGAAAAAAAATGAATACCGTGATTATTTTGTCCTTGCGTGCAGAGAATTTGAGACAAATCTTTCAGAAATCATCCAAACCGAATCCGGGGATAAAGGCATTTCAGAGCAGTGGAAAGAACTGGAGCAGAATTACCGGAAGTTTGATCTGCTGCCCAACTCCCTTTCCCAATCTCCGGAGGATCGTCTGTGGATTCCGGAAGAGGAACTGGACAAATGGAGAAAACTGGTTGCCGAGGCCCGAACCCGGAACGAACAGGATATGGAGATGGCAAATCTGGAACTCAACCGCCGGGGATCATTTACTGTGCGGAGCGGACTGGCCGGGCTGGGAATTTCCGTGATGATAGGACTGCTTGGCAGCCTGCTTCTGGCCCATTCCATGCTCCGTCCCCTGCGGGAACTGATCCTTTGGATTCGCGGCATCT
The DNA here is from genome assembly GCA_964534335.1 of uncultured Desulfobacterales bacterium. GTDB lineage: Bacteria > Desulfobacterota > Desulfobacteria > Desulfobacterales > Desulfococcaceae > JAABRU01. Next base: position 2,020 of record CAZHPS010000588.1, read on the forward strand.
CCTATGACCGCCCCATTGATCCCATTGTCATCCATTCAAAAGATGAATTCGGAGAACTGGCCTCTGCTTTCAATGAAATGGCATTCCGGCTTCGGGAGGAGCAGGGGCTGCGCTCTGATTTCATTTCCATGCTCAGTCATGAAATCCGCACCCCCCTGACCTCCATAAGGGAATCCGTGAATCTCATCAGGGAAGGACTGATGGGCAGCATCAATGAACGACAGGGAAAGTTTCTTGAAATTGCAGGTACGGAAATCGGAAGGGTCTGTGATTTGCTCAACCGTGTCATGCAGGTTTCCTATCTGGAATCCGGCTCTTTGGATTTGAATCTGTCCCGGCTTTCTCCCGTTCCTGTGGTTGAACGGAGCATCGAACAGATCAGAAGCGCAGCGGAATTCAAAGATATTTCTGTGGAAATTCAGATTCCTTCTGATATTCCTGAGATAAGCGGTGATGAAAAATATCTGGGGCAGGTTTTTTTCAATCTGCTGGGAAATGCCGTCAAATTTTCCCCTCCGGGCAGTAAAATCATTGTCAGTGCGGAAAGGGATGCTGATCCCTTAAATGTGCTGTTTTCGGTCTCTGACAACGGGCCGGGAATCCCTGCCGAAGAAATTCCCTTTATTTTCAACCGCTATTACCGTGCCAAAGGCGTTCGGGAGCATACAGACGGCACAGGACTGGGACTGAGTATAGCGAAGCATATTATTGAAGCCCACCGGGGAAAGATCCGGGTCAGCAGCAAAGCAGGAAAAGGCACAACTTTCATGTTCACTCTTCCTGCTGCATTCAAAGGTGAAGACCGGGAGCATGAATCACAGACAGTATTCTGAAACCGGACATAAGGATTTTTTTATATGATACACAAAAATCAGAATGTGATGTTGCAGATTGTCAGAATTTTCAGCGTTTTTGTTGTTGCAGGATGTTCTGGTGCGGAAATAAAAACCTTTTCACATGATGAAGATATCCGGCATCTGGAAACCGGTTATGAAATGTTCTGCCGGGGGGATTATGAAAACGCGGCCGGGCAGTTTGAGATTATCTGCCAGGGTTCCGGAACCGGTCAGATCCGGCAGGAGGCATTGTACAGCCTGGCCTGCACCCGGATGATCCTTGCAGAAGATCCGAAAACTTTTCTGGAAGCACTGGATCTCTGGACTGTCTGGAACCGGCAGGGAGATTTATGCCAGAAAACTCTGCCCGGCGAGAATCCCCGCATGTTTGGCCCTTTTCTGGAAAAACTGTCTGAAGGCACAGAGATTTGCTGTCCGGAAACAGATGATGTGCCTGATCTGCCCGGAGATCTGTCATTCGAGTTTTCCGGTGATCCCAATGAAGACAGATCTGATCCACCGGAAAACAGGGATTCAGATGGGGACATTCCCTCTGTCAAAACCCGGACAGCGGAAAAAAATGCAATTGCCGCACTGAGAAGTTCTGAAAAGAAAATGAAGCTGCAAATTCAGAAAAAAGACAGGGAAATTCTGAATCTGAAAGAACAGATGCGGAAAATGAAAAAAGAGATGGATACCCTGAGAACCCAGTTGAATTCTTTGGAAGAGATTCATCAGGAAATACAGGAAAAGAAAAAGGAC
>CAZHPS010000589.1:0-763 GCA_964534335.1 uncultured Desulfobacterales bacterium
ACAGATTTCATATGCAAAATTTATGCCAAAGAAAACCAAAATTGGATCAGTATACATTAATATAATGCAACTGGCATTGGCACAGGCCCGGAATGCGTGGCAGGCTGGTGAAGTGCCTGTGGGAGCAGTTTTGCTGAGTGAAAGCGGGGAAATTCTTTCCGCAGCATACAATTCTGTCATTATGCACAATGATCCGTCCGCACATGCGGAAATTCTGGCTATCCGGGAAGCAGGCAGAATTATTCGGAATTACCGGCTGATGCAAACTACGCTCTGTGTGACCATTGAACCATGCATTATGTGTATGGCCGCGATTATCCACGCACGTGTCGCACGGGTGATTTTTGGCGCGCGGGATCCAAAATGGGGCGCGGCAGGTTCCCTGTATGATTTTTCAGCAGATACAAGACTTAATCACCGTCCGGAGATCATCGGAGGTGTGTGCGAGGCAGAATGCAGGGAACTGATGCAGGCATTTTTCCGTGAAAGGCGGATAAAAAGGCCATTGTGATGATGAAATCCGTATCTGCTTTTTACTGTGTTATTTCAGATAAATAAACATTACATAAATCAATTTGTTGCGGAAATATGATAAAATTAACGCGAATGACACGAAACACACGAATTTTCCAATGGATGTTTTTTCGTGGTTAAATGTCGGATTACGCTCACGCTAATCCGACCTACAGATCAGTTCGTGGTTTTCGTGGTTAAGCATAAATTCTTTGAGGAAATATTTATAAATTAACCACGAATGACACGA
>CAZHPS010000589.1:863-3596 GCA_964534335.1 uncultured Desulfobacterales bacterium
AACACACGAATTTTCCAATTGCTGTTTTCGTGCTGTTCGTGTTTTTCGTGGTTAAGCAGAAATTCTTTGCTGAAATATTGATAAATTAAACGCGAATGACCCGAAACACACGAATTTTCCAATTGCTGTTTTCGTGCTGTTCGTGTTTTTCGTGGTTAAATGTCGGATTACGCTCACGCTAATCCGACCTGCAGATCTACAGATCAGTTCGTGGTTTTCACGGTTAAAAATCAATCTCAAATCTGCAAATGCTGAATGAAACGCTGTCAGAATTTCCGTTTCAGGATTTCCCCCGCGATTTCCTGACTGAGACTCAGCAGCAGGCGGCTCTGTGCAGAAACAATATCCGTGTACTGACTGCCAGATATGGCTTCCCGAAACACAGATTTGTGCAGCACATTCCGGTTTTTTGCATTTTCCAGAGACCATGTCACAGACAGCACAGCTTCCCTCCCCAGTTCCGCGTCAAACTGATGCACTTTCAGATTGATGCGGAAATCCGGATCAAAAAAATCCCGCCAGGGATAAGCCAGCACCTGCTCTGATTTCAGCAGCACAGACAGGTTTTCCGCAAGCACACGGAGAAAATCATCAGACAGGGTTCCGCCCCATCTCTGAAATTCAGCCATAAAAAGCCGGTTTTCATCAGAGCGGGTCACAATCTGGGATCGGTCAAGCACTTTGGGAATTTCCAAAGGGCCTACGCCCACGGAAACCGGTTTTGTCTGCTTTGCACCGGGATTTGGCAAACTGCTTTCAGCCAAAGGCGTCAGTGTATAGAAATGTACAGGCGGTGTATTCCCGAAGCAGGCCGTGAACATAAGGCTCAGACTCAGAAGAGCAGCCTGTCCCACTCTGTAAATCATATTTTTTCTCATTGTTTCTTATCCTTTCCGTAAATCAGGGCTTCGGGATGCCGCTCCAGATAATCCGCCACCATGCGGATGGAGCGGGCAGCATCTGCAAGTTCCACCATCATGCGTTTCATATCTCCGTAAATGGCTGAATCTTTGCTGACAAAAGATCCCACTCCGGCCAAAGCTGTGTTCAACTGGGGAGCAATTTTGGTATCCAACTGTTTCAGAGTGTTTTCAAGATGCACGATGCTGTCATTGAGACCGGATGCTGCTTTTTTCAGTTCCGGACTCACATCTGAATTGATCTGCACAGCAAATTTTTTCAACTGGCTGATGGTTTCATTCAAAGAGGCCAGCGACTGCTTCAGATCTTCAGAATTGACCAGACGGTTTGCTCCCTGCACGGCCTGACTGAGATCCCTGCCGATCTGTTCAAGAGGAAGCTGCTCTATTTTGGCGAACAGTTGCGTGAGACTGGTGGTCATTTCATCCAAAGGAGCCGGAATAGTGGGAAATTCAGGAGGCGTTCCTCCTTCCCGGTTGATGGGCTGGGGCGGGGCATTGGGATGAAAATCCAGAGATACGAGCAACTGACCCGTGAGCAGGTTGCCGGTTCTGAGTTGTGCTCGCAGTCCTTTTTCCACCAGATAATCCATAATTTTTTCCCGATCCGTATTCGGAGGAACTGTCCCGGTATGGGTAATCCGGCCCTCTTCGGTTTCCACCAGAACAGGAATGCGGATTTTCTGCTGGTCAAAATCAAATTTCAGACTGACTTCCTTTACCTGGCCGATGCGTATGCCTTTGAGTTCCACAGGTGCGCCCGGAGCCAGTCCCCTGACCGATCCGTCAAAATACATAAGCCACTCGTTTTTCTTTACATAACGTTTTTCAGAAACACTTTCCCGTGTTTTGTAAAGATGAAACACATCCTCTTTTCCTGCCGGTTCACCCTGTTCCGGACTGCCGGGTGTGTCAAATGCAATACCTCCGATCATCAGGGTTATGAAGGATTCCGTATTTACTCTGATGCCGTTGGCATCCAGCACAAAATCCATGCCTCCCGCGTTCCAGAAACGGGTGTTTTTTCTCACTCTTTTATGGTGGGGGGCTTCAATAAACACTTTGAGATTTACTGACTTTTCCTCTTCATCCAGATGATAGGCCACCACCTGTCCGACCCTGATCTGCCGGTAATAGACCGGTGAGCCAATATCCAGGGAACCGATTGCAGGCGCGCTGAGTGCAAAATGCGCGCCCGGAAGATCTTCTGTCACCACCGGCGGAATTTCCAATCCGGTAAATTTTCGGACAGGTTTGCCGGGTTTTCCCGGATCAATGCCGATATAGGCTCCGGAAAAAAGAGTGCTGAGTCCTGAAACCTCGCCTGCTGCCACTCGCGCCCGAACCACCCAGAAACGGGTGTTTTCCGATATATAATCATCAGCATCTTTGACAAAATCCGCAGTCACTTCCACATGGGAAAGATCTTCGCTCAGACGGATGCTTTCCACCTGGCCGATGTCCACATCCTTGTATTTTATTTTGGTTTTCCGGGATTCCAGTCCGTCTGCACTTTTGAAACTGATGGTTACGGTCGGACCTTTTTCCGAAAAACTTTTCCATACCAGCCAGCCTCCGATCACAAGTGCAGCAAGGGGGACAAGCCATACAATGGAAAAACTGGTTTTTCCTGTCTCGGCAACTGCTTCAGGAATCTGTTCATCCTCCTGATCCTGTGTCAGCTTTTCATTCATATTTTCTGCTCTCCGATTATAGTGCTTTATTTCATCTATACCATTACTCAGAATATTTGACAGCATATACCGATACTTAAAACATTTTTATACTTCTGCCGGGCAGATTTTAACCGCAG
>CAZHPS010000590.1:0-3590 GCA_964534335.1 uncultured Desulfobacterales bacterium
ACTAAGTACATGCTGGCCAAGACCAACACGGTTCCCTTTGACCACCAATGTGAGAAGTTTTTCACCTATGATTCGCCGCTACGCGGAGCAAACCTCCCAGTGTGCATACAAGCATTTCTTCAGCACGCCAATTATATTGCTTCCACAGAAGGGCAAAGTTTGTTGTCTGGCAACCCAAACATTGCGGGTGCTTTTAATGCCCTAGTTAGCCCTTTTGCCCGGCAGACCTTGCTATACCGTTTTTATTACCCTGAAAATCCGGACAACAGCAACGACGGCAGGGTGGATGGCAACGAACATGCCGCTTTCATGGCGGAAATGGATGCCTTAGGAGGAATTCCAGTACGGCACATCGCTTTATCAAACGGAAGCCCGGACGATATATCAAGGGAAAACATCTTTCCGGGTTCTCGAATGTTTGAGGCAAGCACGTCGGGTAGTCACTGGACACTAATTGGCTATTATATTCCTCCTACACCCATTTTTCTCGAAGTGACTTTTGATGCCTACGGAAATGCATTGTCCAATACTGCTGGGGATCTGGTATATTATGGTAATCTAAGTGTTAAGGCTGGGACTATACATTTAAAGGATTTTCCTCTTTCAGTTGGTACGCCAGAAGACGGCAAATCTTACGACACGGCTCCCGGTGGGAGCAGCAATCTGGCAATCCTACCGCTGAGCGCAATGAATGGCACACCCATACCTGCCATCGGAATCCCCGTTCCTCTTTTGTGGAACCGCTGGGTGGAGATGAGCCCTTTAGAGGTGACGACCAATGCCACCCATTATTGTTTTATACCGACCACAAGTGCTATATCTGCGGGTAGCGATGCTCCATTGAATGGGCCACTATCTTGTGGGGATGGTTCTGCCAATCGTTGCTCAATGAGCACAGAAGCTACCCCTTTACCAAGTGATTATGGTGTATCTACACCAGAGGTTAACCAAGACCACGTGTTTTTGGATGCCCGTATTGGGGATATTATCGCGGAGGAGGTTGATGCTTCAAATTTGATTCCTGGAGGCCTTCTTCCAGATAATTTGAATGCCTATTACAATATTGGGCTGCCCGTCCAATCTGGCATTCCGACTATTACGATATCTACTGCAAATGGGAGACTTACAGTAAACAACACAGGGAAAGTGGCCTACGCGACTGGCAATGAACCTGTTTCCCCACTTAATCAATTGCGAGCATACACAAAATGTAACGCTGTAATCACCGTAGAAAACGGCGCGAAACTCTCAATTGGCGCAGATGCTGGTGTAAAAGACGGCATATTGAATGTGAATTCCGGCTCCACCGTCCACATCAAATCCGGCGGCATCCTCCACATCACCAGCGAGCAGAGCATGTTACATATCAAATCCGGTGCCCAACTCATCCTAGACCCAGGTGCTATTGTACGGCTCGAATCAACAGGCGCCAACATTCGCATTGAGGGCGATCTCGTAGTCAACGGAGATATCAATTTTCAAGGACTTGGATTTTTTGATTTTGGCACGGGAAACCGTCTTGTATTCGGGCCGGGCTATAAAACCTTTAACCTTAGCGGAGCAGGCAAAGACAAGCGATTTGTTCGCCTCAGTGCGGATGTTAGCGTCAACAACGCCAACCGTCTCCATTGGAGCAATGGACTCGTAGAAGTTGGGGGTACCCTCTTGATTTCACAGGGAGCTGGCTTGAATTTCAACCTGATGACGCTTCAGGGCCTTGGCGTGGGCACCTACAGTGCGGTGGATGCCTTGGAAAGTGGCACAATGAATTTCCAAGGATGCGAAATTCTAAATCTTGCAGATGCTATTACAGGGCGGGGAGGTCTTGGCTGCACGGTGAACAGTTGCACCTTTTCCAACAATACCGCTTGGGGGGTATATTGGACCGATGCTTTTGAGGTTTCTGTCAGAAACTCCATGTTTAACGGCACTAATTCTGGCATGGCATTATTCATGGAGAATTTGTTTCGCCTTGAAGTCAAAAACAGCTTCATATCCGGTCACCTGTCGCCGATACAAGGTGTGATCAATGACGATAAGCTCATAATAGCAACTCCCGCTATCAATCTCTACAACGTTTTCGTCTGTCTCCTGAATAATTCGCACTTCTCCGGAAATACCGTGGCCGTAAAAGCTGCGGACCCGCTCGGAGAGGTAACTTCAAGTGTCATCGCGTACGGTGGAACGAGTTTTTTAAACCACGACGCAGCTATCTTCGTCAACGGTACCGCCACCGGGGGGGTTGTTTTGGCAGACTGTACGGTTTTCCAGGACAACCGGAACGGCATCCGTGGTCGTGACATTACCTTGATGATAGACTCTAAAAATACCAAAAATACGATATTCGATACAGACAGTCCCAACCGTTTCATCCGCGACAATGTACCACAGGGCGGTATGACCGCTGGGCACGTTCGCATCTGTTACGAACTGAAAGCAGCGGGTGGGTCTAATCTTATGCGTAACAATTTTTGGGGCATCAGCAATGGTAGTGGCACCCCAGATGTAGACCAAACCCCACTTAATTTCCTCTCTCTGCTAAAGGCTAACTGTGTTGATGTGGAGGCCATTCCGCAGCTCACTCCTGTTGACTCCAAAAATCCTCTGTGTTTAGTTGACGAGCGCCCTCCGAGTTTTAAAGACGCTTTCCCTGGCTCAGAGTGCAGCGTTTCTGTTTCAGAAGGGGGAGTAAGCACCGCCTCTGTGCACGAGCAGTTCCACTTTGGTGCCTTCCTGCTGAAGGCAGACAGCGTACAGGAAGCAGTCGAAGTACTTCGTCCGGTAGCGGCACTTTGGCAGGCGGATCTCAGTGGATTCCCGGAGAATTGCCAGCAGTACATTCAGGTGGCCAAAGCCCTCGTGGATGGCAGTGACAACTCGCTTCCCGACGGTGATCTTCCTCGTCCAGGCGGTGATCGCACTCAAAAAGTGTCATCGGATCAACTGCTCATTGCTCCGAACCCCGCCTACGGCTCAACGCTGGTGTATCTATCCGAAGCGTCGTCGCAGCTAAGTGTTTGGGATGCGAACGGAACGCTCATGCACCAGGCCATGCCCGGCGAAACAGCTACATATCGCATTGAGATGGGAGGCTGGAAGCCAGGCATTTATCTGGTAAGATCAATCAATGTAGATGGGCGTATCCGAACGGGTAAGATAGTCCTGCACTAGTGGGCATTTCTAAAGTTTAGTTATTCGCTCGCAGAGTAAGCAGTAGGGCTGGCTTCCGAAAGGAGGTCAGCCCTTTTTTAATTTTACAACAACAGTAGTTCGATTTTCTCGCGAACATTGGTTTTGTGTACAAAATGCTGGTTTGCAGTTATTTACGACTTTTTTTCGGCGATTTTTAGGCAAAAAAATCTAAAAAAGCTTGCACAACTGTCGGTACTTTCTACAAAATTAGTCCTGCACCTTTGTCTCATCAGAAAAACAAAACATCATGACACACTTCATTACACCTGTCTTAATCGGGCAAAACAAAACACAAACAACGCCAAGCACCTGGGTAAAAACCCGGCTCGAAGGCACGGACAAATACAGCTTAACCGTGTTGGCAAAATCTGGCTCGCCGCGAAAAACCAATGCGGGAA
>CAZHPS010000591.1:0-3554 GCA_964534335.1 uncultured Desulfobacterales bacterium
TGATCCAGTCCCAAAGTAACCAGCAGCATATTGTAGGAATTGAGCATATCCACCAGAGTGCGGTTGCGCTCCAGTTTGGTGACCATGCTTTCCAGCAGACGCTGGGTAATGGCTGTATCTGCAAGGGAACCGGCCTTCTGACGCTCCCTGCTCATGTTCAGCAGATCATCGGTGATGCCATAGGAACGGTCATAGAGATTAAACTGTTTTTCTTTCACCTGATAGTCATGCAGGGCCATATGCACCTGGGCCACAATCCCGGCTGTGAGCATCAGACGCTGTACCTTGACCATTGTGATGGATTTGTCTTTGGCTTTCCATTCCGCATATTTGGAAGGCAGGGACAGCAGATTGGCCGCCAGATGCACACCCACATTGGTCCAGTCACTGTTGACCAGATATTTGTCATCATCATAAAAATAGGAGGCATTGAAACTGATGCCCGGAAACATGGAAACAATCACTGCCCGTGCCTCATCCTGCTGAATCTTTTCCTGCAAATCCGCAGTATAAAGTTCAGGCCGGTTGTTTAAGGCAATCTCTTCAAGCCTGTCCGGAACAATTTCCGATGATTTGGGCAGACTGTTCAGATAGGTCTGAAAGGATTCTGCGCGGGACAGGGTAAAGGGATTGGTGGGCGGAAGGCCCATAAGTTCGCACAAAGCGATCCGGGTTCCGGAAATGTCAGCCTGCAGTTTGTTTGCGGCTATGGACAGCTCCACCATCTGTTTTTCAATGTTTTTGGCAGTGATGGGATCCAGTCTCTTCTCTCCCACCATTTCATCGGCCTTTCCTTTATATATGCCGACTTCTGCCTCTATTTTGCGGATATGGGCCAGTTCCTCTTCAGCCAGCACCGTTTTCCAGAAGGCAGCGGAAATATCCAGAGCCAGTTTCTGGGCCTGGCGCAGACGCTCCATGCGCTGAATTTCCACACCCACAGCAGCCTGCCGTGCCCGGATGTAGGAAAGACCGAAATCCAGGATATTCCAGGAAAGGGAAACATCCATAGTCTTCTTGTCTTTGTCCTCGGAAACGGTGTTGCCCAGGATTTTCGCACCTGTGGCAGGATCCTCATACCATTTCTGGCTGTACTCGCTGTTGTGGGAATAATCTCCGTTGACATCCAGACGGGGCAGCATTTTCAGCTTTTCCGCCAGGGATGTGTCATCGGCTATTTCGCCCATGATTTTGCTGATGCGCATATCCAGGTTGTTTTCCAGACCAACCCGTATCACATCGCTGAGAGTCAGAGGCTCCGGAAAGGACATGGCCTTTCTCATCTGCAGCAGATTCAGATCCTCTTTCAGATTTGTCTGACGCTGTTTCTCCAGATCCACCTGATACATATTCGCACATCCGCCAAGAACCGCTATACACCCGAAAACCAGAACCGCCCCAACCATTTTTTTCATCATCATCGCTCCATTCCCCCCTATTCGTAATATTTCAGGATAATTACCTTTTCTCAACTGCAATCTGTTCATGACGGTATAACTTTTATCTGCTTTTCATCAATTTGTCAATATTTTTTAATATTATAAAAAAAGTACTGTCAGGTGTCAGGTGTCAGGTGTCAGGATTATGTCCGGTTCCCGGATTGTTACATACACCATCTCTGCATACTGAAACCTTCTCATCTCTTTTTCACACATCCGCAGACAGTCCCAGTTCCCGAAGACGGGCAGCCAGCCTTTCCGCACGCTGACGCTCAGCCTCAGCCATGGATTCCGCCAGTTTTTTCTCTTTTTCTGCTTTTTTAGCCCGCAATTTCTCCTTTTCCGCCTGTTTTCTCTCTTTATCCGCCCGCAATCTCTCCTTTTCCGCCTGTTTTCTCTCTTTATCTGCCCGCAATCTCTCCTTTTCCGCCTGTTTTCTCTCTTTATCTGCCCGCAATCTCTCCTTTTCCGCCTGTAATCTCTCCTTTTTTGCCTGTTCCTCAGCCTGTTTCCTTCCTTTTTCGGTTTCCAGAAAACCCAGAAATCTCTGTCCGTCAGGCCGGAAAATAAGCAAATCGCTGTCCGTGATTTCAAAGCGGATTCCCAGACCCGGGCTGACCCATCCCTGCATATCTGCTATGGGTTCAAGACGGTTTCCCGAACGGAGCCAGCCTTTCAGCACAATCCTGTCCGGATCATATTCGTAATACTCCTCCACCCTGTAACATCCGTATTTTTCCAGTTTTTCCTCCATCTCCTTTTTAGTGTTGCCCGGAGACAGCACCTCAAATACGGTATGGGGTGCAATTCCACCTTCCTCCCACTGACGGTAGGAACCCCGATCTCCTTTGGGTCTGCCAAAAACCACCATTGCATCCGGCGCAATACGGGTTTTGTTGTCACCCTCGACCGGGTACCACAGCAGATCTCCGGCCACAAACACATCAGCCCGATCTGCAAACAGCAACTCCAGCCCCTCCTTGATTTTCACTATCCAGTTGAACTGCTTTGTATTGTCGGCCATGGGTTTCCCGTCACTGTCCGGATATACGATCCGCTTTTTTCTTACTGGAACAGAAGACACACTTTCCCGGTATCCTCCTCTTCTCAAAGCATACACGCTGCGGGGCATATCTCACCTCTCTTTCAGGGTTTCAGAGATGTTCCGGAATTGCAAAAATTGTATTTTTATTTATAGTATTTTTCTTAACTTTTGTCCTTTGTGAACAGCAGGTGCATGTGCAAAAAACCGCTCCGCTTAATTTTTGCACTCCTCCATCCGGTTTTGCAGAGGATAAAAGTTGGTAAAAGAACTATATTATTGATATCAGGCAGTTTTTGTCTGAAAAAAAAATACAATTTCCTAACTCATCCGGAAAGTTTTCGATCTAAGTAATGTTCCATAAATTTTCTGGCATAAAATTTTCATAAAAAATCTGATTTTTTGGAAAAATCAGATTTTTTGAATACACGAAAATTTTTGTTTGCCTACTCAATATCAATTCGCCATTAGTTTGATACAATATTATCAGTTTTTCCGAGGTTATGCGTGTGCAAAAAAACGCTTTGCCCAATTTTTGCACTCCTCCGGATCAGTCCGGGGCGGGCGTGCATACTGTATCAGGTCAATGGCGAATCAGTATAACCGGTTTGCAAAAAAACAACCTGTACAATTTTTCTGTCAGGCAAATCATTATGGTTCAAATTTTTTATTGTTTACAGCAGTTTATTTTGATACTGCCGGATATGTCAGATGGAAATTCTGTATTGGAAAAAAATAACCGCAAAGAACGCTGATAAGATGCAGAGATCGCAAAGTCTGAAACATGTCTTTGCAGAACTTTGTGCCTTGCTTTGCGGCCTTTGCGGTTACAAAATAAAGACCTCTGCCGTATGGAAAATTTTTTTTGCAGGTTCGGTGCAAAGAATGCAGAGAACATGCAAAAAAAATTATCAAACCTGTGTCAAACTGTCCATCATACCAAACCGCTTTCAAAGTTCGTGGAATGCCTCTTTTTTTTAAACCGCGAAAAACACGGACAGCACGAAAAAAACAGTATTTAGGTTCTGTTGACATTTTACCTCAGCCATATGAGAGCACCGGCAAAGTGGAGA
>CAZHPS010000592.1:0-3543 GCA_964534335.1 uncultured Desulfobacterales bacterium
TCAGTCCGTATGAAGCTGTCTAATTTGGTATATTCTTTTTAGTAAATAGCCTAAGTTAATACGGAGGTAAGTTTTGTCAATAATATAATTATAAATCAGTCATTTATATATAATCTACAAATTTTGTGGTTTTTCAAAATTCTATTATTCAAACACCCTCTAAACAAATTTTGTTTCTTCATTTTTCTTTTCTCCTTTCATCGTTAAAAAAATAACGGAAAGCTAAGCCGCCCGCCGCTGCACTTGCCGGAGACCAACCACGGCTACTCGGGTCGGCTTGAGCGGATTGTTATAGGTTGTTCGCCGCTACTTCCAACCTGACCATGTTAACGTGAGTTTTGCCTTCAGCGTCTACTGGGTGAGCTTTTGTGTACTCATTCACAACAAGGCTTAAAAATTCTTCTTTTTTATTTTCAGGCAGTTGGTCTGTGTATGGAAACCAAGTAGTTCTTAGCCAACCTTTTAAGCCTTCAATATTTTCATGAACCATGTCTTTGGAAATTAACTCAACTCTTGTTGCGCCATATCCTGCTTCAGGTAACCACTTTTCGTAATCTTGTATTTTGCAGAATCTATAGGGAAACGAAAAATTGTCAAAATATGGTTTCCATTTTTCTGATTCTATTACTTGGTTTACAACTTCAAGAATCTCTTGAGCGTTTCCATAGCCACCCATTTGGAATAGAATTTTTGCATTCTTGTTCAAATGCTTTTTGAGACCTGAGAGGACTGATTTATGGTCTTTGACCCAATGTAGTGTTGCGTTTGAAAAAGCAACGTCGAATTTTTCTGTAATTGAAATTTCGGTAGCATCCATTGTGAAGAACGTCAGATTAGGGAGATTGAATTGATCTTTAGCCAACTCGATCATGTTTTTTGAACGGTCAATGCCCGTAACACTGCCATTGATTAGCTTTTGGGCAATTGAAAATGTAATTTTGCCATCACCGCAACCAATATCTAATAGGTGCTCATTCCCTTGCAATGCCAGTTTACTTAACAACTCATTTGCCCATGATTCCTGTGCCGATGAGTTTTTTGCGTAATCTTTAGCATTCCATGTGTGTTTGACAGAATTCATTTTAGTGTTCGTCCTTTTTTTTACCTATAACGAAAAAGTTAAGCGGCAGACCGGCAAAGAAGACACAGATCCCCTGCTTCCAGCAGATGGGTTAAATGAAATGAATTTCAGGCAGGCACAAAACAGGTCTGTCCGCTTAAACGATGGGTTGTCAGGCATAAATCACTGATTCCATTCCGCATTCAAAAAATTGAAAAAGCATCATGGCAGACAGACAGCGGAACGGGTCACGGAGTTCCGCTTACCATATTCCGGCCTCTTTTTCAGCCTTTTTTGCGGAAAAATATCAATGCCTTATGCCTGACAACACCATGTTCAGCCGTGCTAATCGGCTGCAACAGATAGTTAGGATTCCGTATGCGGAACGGGGGCAGCACTGATACCCATCCCGAACCGAATCCCGATTTCATCAGACAATCCGATTATGAGACTTTTTCCTCAGACCCGCAAGTCCTATAATTCCCGCACCTAACAGAAGCATTGTTGACGGTTCGGGTGTTGTACCTGCTTCTGTAAAAGGGGTATTAAAGTTCAAATCATCTAAAGAATATCCAAAATCACCGGAAAAGTCTATCTCGACCCTTTGGATCCCCTGCATGTCGATAGAGACTGAAAATCTTGAAATATTTGAAAAATTTTGATTATAAATCAGTTGATCGTTCAACCCATAGGCATAAATCTTAAACATGTCGAGATCTCCGCCGGTATCGCCAACAGTGAATTGCACAAAGTCTGTAAATGCAGATGTATGCGAACTTGGCAAAACAAACTCAAAAAAGATGTCACCTATCGCTGCGCCTAAATTCGTTCCGGGCAAATTTCCAAATTCATCAAGCCCACCGATACTATTAAACCCGGAGCTCGGAGCAAGTGAATCTGAATCTGATTTGAGAACAGCAACTCCTTTACTAATTCCCGCTCTTCCAAAAAGCAAACCATCATTAATAAAGTTGTCAGTTAGTACTGAATCAGGACTTGGAATAAGGTCGCCACCATGTTCGACGATACTAAACGGAAGTCCTTCAAAGTCAATCCTTGTGGCGTGTGTGTCTTTAGCTATGACAAAAGCCACCATTATTACACACAATGATACCAAAAATTTTTTCATAATTTAAATCCTCCATTGTTTAGAAAGTTAAAGTCTCATCATCTGCTTATATAATACAGCGATTTTTGAACTTCGTGACACATCTCATCAAATTTTTTTCCGGTTGCCTCCTAACCATTGATTATCAGGTCATTTCGCTCTGATAATATCCCAAAACACCACTTATCAGGGCGAATCCGCCCTGATAATATCCAAAAATACCACTTATCAGGGCAAATCTGCCTTGAAAACTTTCCCTTTTTCAGACTGTGGGAATTACGCAGTTGGTTTTCACATCCCTGATTCCGCACAGCCGGTTTTGTACAGTGCGGCATTGGCACAAAATCTTTCAACTTTGGTTTTTTCGGAAACCGGAACAGATTCCTCTAATCCGGTTCCCAAATCCTGACGGTTCAGGCAGTTTCTGTGACACAAAAAACCAAAGCAAAAAATATATAAAAATCAAACGGTTAAAATTTAACAGCATAACTAGTGCACTGATTCAATTTTCCAGTTTAGATACATACATACTATGAAAGGTGGTTTATGTCAAGTGAGAAAAGCAAAAAAAATCATGGATGAGGTGCGGGAGGTGATGCGGCTGCATTATTACTCCATCCATACGGAGCGATCATACTGTGACTGGATTAAGAGACTTAGTCTATTTATTGAAATGAATATACCAAATAACACACGAGTTCGACTGATTTTGAACTTGATTTAAATATTTTTATATTATATTGTACAGGCATCTGTCAACTGCTGAATAAAAAATAAACGGAAGGGAGCCGAGAATGAAAGCACCTGTATTATTAAATGCCGATTATATTGAAGATATCTGTTTTGCAGTTTCAAAAATGCATGGATATGAACGGCGTTCATATATGGCTGAAATGACAGTGAAATATTGTGAGGGAAAGAGCCGGATGGCGGAAACAGTGTTCGGATGGAACAGGAATGCGGTTGAAACCGGGCTGGGTGAAAAACGCACAGGAATCATCTGCATTGGAGCGCAGTCAGCCAGAAGTGGCCGGACTGTTTGGGAAAAAAGAGAACCTGAGGCTGCTGAAATGCTGCGCCGGATGGCTGATGAGCATTCGCAGCAGGATCCGACGTTCCGAAGTACCATCGCGTATACCCGTCTGACAGCCAAAGCAGCAGTAACTGCTTTGAAAGAAAAAGGATTTTCTGATGAACAGGTTCCATCCTGCAGCAATATGGCAAAAGTTCTTAACCGGATGGGATACCGTCTTCGCAATATACTGAAATCAAAGCCTTTAAAAAAATCGGAGAGACAGATGCAATCTTTGACAATATCAAAAAAAAAGATGATGAATCAAAAACCGGCCAAAATATAAAAAGGTTAAGTATGGAC
>CAZHPS010000593.1:0-3542 GCA_964534335.1 uncultured Desulfobacterales bacterium
AATCTGAGTCTTATCCCGGTCAGTTGAGTTTTCTCAAAGAGCATGTTACATTACACTTTCAGTCTTTGAAAAGGGCTGTGACAGCGAATCTGCGCGCAGATCCCGGAGCCGGAATCCGCTTTTCATGGCAAGTCTGTCAAACAGATTCCGGCAGTATCCGCAGGATTCGCATTTTTTTGTGCATCCTGTGACTTTGGTGAAAAAATCATCCGGCAGTTCATTGTTGGGAATGAAATATTCTTCTGCCATCCATCCGGTGGTGTCGAGCAGTTCCGGCAGATTGCCTGCAAACTGTTTTTGGATATAGGCAGAGACTGTTTTCATCAGAAAACGCGGACCAAGTGTTCTGCCGCAGATTTTAAGAATATGCGCACCATAGTTTTCCGCATCTTCGGGACGGATAAAAGGGGAAGTGAGCACACGCCAGGGATTTTTCCGGAAATAACGCATACATCCGTAAGTGAGGTTCATTTCAAAGGTATCCACAGGCAGATGGGTGCTGAGCAGGGCAATATGCGCGTCATGCGCTGGTTTGAAAGGGCATTGGTATAGGCAGCCCTCATTGGCAAGCAGTCCAATCTTTATTTTCGGATATGCGTCCCGGCATTGGGAGATCATCTGCGCCAGCCTGTCCGGATTCCGGTTGAGAGATCGATCCGCAATGATTTTTCCGGGCATACGGAAAGCAGTGGTTCTGATGATTTCCAGCATCGCGGACAGTTTTTCAAAAGAATCGTACATGCAGTTCACGCCCGGCACAGCCTCGATCCGGGAAACTGTGTCAGGAACCGCATCGGAAAGTGCCTGGAGATAATAAAAATCACAGAACACAATTCCGTCCAGCACTTGTTTGTGGATCAGAATATCCAGAGTTTCCCCGGTCTGCCGCAGAAAATCTGCATTCCGGTACTGTGCAGGATGAAAAAAACGGGAATTGAGCAGCGCGTATTTTTTCGGGCCTCTGATTTTTTCCAGCCATTCTCCCAGAATTTCCGTGTCCATATACCTGAATTTATGGCGCGCATCCGGAATATCCGCACAGAAAAGGCTGAAATGCAGGGAATGAATATGGGTGCGGTTTTCATTGATAAAACAGACATAATCATCGTCCGGTACAAAAGGGATGTCAAGTCTTAGCATGGATGGCCTTTTTGGTCTGTTTTTTCTGTGCATTATAAATTTGAATTTCCGCTTGTCACACCCACCCGATGGCCGTCACCGTAACAGTGACACCGTCAATGACAGATTCCCCTGAAAGCTGGTTCAGAACAGTTTCATCATCCACAGGTGCAAACACGGCCAGGGTGACTGCCTGAAGATTCAGTTTTCGCGCGTATGCTGCGGCCTGTTCCCGTGAATGTTTCAGTTCCGCCTGATCTCTGAAGCTTTTGACTTCAACAATGGCCTGCCTGTTTCCGCAAAGCAGGTGCAGATCGACTCTGCCGTTGCCTGTGGGAAATTCCGGACTGATGCCGCACTGCCTGCCCACAGCATTCTGCAGCCAGAAATACAGATGAAAATGCCCCGCATATTCGGTGTAATGCAGATCCGCCCGTCTCGGCTGATCCTTCCAGGGATTGATACCTTTGGCTTTGAGGCGTTTCAGATAACTTTTGTAACGCTCCAGCAGGGCAGGAACATTGATTTCAGGAACATCAAACACATCGGAAAGTGTATCCAGAGGATCCAGTGCAAGAACCGGCAGGCGATCCCCGATGAGATCATACGTGAGAGAGTTGTACAGCCTCTGCTGTATGAACGGGCATGAAAAGCGGCATACCGTTGTTATTTTTCCTCTTTCATCCGTATGCGTCTGCATGGAAATCACGCCGTTTAAGTACAGATATGCGCACCAGTCCGCATCCACTGAAAAAGGAATGTCGGAACGGGCAAAAAGGGAAAGAGCATGTTCCTGATAACCGGATTTCACCTTTTTCACCAGATTCAGGACAGTGTTGTTCCACTCTGTGTTAAGGGCGGCCTCATACACATTCTTCCATGTGAATACATCAATGACTTTTTCCGCTCCGGGATTGTATTTCTCCGTAAGAAGTTCCCCGAACCAGCACACAAGACCGGGCTGTCCCCGTGTGGAATCATACACGCTTTCAGCAGCATCCGGATCAATTTTCTGGCCGCTCTCTGTCTGATACTGCCCAAACAGGTCTTCCACCTCCTCTTTTGTGAAATTCGGCACATGCAGGGAACGCTGAATGTTGAAGGGGGAACCCCGCAGACTTTCCACGCCCAGAACAGCGCGGACACCGATTAAGGCCAGACCGTGAATGTTAAAACTTTCCCGTTTCAGATACATATCCCGGAACAGTGTCACCAGACGGTCTGTTATTTTTGAAGGCAGGCTGTCAAATTCATCTATAAACAGAATCAGTGGTTTGTCAAACAGTCCCTTTTCAGTTGAAAACCAGTCAATCCAGTCATCCCAGGATTTTGGGGCTGCCGGTTCTGTTCTGAAAGCATCTCTCACAATTCTGGGCAGTTGCCTGAACAGAACCGCGTCAGGATCATCTTTTTCCATAATAACGCCCTGCACCGACATCATGCCGATGATAAACTGATCCGGATACTGCTTTTCAATTTCTTTCTTCACCTGCCGCATGAGCCAGGTTTTGCCGCACTGCCGGGGAGACCAGATGGTGAAAAAATGGCCGCCCTCTTCGGGAATGCCGATCATCTGTTCAAAACACCGCTGAATCAGTTCCCTGCGTTCAACACAAAAATGATGCCTGCAGTCCACAGGCCCGTAGGAATGAAATCTTCTCATGGTTTGTATCCTTTGTCAGCAATTAAGATTCATGCAGGTTATGCACAAAAAATGGAAGGAAATCCAATCAGTTGAAAAACTGAAGAAAATGATATTATCACAGGAAAATATGTTTTGGAAGGAAAAAACCTGTTCCGGGGGATATTCTGAAACTCTGAGGGTTTTGGAAACCCTCAGAGTTTTTTTGGACAGATATTTTTTTAAACAGCGGGGCAAAATTCCGGCAGGTGATTATTTCAGTTTCGCGGCTTTCTGCAGGATGTAAATCACATCCTCAATGCCGATTTTGTTATCACCGTTCACATCCGCAGATTTGAACACATTCCCCCGGCTATCTTCAAAGCAGCAATCGCGTCCGCGAGATCAACTTTGCTGTCGCCGTTCACGTTTCCCGGTATTGCATCCGCAATCGTAACACTTCCGTTCTGAGGTGTCACCTGAAGCGGATTCGCTGCGGAATCACTGAGAAGATTTTCTGTAAATGTCAAAGCTGTGTTTCCGGCAGCATTGGCAGAGGTTGTATATACAAATTCCAGTATATCTCCTGTGCCGGGGGCTATGGTTTTGCCCATGCTGTACAGCAGCACTGTAACCTTTGCATTTTTCGGATCAGCCGTGTCAATTGCCATGTCTTTGCTGAAATTGACTGTGCGGGAAGTCAGTCTGACTTCGCCTATGTCAAATCCCAAAGTTGAATCATATGTGACTAAAGTTTCTCTATTAACAATATAACTTTCTGAAATTAAATGTATAAATAATA
>CAZHPS010000594.1:0-3534 GCA_964534335.1 uncultured Desulfobacterales bacterium
AAAATAAAATTGACGAGGCTTTCGGCGTCAAAAAGGCTCCGGAAAAACTCAGCGAGGAGGAAAGGAAACCCCGCCGAAGTGTCTCCGGAAAGGTCAAACTGCGGATTGGGCATATCCAGATCACAGACCATCTGGTTCTGGGGGTACTCAAACATCTCATTGAAAAGGGTGAGATGACGCCCCAGTATTTTGATCTGGAAACCCAGTGTCTGCCGGGCTGGAATCCTGTGGCTGATGCGCTGGAAAGAGGAAGACTGGATGCGGCCTGTGTGCTGGCTCCCATTGCCATGGATCTCTACAGTTTTAATGTCCCCATTAAGATGATCCTCCTGGCCCACAAAAACGGAAGTATTTTTGTGCGCAACAGAAAAGGGGATTACAAAGAGCCTTACCAGAATTTTTTCAGGGGAAAATCCTTTCTGATTCCGCACAAACTTTCGGTTCACCACATGCTTTCCCATATGTTCTTTGACAGGGCCGGCCTGAAGGCCGGAATGAACGGGGACAGGGGGATGGATGTCAATTTCGAGGTGGTCGCGCCTGTAAAGATGCCTGAATTTCTGCGCAGCAATGAAGAGGCCTGCGGATTCATGGTGGCAGAACCCATCGGCACAAAGGCCATCGCGTCCGGAATCGCGGAACTGCAGTTTCTTTCCGGCGAACTGTGGTCCCAGCATCCCTGCTGCATTGTTGCCATGCGTGACGAGTTCATCGGACCCCATACCGATGCCGTGTATGAACTGACGGAAATGCTGGTCAGGGCCGGGACATTTATCGAGCAGAAACCGGAACTGGCAGCCGAGGTGGCTGTCAATTTTCTGGATCCGGACAAAAGACTTGGGCTCAAGGTTCCGCTGCTCAAAAACGTGCTGACCGAAACCCAGGGTATCAAAGCCGGCGATCTTTTTCCCCTGATCGAGGATTTTGATATTATGCAGCGGTATATGTCTGAAAAAATGGGAGTCGGTGCAATCATTGATTTGGAAAAATTCATTGACATCCGATTTGCCAGGGCTGCATACAAAGACCGGATTACCAGCCATCAGCCTTCCAATCTCCATGCAGGCGAAGCAGTTGTACATGAAATCCTCTACCGCGGTGCTGATGAGGAAGATACTGTCAACACCAAGGCCATGCTCAACAAAGAAGGCAAATATCTCACCTTCCGGCTCGGAGAACAGGAATACGGAATTGACATTCTCAAAATCAAGGAAATTATCGGCATGCTGCCCATCCGTACCATTCCCTGTTCCGTGCCTTTTATCAAAGGGGTCATCAATCTGAGAGACACGATCATTCCGGTCATTGACCTGCGGCTCAAGTTCGGAATGCCGGAAATTTCCTACACGGATCGCACATGCATCATTGTTCTGGATTTGGATAACAACGGAAAACCTGTTCATCTGGGCATAGCAGTGGACACTGTTCTGGAAGTGCTGAATATTAAGGCATCGGAAATTGAGGACACTCCCTATTTCGGTGTCAATATTGACACCCGGCTGATTCTGGCTATTGCCAAGATGGACAAGGGCATTAAAATTCTGCTGGATATTGACGAGGTTTTTGAGTGGGAGGATGAAAAGGTGAAGGACAGTCTGCTCCTGTAAGGCAGCCGGGGCAGCTTTTCCGTATGCCCCGGTGCCATACGCTATGATCTCACTGCCGCACACGGGTTGTGCCATCCGCACTTTTGAGAATTCTGATCCTGTCTCCGACAGCATACTGGTCATCAACCTCCTGAACTACGGCCATAATCTGGCCGTTATCCAGTTCCACGGTGATCTCCACCCCGTTTCTGCCTGTAACCTCTTCTTCAATCGCGCTGCCAGCCAGCGCACCCACAACACCGCCGATCACAGTGGCAACCGCCCTTCCCGTGCCCCCGCCAATGGTATTGCCTATGGCAGCACCGGTCACTCCGCCCATAATCGTGCCGGCCGGGCTTTTGGTTCCCTCAATGAAAACAGGTCTGACTTCCAGAATTGTTCCGTAATAAACAGAAAGAGACTGCTGTGCCTGTTCCCGCGAATACACACTGCCGGAACGGCTGGAAGCACAGCCTGTCACAATCAGACAGAGTGCAATAATCCACGGACTGATTTTCTGAAATTTCATGGTAAACCTCCTTTTGAAGCAGCGGATAAAATTTTTTTCAAATGAGAGTCTGATACAAAAATTCAGCCTGCCAAATCAGAGGCTTTTGGGCAATATGATTTCCGGGAGCATGAAATCCCATTGCATATCCCTCTGAAAGAAGCTGAACATAACATAAGATAATATACAACATTGTGAAAATAAATCAATAAAAATTTTACGCATTATACCGATTCTCCATTGATTTAATACAATACCGTCAGTTTTTCCCCCTGTGCAAAAAACCGCTCCGCTTAATTTTTGCACTCCTCCGGATCAGCCCCGGATAGTATCAGGTCAATGGCGAATCAGTATAACTGTTTTTTAACGTGAATCCGGAATAAAAAACAGCAGTGGCTCAACTGCTGTGAAAAACTCCGAGCCTGGGATTTCTTTTCCGCCCTTTTTCTGTTCCAAAACAGGTGCACAATTTGGGAAAACAGACAAAGAAAAAATAATATTGACAAAATCTTATAAAATGGATAGAAAATATGCGGAGTGCTCTTGCACTCACGGAATTTCCAAATGGCTTTGCATGATGTATCAGCAAAAAAATGTCTGTAGAGTTGAGGTTTATCGCTGAAATTTGAGTCTGCCGGTTTTCAGACTGTTGCTTATACCAATTCTCTATTGAATTTATACAAATCTTTAACTCTGACTCGTTCCCACGCTTTGCGTGGGAATGCAGACGGGACGTTTCACGTCCCTTGTGTGCTGTTTTCCGGTCACGGGACGCAAAGCGTCCGGAAGGCATTCCCACGCAAAGCGTGGGAACGAATTAAATATAATTTCAATGGAGAATCGGTATTACACTGTTAGTACAAAAAATTGAATAAAAAGGTGAATCCATATGCTTACCATTCATGCAAAAGAAAGAGAAAACAGTGTTGTTCTGCTGAAAAAAGAGTTTGACATGCTTCTTGAGCATCTCAGAAAAATTCATAAAATCAGGATAATCACGGATTATGATGCTGACTGCCTGACAGAACAGGAATTGGAAGAACTGCGAATTTCGGAAGCTGAATTTAAAGAAGGCGGGACAATTTCTTTTGATGATGTAAAAGAGAAATGGCTGAAGGGCGGAAGCATTGATGTATAAACTTGAATTATCAAATAAAACATTCAAATTTATCAATTCGCTCAGGCCCAAAGAGAAAATCAGAATAACGCAGGCATTTGCAAAACTTTGCGAAGATCCGTATTACAGCGATTCAGACATCAGAAAGCTGAAAGGGCATGACAGTGTTTATCGTCTGAGAATAGGCAATTATCGTTTTCTGTACAAAGTTGACAATGATATTCTGATTATTTTCATGTTTGACGCGGGACATCGGAAAGATATTTACAGGTATACCATTACTTGAAACATTTGCAGAGGTTCAGATTCATATCTGAATTCCG
>CAZHPS010000595.1:0-3529 GCA_964534335.1 uncultured Desulfobacterales bacterium
TTTCCTGTTTTTTTGCATGTTATTTCTATAATAATATCATCCCTTTCGGGATTTTTCCCGTTTTTTTGCATGTTATTTCTATAATAATATCATCCCTTTCGGGATTTTCATAACCCTGAAAGGGTGATATTATTATAGAAAAACGGTTATCGAAACAACCCAAACCCCGAAGGGGTGAAATTATAATGTCATCCCTTCCGGGATTTTTCCTGTTTTTTTGCATGTTATTTCTATAATAATATCATCCCTTTCGGGATTTTTCCCGTTTTTTTGCATGTTATTTCTATAATAATATCATCCCTTTCGGGATTTTCATAACCCTGAAAGGGTGATATTATTATAGAAAAATGGTTATCTTTTGCCCACCGTACTGCTGATTGAGCGTAGCCGAAATCAGCGGAGGTTTACACACACCGCCAAACCGCAACAAAAGGAAACCCATCATGAACAAACATTTTTTTCAGATTCTCATCCTGTTGTCCTTTTCCCTTATCCTTTTTGGCTGCCAGGCCACAGGTGTAAAAACGACAGAGAGCGAAATTCCGGCTGAACCCATTGCCCCGCCCCAAAACACAAAACTGCAACCCATACTGCAACTGGACACAGGCGGGCATACGAGTATTATTGAGGATTTGATTGTCACATCGGACAAAAAATATCTGATTTCATGCAGTACTGACAAAACCATCCGGGTGTGGGATATGCAGACAAAGAAAGAAGTGCGCAAGATTCTGGGGGAAATTGGGGAAGGGCCTTTCGGTCAGATTTTTGCCATTGCCCTTTCTCCGGATGATCAGTATTTGGCTGTGGGGGGATTTTTGGATTCCAAAGAAAACAGACAGGATGCTTCAGCAATCCGCATCTACCACTTCCCCAGCGGCGAACTGCGCCGCATTCTGAAATCCCACGAGGATGTGGTGCATGACCTGTCCTTCAGCCCGGATGGGAAATATCTGGTTTCCGGTTCGGCAGATAAGACGGTGAAGGTGTGGGATATGACGGACGCAGTAAAAAACTCCCCTCTTGAGAGGGGACAAAGGGGTGTGTTTTATACTGAGCAAGGTCGAAGTAACACACCCCCTACCCCCTCTCAAGAGGGGATTTTTAAAGACACACCCCCTGCCCCCTCTCAAGAGGGGATTCAGACGGAAATTTCACCGGTTCACACCTTTAGCGAACACAGCGATGATGTTTACGCTGTCAGCATTTTTCCGCATCAGGGGGATTATCGGGTGGTGTCTGCGGCATATGACAATCAGGTGGTGCTGTATTCCCTGAAGCAGAAAGAGAAACTGACTTCTTTTTTACGGAATGACAGGGCCTCTTCTCTGGCCGTCAGTGACAAATACATTGCCAGTTCAGGGCCGAATGACAGAGAAATCAACATCTTTGATTTAAATCTCAAACCTGTCAAAACCATCGAATCCGAAACCATTTCTACAGGTCTGGCCTTTTCACCGGATGGAAAACTGCTTCTGGCGGGTACGGGTGATAATCCTTTGAATTGCAATATCTACGACACCCAGCAGAATTTCAAAAAAATACAGTCCTTCCAGAAAAATGACAACCTGACCAAAGCAGTGACCTTTGCAGATAACAGCACAGCCATTACCGGCGGGGGAGACAATTTTGATATATGGTTCTGGAACCCGCGCACCGGAGAAAGCAAAGGCCATATAACCGGAAGCGGAAAAAGGGTTTGGGCAGTGGGGATAAAGGGCGATGAGGTTGCGTTTGGGAATATAGCTTTGAAACAATTTGAGTATAACACAGGAACTTTGGAAAAAGGCTTTCGCCTCACTGCTTTCACTCCTTTTCAGCCACAGGATTTCTCTGCATTCAGCATAATTTCCACACAATTTCAGGACTACAGCCTTTCCCACACCCAAGGCGGGCCGTATGGATATAAGGAAGGCATTCTGCTGGTGGAAAAAAACGGGGAAACCGTCAGGCGCATTGAGCGGGATACCACCAACGGTTATCGCCACAACTGTTACGGTTTCACACCGAGCGGCCTTATTCTCTCCGGCGGAATGAACGGATTTTTGAAAGCCTATAATACAAACGGTGATGAGATTGCTGATTTTATCGGTCACACCGGTGAAGTATGTGCCATTGCTTTAGACGGAGACCGGCTGGTTTCCGGCGGGTCTGATATGGTGATTCATGTATGGGATTTGAAAAAACTGCGGGAAGGAAAGCGGAAGATAAAACCCTCTTTCAGTCTGTTTGTTTCCAATGAAAATGAATGGGTGGTGTGGATGCCGGAAGGATTTTTCACAGCGTCTCCGGGAGGGAGAAAATTCATTGGCTATCACATCAACCGGGGCAAGGAAAACGCGGCAGAATACATCAGAGTGGATCAGTTGTATGACCTGTATTATCGGCCTGATCTGGTGGCAAAGCGCATTCAGGGCGGTTTTGAAAAAGAGATTCAGGACGCAGCGGCCCGCATCGGCAATATTGAGGAAATCCTCCAGTCCGGGCTGCCGCCCATGCTGGAAATTCTTGACATGCCTGCAAAACAGGTAAAAGGCCGCAATATTACCCTGAAACTGAAACTCACAGACCGGGGCGGCGGTATCGGCAATGTGGTGTACCGGGTCAATGGCGTGGCTGTGGGTGATCCCGAAGGTTCCAGACCGGTGGATTTCATCGGGTCCCGGAGTTCGGGCGTGATTCAAAAAAATCTTACCCTGAGACACGGCAAAAACCTCATCACGGTTACGGGTTATAACAAACAGGGCAAAATTGAATCTGACCCTGTGGAATTTCCTGTTGAAATAAACGATCCCATGTCTGAAAAACCGGATTTGTATGCCCTGTGCGTGGGCATTTCCCAATACCGGGATCGCAGCCTTGCTTTGAAATACGCGGCTGATGATGCCCTTTCCATGCGTCAGGAACTGGAAAACCGGGGCAGTTCCCTGTTCCGGAATGTAAAGGTGAACGTGCTGACAGACAAAGAAGCCTCCACAGACGGCATTACTGCGGCATTCAAAGAGATTGCCTCCCGCATCCGTGTCAGTGATGTGTTTGTGCTGTATCTTTCCGGTCACGGCAAAACCCTGGAGGCCAATTATCATTTCATTCCCTGGGAATTTGCCTATGAAAATGAGGAAAGCATACGCAGGCAGGCCATGAATCAGGAAAAAATACAGCAGCTTCTGTCTATGATTCCGGCTCTCAAAAGCCTGATCATTCTGGACACCTGCTATTCCGGCTCTGTTACGCTGGCTGCAAAGGGCATGGAAGAAAAAACCGCGATTGACCGGCTCATGCGTGCCACAGGACGGGCCACTCTGGCCGCGACATCCGACACTGCACAGGCATATGAAGGTTATGAGGGACACGGCATTTTCACCCATGCGCTGCTGGAGGGACTCAAAGGCCATGCTGATTTTTGCCGGGGTGACAGAAACGGAAGCACCGGCATTGATGAACTGGGAAAATACGTGAGAGAGGAAGTTCCCCGCATCACTTATGAAAAATTCGGATTTGAACAGATTCCCATGAATTCCATCATCGG
>CAZHPS010000596.1:0-1764 GCA_964534335.1 uncultured Desulfobacterales bacterium
TACAATCTGATTGTTGAAACACCGCAGGAGAATTTTGTGAAGCTGCGGCTGGAGAATGAACACGGGCAGTTTATGGCGCATCAGGAAATCCGCATGTCGGATCATCCTGCTTCGTACTGGGAAGGAGTGTTTGACACCCGGCGCCATGTGGATCGCTATGAAGGCAGTCTGCTGTGGGAAAATGCAGCAAAGCCGGAAACCGAAGAGCAGATTGTCAGCCGTCTGGGCCTGTTTGTGGGAAAACAGGTTCTCGGAGAGGCCATTTTCAGGAAACTGACTGAAAGCAATGTGCGCCGGACTTTGGTTGTCACACTGCCTTTGACCTCGGAAAATCTGCTGGCTGCCGCATTTGCCCGCATTCCCTGGGAAATCGCCCGGCTCAGTCCCGATGAACCCGCGCTGATGGAGAAAAACCTTGTGGTGCGCGTGATGACGGCTGAGGCCAAATCCGATCCTGCTGTTCTGGATTCCGCAAAAAAGGATTTTGCCAAAGGCGATCATCTGCGTGTGCTGATGGTCTTTGCCGAAGCGCCGGGTTCCCGGCCTTTGGCAATGCGGCTGGAGCGCGAGCAGTTGCTGAACCTGTTTTACAACGATATTTTTCCCAAAAAACGGGTGCAGGCCGATGTTCTCTGTCACGGCGTAACCCTGTCTGTTCTGCGGGAACGGATCAGCGCGGCAAACGGTTATCACATTGTTCACTGGAGCGGACACGGGCATCACAATCTTCTGGAAATTCAGGGGGAAAACGGGGAGAAAAATTATATTTCCGGTAAGGAACTTGTCACCCTGTTTCAGGAATCCGGCGGATTCATTCCCCAGATTGTGTTTCTTTCCGCTTGTCTTTCCGGAACCTTTGTGGATATTCATGACTGGAATTCCTTTCATGCTGCGGTTACAGGCAGACGTTCCCACGCGGGAGCGTGGGAACGAGAGGATGGCGGCAAAGAAGCGCAGTCCCCTGTTCTGCCGGAGATTCTCACCAACCCGGCCGGTTATACCGGAACCGCGCTGGAACTGCTCAAAACCGGGGTTCCGCAGGTGATTGCCATGCGCTATGAAGTGGGAGACGATTATGCCCGTGACCTTGCCCGGCAGTTTTTCAAACGGCTGCTCGCAGACCCCGGAAAACATTCCACCGAAGGCGCGCTGGCCCTTGCCCGCAGTGATCTGTTTACAGACAGAAAACTGGCTGCACGGCTCGGCGCGGTCAATCACGCGACCCCGCTGATGTTTGGCAGGGAAGGCAGAATTCTGGAACCTGCGGAAGAGGAAAGCGATCAGACAGACAGCTTTTTCCCCCAGCCCCAGCCGCTTTTACCCGGCGGCAGTCATGAACTGGATACGCCTGAAAATTTTGTGGGAAGAAGTGAGGAACTCACGCAGCTCAATACCCGATGGCTGCCGGACGGCGCGCCTGCTGTTGCATTGATTCAGGGGCTTGCAGGCATGGGCAAAACCGTTATGGCCGCAGAAGCCGTTCATCTGTGGCACAGCAGGTTCAGATGTGTTCTGGCGTTTCAGGCAAAACCTTCCATGCTGATGACAGAGGAAGTTTTTCTTCAGATTGACGGAAAACTGCTGCAGTACAGCAGTCTGTATCAGAAAAAATGTGAAAAAAAACCGGGGTTAAGCGTTTATCTTGCACCGAATCAGCGAATGTCTGCCAAAGAGCGTTATGATCAGATGCGGTATAACCTTTTTGATGCTCTGCGCAAAGAGGCCATTCTTATCGTGCTGGATAATTTTGAAACCAATCTTTCA
>CAZHPS010000596.1:1864-3524 GCA_964534335.1 uncultured Desulfobacterales bacterium
TATTCCTTCCATGAACTGGTGCGGGAACGCATGACTGCATGGATGGACAGCCACGAAACCGAACGCGGGGGAAAAACCCCAGAGCTGATATGGGTGGCCTATGGGGAACGGTACAAGGCAATATTTGATCAGCTTGAACAATCTGCAAAAGAACAGGCCAATGAAGCCGGCCGCCGTGCTTTGGTGTATTTTGTACGGGCAAAAGCCTTTGACAAACTGGGGGTTTTGGCAAGCGCACTTGTCACCGGCACAAATGATCCCGCGCTGCTTGGCGGAGTGATTGCCGAATTGCAGGCCATCGCGGATCAGGTTCCCGCAGGCAAGGATCGCTGGTCTTTGCGGACAAATTTGGCGGGGGCGTTAGAGGCTTCAGGCCATCCGGATCAGTCCCTGCCTTTTTATGAACAGGCATGTGCTGAAGCAGAAGCCGCAGAAAACTGGTCAGATATGGGCGTAATCTGCGGAAACTGGGCAAATGCGCTTGGTGATGTCGGGCAGTTGGACAAATCAAAGGAAATCCATTTGCGGAGTGCGGAAGCCTATAAAAAAACAGGCGGACCGAAAATCAAAATATACGGCAGAGAACTCGAAGCCCTGCGCATTGATGTTTATCAGGGCAAAGTCCGGGAAGTTCTGCCGGAAATTGAAAGCCTTTTGAAGGAAATCCGGGACTGGTATCATCGCAGCAGAAAAGGGGAAGCAGTGCCGGAAGCTCCTGAACCCGTGTTTCTGTCGCGTGCGCTGATTTCCGGGCTGGATATTGCCGAAGATGCCAATCTGCAGATTGAAAACTGGGAAGCCTGCCTGTCCCTGCTGAAAGAGACAGAGCAGACCCAACAGGAAAACGGCGCAGGCAGACAGGAACTGTTTCGCACAAGGTTCAATCAGTATGGGCCATTGAGGAATCTGGGCAGGCTGGATGAGGCGCAGTCGGTTTTGGGAGAATGTCTTGCGGTGTTCCGGGAAGTTAATGATCTGGGGATGCAAGTAAAAGTACTTGGCTCACTTGCCAGCATCTGGGATGAACGCGGGGACATGGGACAGGCCATAGCCCTTGCAAAGCAGGCATTGGCAATATGCAATCAACTGCCTGATCCTGCGGATCGGGCGATTTCGCATGGAAATCTGTCAAATTATCTGAATAAAGCAGGCAAGATTGAAGATGAAGCGAGACACGTACTTGCTGATATTCTTTATCTACTTATTACAACAAGACTTGATCGTCTTGCGACTTGTTTGAACAACCTCAAAATCAGAATGAACCGCGCCGCCCAATCCGGCTCCCGCTATGACCTGCCCCGCATTGCCGCGCTGCTCTCCTTACCCGAATTTGAGGCATTGCACCATTTTTTGCAGCACCGGCAGGTGGATATGGGGCAATTGCAGGAAACGGTTGACCAAATGGTGGAAATGGTGCGGGGGTAATGTCTGAACTGTGATTTGTCTGGATTGTCTGAACCGGGATTCACATGATTAAAGGATTAACCGGGATTTACAGCATAAAACCCTTAGGTTTTTGAAAACCCTAAGGGTTTTTTGAACACCAGATTCGTAGGTCGGATTAGCGCAAGCGTAATCCGACACATTGTCTGAACCGGGATTGATAATTGTCTGAACCGGGATTCACATGATTAAAGGATTTGCAGGATGAGGCTGTCCG
>CAZHPS010000597.1:0-3505 GCA_964534335.1 uncultured Desulfobacterales bacterium
CAATATAACAATCTGACATTTAACAAGATATGATTAATGTAAAGAAACTTTAGTTATATTATAATTATACTGCAATTATGAAACGGCCTAAATTCAATTAGATACTGAAAAGGCAGCGGCCAATCTTAAAAAGCATGGCGTTTCTTTTGAGGAAGCCCAAACCGTTTTCTGTGACGAAAACGGCAGAATCATCCATGATCCTGATCATTCGGAAGACGAAGACAGGTTTATTCTCATAGGCATATACCAGTACTTGAAACATTTGCAGAGGTTCAGATTCAGATCTGAATTCCGCACAGAAAAACTCTGTGTGACTCTGCGGAAACTCTGCGTGACTCTGCGGTTAAAATCCGCCCGGAAGAATTACCAAAATGTTTTACGTATCGGTATAAGTGCAAAACCGCGTGTGCTTACGGTTTGCCACTGTTACAGATCGCAGGATTCCGTCATCCGGATCATTTCAGCACGGAAAGCCACGAAAAAAGAACAGAAACAGTATGGAGATCTTTTACCATGAGACAGGAATATGATTTTTCAAAATCCAAAAAAAATCCTTACGCCAGTATGCTGAAAAAGCAGATCACCATCCGCATTGAAGAGGAAACCATTGATTATTTTAAGGGACTTGCTGAGGAATGCGGCATTCCCTATCAAAATCTGATCAATGTGTTCCTTCGTGAATGCGCCCTTTCCCGGAAAAAACCTGTCTGTAAATGGGTATGACAAATAAGGCAGGCCGATGTTCCCGCTCAGTTCCCCCGCCGCTTTCCGGTTCTGCTATGGCACTCATCAGCCGCTTTGCATTTTTCGGAGATCTGAGCAGGTATGCAGTTTCGCTTATTGATCCGTAATCCTCCAAAGAAATCATGACCACAGGTTCACAGCTTTTGCGGGTGATGATGACCGGTTCACAGAGAATGTTCGGATTCTCCTGATCGGGATTCTCTCACTGCATCAAGAATATCCCCTGTAGTTGCCTTTGTTCTGATACCGGCAACATCAAACGGGGATTTTGGTAAATATTTGTACTTTATGATAAATGATTCTCCTCTTCTCCGTTTGATAATGACTTCCTCAGAACGTGCAAGATCAAGGATTTCGGAAAGTTTCTGACGGGCTTCTGAATATGTATATGATTTCATATAATTATATCCAAAGTTCGAATTTTCAGTTTTTGTGCTGCTGCACAGATACGTTTGTCAAGAGAAAGCAGAGGGAGTTGTAAGGCTGCGGCACATTCCAGAAAATACGCATCATAAGCATAAATATTGAATTGGGCAGCTATTTCCAAAGCCTTTCTTACATCAATATTTTTCAGTTCAACCGGAATTGTCTGAACAGCATCCCATGCACTGAGAATTTCATCGGAATTGATTCTCCGCCTTTTCAGCATTGCAGATAAGGCATTACCTATTTCAAAAGGTAATATTACCGGTGCTGTCAGATCATGTCCCATTGTCAGCCTGATGATTTCCGATTTTTCAGGCTCATTTAGGACAACGGCCAAAAATGTATTTGTATCTGCTATAATTTTCATATGTTATACAAGCTGATTTTTGGAAGGACTGCGTAACATAAATTCCTCATTCCGATTTTGCTGATTCCATCTTTTTCGCAGTTCCTCTGCTGCTTTCTGCGCCTCTTTCAACTGTTTTTCAGAAAGTTTTTCTCTCATTTCCAAATACTCTTTCGCATTTTCATTTACGCCTTCATAAGCAAATTTCATAGCTGATTTGAAAATTCAGAAATCAGGGCGTGACAGGAACCGCCTGAAATCCTGCGGTGGCATTTCTTTCCGGGAGAATCCGGCTGACTGGATTTGCCATGCGGTTTTGATAAACCAGAACTGCCTCCTGTATGGCTGCGGCCTGCTCCACTGTATTTGCCTCAAGTCCGCATACCGGACACTGCCAGCATTCTTCCGCATAGGGGATTTCCATGCCTCTGTATTTTATGGTGTCAGTCTTTTTTACCAGATGCATAGTGCCGTGTCCGTTGGGGCAGTCATTTTTAAATGTGCTCATATTATCCTCCTTTACCGGTCTTCATGCAGAGAGGTCAACCACAGGTCATTGTTCCAGATTGTGAATTTGTAATAAATATCGCGGTCAAAACGGTTTATTCTGATTTTGAAGGCAAAGAGTTCCTGTCCGGTTATCTCTCCCTTGTAAGATTTTTTTGGCGGTCTGCCTCCGGCATAATTTTCCGGTTTTGTCCGGGCTATCAAATCAGAAAGAACTGTGCGCAGTTCTGTTCTTATATCATATCCCAGATCAAGGGCATCGGTGACAAGAGCCTTTTCCATGCCTTTTACAACAGCGATTCTGTTGTTTTTTACCGCTTCTCCGGCAGCTTTCAGTTTTCCGGAAAGTTCGTTATGTGATGGTCTGTCTGCCATTTTTTTTGCCTTATACAGTGAAACATACATATTTTCACGCTGACTGTCAAGAGAACTGCCGGGAAAGCAGGTAATCCCGATTTTTTTGCAGACTCCGTAAAATGCTCTGCAAAACATGATCGCCCCGCAGTCAGTTTTTTCCTGCAAATCTGTTTTGAAAAAAATTTCATAAATATTTTTTCTTGACTTTCAGAATGGCAATACTGTATATATTGATTTTATTTTGGTTTTTCCAAAAATCGGAACAAAATATAGAAATATTCAAAGTGTTATATGAAGTACGGAAATTTTTTTGTGATACTGTCCTGATTCTGCTTTTCAGGATAAACGGGATTCAAAAATCATAAAAATGAATGATGTTCTGATACGAATCAAAAGGGCTGTTCTTTCAGGACGCTATTTTTTCAGTGAAAAAGCCAGATCGGAAATGGAATCGGATGGTTTGAGTGAACTTGATATTGCCGAATCCATTCTCAATTTTCCTTTTCCATCCGTTATAATCCATTGCAAATCTGTTTTGAGAAAAATTTTATATACTGATCCAATTTTGGTTTTTTGCGGCACAGAAACTCCATATGTGCCGGAACATGCTCTTTTCAGGCAGGCCGGAGGGTTTTTCAGGTCAGAAACGGATGATTTTTCATTTTCAGACCGTCAGGCAAAAATCATGCCAAAGAAAACCAAAATTGGATCAGTATATATAAAATCTGAATTTTTGTAGGATAACTCTGTCTGAGCATCAGTTCATATCTGTAACGGGCAGGTGGGTACAATGATTGAACGCTGATAATATGGCCGCCGATTGCTTCAGCGACCTGCTGAACTGAAATTGATTTAAAATGCAGGAAGGGAGAACAGTTATGCGACAGATTGCTTTTCGTGGTAAATCCATTACATCTGATAAGGAGAATTTTATGAAACAGATCTATTTTCGTGGGAAAACTGTTACATCGGACGATGTAATCAGAGCATTTGAATGTTTCGATAAGGATCAAGCAAAATGCCGAAGATGGGGCACTTATGCTGTTAAATACAATGAAAAGCTTTATCCTCCGAAAGATATTATGCGTATTGTAATGAAGCAATCGAATGTTGGGAGTGGTGGAG
>CAZHPS010000598.1:0-3486 GCA_964534335.1 uncultured Desulfobacterales bacterium
GATGCTGCCTGGGGCGGTCCCACCCTGCTTTCGGAAAAATACAGACACCTGCTCAGGGGCATTGAGCAGGCTGACTCCGTGACCATTGACGGCCACAAACAGTTTTATATGCCTATGGGATGCGGCATGATTTATTTCAAAAATCCATGTGCACCGGATCATATAGCCTACCACGCGGCCTATGTAATCCGTCCGGGTTCGGTAGACCTGGGCATCCGCTCCATTGAAGGCTCCAGAGCGGCCACTTCCCTGATACTGGGCAGTGCTCTGGACATCATGGGAGCGGGCGGTTATGCTCTTCTTATTGAGCATGGCATTGAAACCGCAAGGGAATTTGCAGATGAAATCCGCTCCAGAGCTGATTTTGAACTGGTGACAGAACCCTGTCTCAATATCCTCACCTACCGTTTTTTCCCTGCTGAACTGCGGAAGCAGTGGCATTCCGGCAGTTTGCAGGAGAGGAGGAATATCACGCAGGAAATCAACCGGATCAATATAGCGATTCAGAGGCTGCAGAGGGAAGCCGGAAAAAGTTTTGTATCCCGCACCACCCTGAAACGGACAGATCGGGATGATACTGTGGTGCTGCGCTCTGTGATTATGAACCCCATGACAGATATAGGCATTATCCGGGAAATTCTGGATGAACAGTCGGAAATTTATCACTCCCATGTGAAAAACGGTTCTTGACAGCCAAAACCGCTTCCATTATTTTGGAAAAAACCGGCCGGTTTTCTGCACTGCGGAACCTTGATTATTATGAAAAATTTTCAGTCACAGCAGCATATTTAATGCAATATTCAAACCAACCTGAAAGGAGAAAACAATGGCAGCAGAAAAGAAAAAAACCGTGAAACAGGTCTGCAAATGTGAAAAATGCGGCAATGAGGCCGAAATGGTGGTCACATGCTCTCTGGTGGAAGAGGATGAAAAAGATCATAAACATTCCGATTCCGGACATAAACATCATGTGAAAGGCACAGGAACCTGCACCCACTGCGGCAATGAGGCTGATATGTGGGTGGATATTTAATCCGGTACCCGGAAAACGAGGTGTGATATGACAGATGAATGCGCGCCCATTCTCAATACCGGTCTTCGCGGTGTCACCATCGCGAGTACCAAAATCAGCGATGTCAGGGGCAAAGAGGGCAAGCTGATTTACCGGGGTTATCTGGTAAAGGATCTGGCGGAAAACACCTGTTTTGAAGAGGTGATACATCTGCTGCTGTCTGAAAGACTGCCCGGCAGAAAGGAACTGGCAGATCTGAAACAGCAGTTGGCTGCGGAAAGATCCATTCCGGCTGATGTGATTGCCGCGCTCAGAACCAGACCCAAAGATGCCCTGCCTATGGATATAATGCAGGCAGGTGTATCCATGCTGGCCCATCATGATCCGGATATCCGCATAGAAGAATCAGCAGAAGCCACACTTCGTATGGGTATACGGCTCATTGCCAAACTGCCCACGCTGCTGGCTGCATGGGAATGCATCAGAAAAGGAAAGGAACCGATTGATCCTCTGCCGGATCTGGATCATGCCGCGAATTTCCTTTACATGATGAGCGGCAAAAAACCGGATGCGGAACTGACAAAATTTTTTGATACCTGTCTGGTTCTTCATGCGGAACATTCCTTTAACGCGTCCACCTTTGCAGCCAGAGAGATCGCTTCCACGCGTGCGCATATGTATGCGGCAGTGGCAGGCGCAGTGGGTTCCCTTTCCGGGGCATTGCACGGCGGAGCCAATACACGCGTCATGCAGATGCTTATGGACATCGGCAGTCCGGACGCTATTGATGAGTATATCAAAAATCAGCTTGAACGCGGGGCACTGATTATGGGACTGGGCCATGCTGTATATAAAGTGGATGATCCCCGCGCCCTGATTCTGGCGCCCATGGCAAAAAAAATGGGGGAACGCGCAGGTGAAAGCAAATGGTATGAAATGTCCGCTCTGCTGGAGAAAAAGGCCAAAGCCGTATTCAAACAGCGCAAGAATATGGATATTTTTGTAAATGTTGATTTTTACAGTGCGTCCCTGTATTATTCCATGGGAATTGACATGGATCTGTTCACACCGATCTTCGCTATTTCCCGGATTGCCGGATGGGTGGCCCATGTGCTGGAGGAACAGTTTGCCGGTGCAGCTCCAAAGGCCACGCTCTACCGGCCCGAATCCAAATATGTGGGCGATTACTGCGGCCCCGAGGAATGCACACTGGATCATATTGACACACGGTAATTCTCCGCAACTTTGGATCAGAAAAAAATATTCCCGGATATTTCCCATCTCTGCGGATGGGGAATATCCGGTTTGTTTTCAGAAAGGACAGGCATACAGGTGGAAAAGGAGCTGAACCGGACCCGGAATGTAAGAATGACAAAACAGCGGCGTGTCATTCTCGACGAACTGAAGCGGCTTGACATTCATCCCAGCGCGGAGGAACTGTATGAATACGTGAGGGACCGGCTTCCGCGCATAAGTCTGGGTACGGTTTACAGAAACCTGGAAGTGCTTTCCGAACTGGGGGAAATACAGAAACTGGAACTGGGTGGAACCCAGAAACGCTTTGACTGGGACACCCGGAAGCATTACCACATCCGCTGTATAAACTGTGACAGGGTGGATAACGCACGGATGGGATTTATGAAAAATGTTGAGCAGTCGCTTTCCGAATCAACAGATTTCAGGATCATGGATCACCGTCTTGAATTTCTGGGGCTCTGCCCCGCATGTCTGGAAAAAGCAATAGAAAGGGAAAGTCTGGGACAGAAGACTTTGGCGCAGTTATGATCCTGCAATAAGTCTGAAATGCAAAAAACCGCTCCGCTTAATTTTTGCACTCCTCCACCGGGTTTTGCAGAGGACAAAAATTGTTAAAAGAACTATACAAAAACTTTAGGTGATTTCCAGAAAAGAATATCCCGACAAAGCAGCATAAGTTTCCGGACTGTGAACTGAACCGGGATATTTATTTTCAGAAATCACCTTAAATTTCTGCACCACAGCAGACAGATTGGAGAAAATACAGTTGCAGCAAGCGAAAGATTTGGAATCTTCCGGAAAATAACTGCGCAGTAAATCAGGATATTTCCGGAAGATCCTGTCTGTCAGCAATCAGGGCGAGCGTTTGTCCTTGAGAACATTGTTGGAAATCACGATTTTCTGAATTTCCGATGTGCCTTCGTAAATGGTGAACACGCGAGCGTCACGGTAAAAACGCTCAATGGGATAATCTTTGGTGAATCCGTATCCGCCGTGAATCTGTAGGCATTTACCGGTAATGCGGTTGACCATTTCTGATGCAAAAAGTTTTGCCATTGACGCCTGTGTGGTGAATTTCTCTTTGCGATCCTTCATAGCCGCAGCAGAATACATCAGTTGCCGTGCCGCCTCAATTTCTGTTGCAATTTCTGCAATATACCAGCGGATGCCCTGAAATTTGGAAATCTTCTGACCAAACTGATCCCGGCCTTTGGCAT
>CAZHPS010000599.1:0-3485 GCA_964534335.1 uncultured Desulfobacterales bacterium
CGAACTACAAGGATTTTTTTAAGCAGGGATTTCAGGAGATTGAAAAAATCCCTGTAGGAAATCGTAGGGTGAGTGCAGCGAAAGCGTAACCCGGCTATGAACTAAGTAGGGTTCCATAAATTTTCGTGTATAAAGTTTTCAGGATGTCCGGATCGGGGTTTCCCACAGAGAACACAGAGAAAAAAACACCCGCAGAGGACACAGAGGAAAAAATTGTTTTTATTAAGGACGGTTCCATAAATTTTATACCGGTTCGCCATTGCTTTTATACAATCCGGAGGAGTGCAAAAATTGAGCGGAGCGGTTTTTTGCAAGGCCGGAACCGGGGGAAAAACTGACAATAAATATTGTATCAAATCAATGGAGAATTGATATTATACCCGAAAATTTATGGAAGGTTACTTACAAGGATTTTTTATAAGCAGGGATTTCAGGAGATTGAAAAAATCCCTGCTTATAAAAAATCCCTGTAGTTGTGGTGGGTTTGGCTTTGCTTCACCCACACTACGAATAATAATAAAACCATCACCGGATTTCCGTATGCCATCATCAAACATAACCGTATTCATCAGCTATGCCACAGAGGATTATGATATTGCCAAACGGCTGTATGATGATCTGAAGCAACGCTGCATTGTTCCGTGGCTGGACAGGGAAAATCTGCTTCCGGGGCAGAATTGGCGGAATGAAATTCCCCGCGTTATTCGGGAGCATGATTATTTTCTTCTGCTGATTTCTTCCCATTCGGTCAATAAACGGGGATTTATTCAGAAAGAACAGAAGATTGCGCTTGATCTTCTGGATGAGATTCCGGAGGATGAGATTTTTATTATTCCTGTGCGGATTGATGAAACCCAACTGCGGCATGAAAATCTGAAAAATATCCATTGGGCAGATCTTTCCGATTACGATGTAGGATTTGAAAAACTCCTGAAGGTTTTCCAGCCTCATTCCCACGATCCGGCTCCGAACAGTCCGCCGCATCCACGCAGTCCGCAAAAACCGGCTGTTATTGCAAATATTTCCGGCCTTCCGGCCACCAGTGCCGATCTTTTCGGCAGAAGCAGAGAACTGGAAATGCTGGATTCCCTGTGGAGCAGTCCGCAGAAGAATATCGCCGTGCTGGTGGCATGGGGCGGTGTGGGCAAGACTTCGCTGGTGAATAAATGGCTGAGCCTGATGGCAGTGGAAAATTTTAAGGGAGCGGAACGGGTTTTCGGATGGTCGTTTTACTCCCAGGGCGCGGGGGAAGGAAAACAGGCATCGGCTGACCGCTTTATGGATGCTGCGCTCCGCTGGTTCCGTGATCCCCATCCCAATGAAGGCGATGCCATTGCCAAAGGAAAACGCGTTGCGGAATTCATCCACCGGCATAAAACCCTGCTGATTCTTGACGGTCTTGAACCGCTCCAGCATCCGCCCGGCCCGGAGGAGGGACGCCTGAAAGATACGGGTCTGAAAGCTCTGCTGCGCTCTCTGGCTGTGCAGAATTCCGGTCTGTGCGTCATCACCACCCGTTTGTGGGTGGATGATCTCAAATCATCGCTTGGCACGTCCGTTGAAAAAATGGAACTGGGCCACCTTGCACCCGAAGACGGCGCAGCCCTGCTGAAACATCTCGGTGTTGATGGAACCGAAAGGGAACTGAGAAAGGCATCAGAGGAATTTGACGGCCATGCGCTGGCCCTGACCCTGCTGGGAACATATCTTTCCACCGTATGCGGCGGGGATGTGCGGAAAAAAGACACCATCGAATGCCTGATGACCGAAGAGGACAGCCACGGCTCCCATGCCCGGCGCATGATGGAATCCTATGAAAAATGGATGCAGACCAGCGAAAAAGGGCGCAGGGAACTGAATATTCTCCGCATCATGGGACTGTTTGACCGTCCTGCGGAATCCGGGGCAGTTGCGGCATTGCTGAAAGAACCGGAAATCAGAGGACTGACGGATGAACTGCAGAATATTTCTGATGTGCAGTGGCAGTTTGCAATAAAAAACCTGAGAGATTTGCGGCTGATTCTGGAAAAAGACAAAGACCGTCCGGATTCTTTGGACTGCCATCCCCTGATAAGAGAACACTTTGCCGAAAAACTCCGCAATGCAGACCCGGACGCATGGAAACAGGCCCACAGCCGTCTGTACGAATATTACAAAAACCTTCCGGAAAAGAAACTTCCTGACACTTTGGAGGAAATGGAACCCCTGTTTGCGGCTGTGGCGCACGGGTGCATGGCGGGAAGGCATCAGGAAGCACTGGATGATGTGTATTGGGAGCGGATTAAAAGAAAAGGGGAACATTACAGCACAGGAAAACTCGGCGCATTCGGCTCAGATTTGGCAGCAGTTTCCCATTTTTTTGAGGTTCTTTGGACAACACCGGCAGAGGGATTGAGCGATATGTGGAAAGCCGGTGTTCTGAACTGGGCGGGTTTTGGTCTCCGGGCATTGGGGCGGTTGCGGGAGGCCGCACAGCCTTTACAGGCAGTATTGGAAGCAAAGATAAAAGCAGAAAATTGGAAAGATTCAGCTATCAGCGCATGCAACCTCAGCGAACTCTGGCTGACCATCGGCGATGTGCCCCAGGCGGTTTCCTATGCCCGGCAGAGTGTGGAATTTGCGGATAAAAGCGGGGATTGGGGTTCAAAGATGATGTTCCGCACCGCTCTTGCTGATGCGCTTCATCAGGCTACCTCTTTTTCCCTCTCCCTTGAGGGAGAGGGTCAGGGTGAGGGTGAAAAATCAGATGCCCACGCCCCTCACCCCGGCCCTCTCCCCAAAGGGGAGAGGGTGTCAGGGCTTTCCGAAGCCCTCCGCCTGTTCGCAGAAGCCGAAGCCATGCAGAAAGAAGAACAGCCGGAATATCCCTTTCTCTATTCCCTACAGGGTTTTCAATATTGCGACCTGCTGCTGACACAGGGCAAATATGGGGAAGTGCTGGAGCGGGCAGAAAAAGCTCTTGAAATTGTTCTTAATGGCTCAAGAAATTTGTTGGATATAGCATTGAACAATCTCTCTCTTGGCAAAGCCCGGCTGCTGCAAACACAGGAACAGGGAAGCAATGACTTCACACAGGCAGAGGCATATCTGCATCAGGCTGTGGATGGATTGGTGAAATCGGGAAATCAGGATGAAGTGCCTCGCGGTCTTTTGACCCGTGCCGCCCTGTACCGCATAAAAAAAGAATTTGACAAAGCCCATGCCGACCTTGACGAAGCATTTGCCATTGCAGACCGCAGCGAAATGAAACTTCATCTTACGGATTATCATCTGGAATCCTGCAGAGTGTTCCTTGCCGAAAACAAACCGGACAGGGCAAAACAACACCTTGCAGCCGCAAAAAAACTCATTGCACAAACCGGGTACCATAGGAGAGACAAAGAGGCGGAGGAGTTGGCGGGGGTGCTGTTGTCTGAACCGGGATTCACAGGATTAAAGGATTGACCGGGATTTTAAAAACCGGGCAGTGAAAAACATCAGTCATG
>CAZHPS010000600.1:0-3482 GCA_964534335.1 uncultured Desulfobacterales bacterium
TCTTTCATCAGGGTCATTTCCGTTCTCAGAAATCCAGACCTTCGGGGTTCCGTCCACATAGAACTGATGTCCCTTGTCATCAAGCATGAGTTTCAGCCGGGAAAGCTGATCATTGGGAATAAAGGCCCATGCCTCTTTTCCGTTTGCATCATTTACAGCATGGAGCATTCCGTCATTGGACGCGTACAGCACCCGGATTTTGTCAATATCATACTTTTCGGTACTTTCATTATACTTTGTATAACGCACAACCGCAGGTTCACTGTGCAGAATGTCACCGGTAATAACAGTCCGGTTGTTTCCGCTGCTGTTCTGCACATCCGCGCCCCGCACATAATTGATAATCTGGTCTGCGGAATAGGTGATGCTTCCCACTGTAAGGCTTCCCACAGCAGTTTTCACATCACTGCTGGCAGTGGTGAATTCTACGAGAGCTTTGGATGCATCGTTTTGGGTGGTTCCAATATGGGTGTAAATTGTCCGATCATCACTGGTATTGCCCGTCTGCAGACCGTTGTCCATAAAATTGGTTTTGGTTGAATTTGCCCAATCAAGAATCTGCCAGTAAGGCGTTGCCGTATCTTTCAGCGCGCCGTTGGGTTCTGTGGCAGCAGTTCCATCAGCATTCTGAATCTCCAGACTGTCAGAAAGTTTAAATTTGGTCAGGTTGCCTTCCCAGAAATTGGCGGCCTTTGGTTTGAAAAAGGCCATGTAAATGGTATTGCCGCTGGTGGTACGTGTCACAGGCACAACCGGCGCGGTGAAGGTATTGGTTCTGGAAAGAATTTTGGAAATGATTTCAAGCAGTTTTTCAGC
Organism: uncultured Desulfobacterales bacterium; assembly: GCA_964534335.1. Classification (GTDB taxonomy): domain Bacteria; phylum Desulfobacterota; class Desulfobacteria; order Desulfobacterales; family Desulfococcaceae; genus JAABRU01. The sequence goes on from CAZHPS010000600.1 coordinate 817, forward strand.
CAGTTCCTCCGGATAGTTGGCACTGGCATGATACTGACCATATTCAGAGTTGGAACTGTCATAGAGATTCGTGAAACCGTTTCCGTTGTTGGAGGTATTGATCAAAAACGCGTTGCTTGCCTCATTTCCCATAAAACCGACTGTATAGGTCATCACATTCTGAAATCCGGTCACATAACCCACCATATCATTTTTATACAGATAGGTTGCCACATCATCCAGATAGGAAGAACCATTGTATCTCATGGGAATTTTTATTGCAACGCCATCTTTGTAGATGGTTCCCCAGTTGGCCGGATCTGCATAATCCGTGCTGTCCTTTCCATCGGCATCATAATCAGAGAACGAAGTGGGCAAAGACGATGATCCGATGGAAATATCTTCGGAAGAAAGACCGGGGGTGATAACAATGGCAAAATTGTCCGCACATTTTCCGGCAGGAGTATTCAGTCCGGATGAATTCGAGTTATAATATCCGCCAATACTCGCAAGACCTTCGCCCAGAGGGGAATAGGTGACTGTTCCCATATTGTTCACATTGTTCACATAAGCCGAGGCCAGCATATCATCAAAACTGGTTCCGATGGAAGTTACCCAGTAGTCATCTTTAAACGGCTGCACACTGCTTGCTCCGTTGGTATTGGATGCAAAATTGTAGATGGACAGCCGTGCCTTGTTTTCCGTAACTTTGGCTGCCAGCAGTACCGCATATTTGGCCCAGTAAAAACGGCTTTTGTTCGGCAGATCGGAACCGTTGCCCGTATATTCACCGCTAAAGAACAGCCAGTTGAGATAATTGGCAGAATAGAGAAGGAAATCGGCTCCATCAATGATTCCAATATCATCTTTGGTGGAACTGGCCTCCACCGGCAGGGTTATGGTTTTACCATTAAAGGTAAATGTACCGGCTCCTTTGGTTCCGGTTTCCTTCCATCCGCTGTTGTATGACTGAAGCGACAGATCGGCATTTATTTTCACAAGATACATGTAACCGCCCTGTGAATCAATGCCATAGCCAAGCTCATTAAAAAATCCGTCTTCCCCTTCCACACCAGCAGTGCCGCCGACTCCCTGCGGTGCAGTGGACAGACCTCCGGAAGTTCCGGCTTTTCCCAATGTGTCTGAACCGCTGTCTTCCGTATAACTGCTGTCAGAGGAATCACTGCCTCCGCCGGTTCCGCCAAAAGAACTGGCAGAACCGGAACCTGCTGTAATGGTGGCAATAGTGCCGACCGAGTTAGTTTGTCCGTTTTTGATTGTATTCCCAACCGCAAATGTTCCGGTGAGAAGTTTAACCTTCATGGAGGTAGGCGTTGACGGATGGGCAGGTGTCAAACTGGTAATTTCACCTGTCGCCCCTGAAGGACTTGCAGTTACAGTATCCCCCACCTCAAATTTTTTATTAGCATTTGAATCATTGGTAATACTTGAAAATGTAAAAGTCAAAATAGTCCCGGCCGCGATTGTATAAGTGAAACTGCCAGTAGCAGACTGTGTATCCGGATTTGTCACTGTGACAGTGACTGTTCCGCTTCCTGCCGGTACTGTGCATACAATGGAGGTACTGGAACTGGAGGAAATTGTGGCAGTTGCACTGCCAAATTTCACTGTTGCCCCGCTTGCAAAGTTACTGCCGGTAATTGTGACATTCGCCCCTGCTGCTGCTGTAGTCGGGCTGATGGATGTAATACTCGGCGCGGGTGTAGGCGCAACATAGGTGAATCCGGCTGTTTTCTTTCCATTGGTGCTGTCTGAATTGGTTACAGTCACATCAACGGCTCCGGCTGCCACAGCAGGACTTGTACAGGTAATCTGGGTATCAGAATTCACTGTCACACCTGTGGCACTGGCTGTTCCGAATTTCACCGTGGCTCCGCTGGCAAAATTGGTTCCGGTAATTGTCACTGAAGTTCCTCCGGCAATGGGGCCTGATGCCGGATCAACAGTGGTGACAGTGACAGGCAGTGTTCCGTAAACAAAAGCATCTGCATTACTCGCTGATTTTGTCCCGACTGTAACAGAAATTGCAACCGTTCCTGTTCCTGCGGGAGATTTGCAGGTAATTTCCGTATCAGAAACCACAGTGACATTTGTTGCGCTGACAGTTCCGAATTTGACAACGGCCCCATCCGCGAAATTTCTGCCTGTGATGGTGACAGGTGTATTACCGGCTTCCGGCCCGTTTCCCGGACTTACCGATGAAATGATTACACCTGTAAGATAATCTTTGGTATTGTCAAAACTGCTGTGCCATGTCACATGCTTCATTTCAAAACCGTTTTCCAGCAGGATAACGATATTGGGTTTAACCTCATCCGATTCTGAATTTCCGAAAACACAGGTGTCATCTGCCATCACAAAACTCTGCATAAAGGTTGTGAGGAAGAAAAACGCCAGAACCATCACCGACAGATATTTGTTTCTTTTCATACTTTTCATAATTGCCTCCTGCGGACTTACAGTCCTATCCTGTAAAAACCCTGTTCTATGCTTGTCCTTGATTCCAGATTGTTCAAATCTGTCATCTTGAAAAATCCATCACATACCATCTGATACACATTTGCGGAATAGGCCCCCACAGAAAAACCCATTCCTCTTGGGGGAGCCTTTTTGGTGTCATTTGCAGAAACATACCGCACAGTTCCCCTGAATGCCTGATTGCAGGG
>CAZHPS010000601.1:0-3482 GCA_964534335.1 uncultured Desulfobacterales bacterium
AATACATTTTTTAAAATTTTATTATACATGAAGATTTATGGAAACTTACTTATGTGCCGAGCCGGGTTGCCGTTTCGGTGTTCAGTGTGGTATCTTTGCTCAGATACATCTCATCCCACCATGAACCTGCATTGGTGACATTGGCTCCGGTGTTTTTCACGGTGTAAGAAACCTGAACGGATTGTCCTGAAAAGGCATTGGCCGGTGCGGTTATCGGCAAAATAATGCTCAGATCAGAAGCAGGCGGCGGCGTGATTTCAATCTGTTTATAGGCAAAATTGTTGCTGTTGTCAGTTTCTGCCATAAGATTTGTATTATCTGTGATTACAAATAAATAGTAAATGCCTTTCAAATTTGCAGGTACTGTGAACTGTTTGGTTTGGGTATAGCTTTCACCCGGTGCAAGATAACCGGGATTCTCGAATTGCCCAAGCGAAAAACGGGTCAGTAAATTCAAATCCTGTGAAATCCATACCTGATCATACCACACCGGAGCATAAGTGGGATTGGTTCCAGCATTTGCAACTGTCCAGATCACTTCAAATGTCTGTCCGGCAACAGCCTGAGAAGACTGAATATCACTTACTTTCAGGTCAGGCATGGGCGCAAGAACCTGAATATAGTTCAGTTTGAATTCCTGACTGGTGGATGTTCCATCAGAAACAATGAGTTTTACAGAATAATTTCCGCCCTGATTGTATGTGAATGACGGATTCTGCTCTGTGGAATCAATATTGCCGTCTCCGTCAAAATCCCATTGCCATGAGGTAGTGTTCCCTGTAGACTGACTGGTGAAATGAACGGTTAAAGATGCATGACCTGTGGTTTTGTCAGCATAAAATCCTGCAAATACTGTTTTGGAGCCATCATAATTGACAATGGCAAGACTGCTGTTGTCGTGATAATCCCATATGGTTTTCGCAATTGCAGTTGTATCATCTGTTCCCCACCAGTTGTTTGTGGCATCAAGAACAGTGGTGTTTGAATATATATTAACATAGTAATTGTACTGCGTATTGTCATAAACTGAGCAGTTGTTCACCGCAAACAGGGGAATGTCAGTTCCGTACCCATATGCAAATATTCCCAGTCTGCTGTTCCGTATGGTGCATCCGGAAATCTGCGGGGATGTGTTTTTTTCCACATCAATCCCTTTGCTGGCATATTCAATCACACAGTTTTCAAGTGTACCGGATGACTGATCGTAAAACCGTATTCCCTCCCATGCGCCCGCAGCAGGGGATGATGATAAGGAGGTGAAAAGGACGGGATCGCCTGATGATGATCCGGCTGTGAGGGTTGCGTCCGCTCCCACCTCAAGATATGCCCCGGACATGAATTTCAGCGTTGTTCCGGGTGCTATGGTCAGTTCCTGGCCAGCCCGAACCCTCAGACACGAGGTGACAATGTAACTCCCGCTGAGAGTGATATTCCCGTAAATTCCGGGAATCAGATATGTTTCCCCGGTCGGAGCCGCTGTCACCGGGCTTCCGTTTTCCGCATTCAGGAAAGATGACCAGTCCAGAACAGCATAACTGCTGTGAACCGCATAATCAAAAATTTTGGCTTTTATCTGCTGCGGGTCAGTGGTTCCCCACCAGTTGTTTCTGGCATCAAGAACGGTGGTGTTTGGAGATATATTGACATAGTAATTGTACTGCGTATTGTCATAAATGGAACACCCGCTGACCGCAAACTGGGGATTGCTGTTGTATATTCCCCATCTGTTGTTCCGTACCGTGCAGTCCGCAATCTGCGGGGAGGCTGTGTCAAGCACATAAATCCCGTATTCCGCATTGTCATAAACAGAGCAGCCGTTTATCACCGGACGGGGAATGTAGGTTCCGTATCCATAGACATATATCCCTGTTTTGCTGTTCCGCACCGTGCAGTCCGAAATCTGCGGGGAGGCTTCTCCGTACACATAAATCCCGTATTCCGCATTGTCATAAACAGAGCAGCCGCTTATCACCGGACGGGGAATGTAGGTTCCGTATCCATAGACATATATCCCTGTTTTGCTGTTCCGCACCGTGCAGTCCGCAATCTGCGGGGATGTCCCCATATACACATAAATCCCTCTGTTGGCATATTCAATCACGCAGTTTGCAAGCGTTCCGGATGACTGATCATAAAACCGTATCCCCTCCCATGCGCCCGCAGCAGGGGCTGCCGATGCCGAGGTGAATGTGACAGCGGCTCCCGATGATGACCCGGCTGTGAGTTTTGCGTCCGCTCCCACCTCAAGCCATGCCCCGGACATGAATTTCAGCGTTGTTCCGGGTGCTATGGTCAGTTCGTGACCCGGCTGCACTTTGAAATATGAGGGAACAATGTAACTTCCGCTTAACGTCATATTCCCGGAAGTTCCGCCTGTCAGATAAATCTCACCTCCGGAACCTGTCGCCGGGGTTCCGTTTTCCGCATTCAGGAAAGATGACCAGTCCAGAACCGCATAAACCTCATAACTGTTGCTATACGCATAATCAAAAATTTTGGCTTTTATCTCCTGCGGATCAGTGGTTCCCCACCAGTTGTCTGTGGCGTCAATCACCGTGGTGCCCGGACCGGTGGCAACATAATAATTGTACTGCGTATTGTCATAAATGGAACACCCGCTGACCGCAAACAGGGGATTGTAGTTGACTATTCCCCATTTGTTGTTCCGTATGGTGCATTCTGAAATCTGCGGGGATGACCTCTGATACACATAAATCCCTCTGTTTGCATATTCAATCACGCAGTTTGCAAGTGTCCCGGATGACTGATCGTAAAACAGTATTCCCTCCCACGCCCCCGCTACCGGGGCAGATGATGAAGATGTGAATGTAACCTTTGTTCCTGATGAAGAACCGGCTGTCAGTTTTCCGTTTGCTCCGACAGCAAGATATGCGCCGCTCATAAATTTGATGGTGGTTCCGGGTTCTATGAGCAGTTCATGTCCGGCATTGATTTTATAATAACTCGGTACAATGTAATTTCCGCTTAAAGTCCGATTTTCGGTTGTTCCGCGGATCAGATATGTTTCACCTCCGGGAGCCGCTGTCACGGGTGTTCCGTTCTCGGTATTCAGGAAAGATGACCAGTCCAAAACGGCCAGATAATCATAGATTTTTGCGTTTATCTGTTGCGGATCAGTGGTTCCCCACCAGTTGCTTCGGGCATCCAGTATTGTTGTATCCCAGCTCGCATATAATGAACCGTATCGACTGACAACATAACCATATTCATTTCCGTAAATAGAGCAGTAATTGACAACCGGATTGGGGCTATTGCCATAATACATTATTGCCATGATGCCCCGTTTGTTGTTCCTTATTGTGCATTTGACAATCTGCGGGGAGGTTTTTCCATACGCGTAAACTCCGATGCTGGCATACTCAACCACGCAGTTCTGAAGTGTCCCGGATGCCAGACCGTAAAACTGTATTCCTTAAAGGTTTCCCCAAAATTAATCATATCGCTGTGAACCCCTGTCAGAT
>CAZHPS010000602.1:0-2036 GCA_964534335.1 uncultured Desulfobacterales bacterium
CAATGCTATAATAATATCACCCCTACCGGGGTTAAAAAAATCCCGGAAGGGATGACATTATTATAGTATGAAATTGTTACAAAAACGGCATTCAGAAAGCAGATCAAATCCCGGAAGGGATGACATTATAATAATATCACTCCCTGCGGGGTTAAAAAAATCCCGGAAGGGATGACATTATTATAGAAAACGGTATTCAAAAGGCAGATCAAATCCCGGAAGGGATGAAATTATTATGGAATTATGTTGTTATAAAATAACACCCTGCGGGGTTAAAAAATTCCGGGTATGTCCGTATGCCGAATCCGGGGAAAGGGCGTTCAGACAGGGTTAGAAAACCGAAAAATTCTGACTGTATGAAATTGTTATATTTTTTTTTGCTTTACAATTTTTCCGCTTTGGGGTAATATTCCTTTGGTAAAGATTTTCAGAAAAATGTATTCCGAAAAAGAAAAAAACATTAGGGTTTGCAAAAATATATTTTGGCTTATCAACCGTGGATCAATTCGGACAATTATCAGGAGGAGGGGTGTCATATGTTTACTTTGATGAAACTGGAAGATCGGATTGTTCTGGATGGTGCGGCTCCCGGAGAGTTGGACAGACAGGACAGTGATATGGATGCGGTTTTGGCATTGCAGGCCGATGCAGATGACCATGACATGGCAAGTGCCGAGCCTCTCCTGACAGACGGTCTGGCTGCACACACGTCTGCGGACCCGGTGCGTGTGCTGCTGATTTCATCTGATCTGGCAGATGATGAGGGACTGAGTAATGCTGCGGGAGATGATGTGCTGGTGCTGCGCTATAATGCCGATGCCGCAGATCTGAAAAATCTGTCTGCCATGATAGAGGATGCTCTGGCCGGGAAACAGGCCGATTCCATTGCATTTGCGGTTCACAGCACAGATGAGGGCGGGCTGCAGCTCACGGCAAAGGAAACTGTGACATCCGCTTCCCTGATGCAGGATATTGATCAACTGAATTTCTGGCAGGATATTGGGAATATGGTCAAAGACGGCGGCCGCATTGATCTGCTTTCCTGCAATATTGCGGGAACAGATGGCGGAGATGCGCTGCTCAGTGCTTTGGAAAACCTGACCGGAACCAATATTGCAGCATCGTCTGATGCCACCGGCAATGCAGAGGATGGCGGAAACTGGATGCTGGAAACAGACGGGGTTGATGCTGCGGCTTTGTATTTTGATGCGGATAAACTGGATGATTTTGAGGGGGTGTTGGCTCCGCCTCAAGTGATTGGTGGAGGGCCGTCTAATGTTGATCTTTCCTATAATGATGCCTTGCCGGACAAAGGGCTGACATATGATCTGACGCAGCATTACACGGATGATGTGACACCACCAGCCAGTCTGATATATACGATAACCACTGTCACTGAGAGTGATGGGGTGACTGTGGTTCCGCTATCTGAGAGGACCTGGCTGACAATTGGGAACGGAGCCACTGATAACGGATTGATCAAAGCTGATGTGAATGCTTTGCCTGATGTGGATATTTTATATATAGTAAATTTTTCAGTTACCGATCTGGATGGAGAATCGGTTTCTCCTGAGCAGTCTGTGCAGCTGACATACACGAATACAGCACCGTGGAATACATCTCCCGCCGCTGCCACACTCTCGTATGACAATACAAATCCGCTGGACAATGGACTGTCATATGATTTGTCTCCGCATTACACAGATGCGGAGTCACCGGATGCGCTGGTTTTTGCTCCTACGGTTCCTGCTTCCGTAACCACAATTTACGGAGATGACACTGCCGCAGTCAAAGACGGAATAACGATAGGGGCAGACGGAAAAATTGCATTTGCCCCAACCGCCCTGCCCAAAGAGGACAGTCAATATTCTGTGGCTTTTACAGTAACAGATCTCGGCGGTTTGTCTGTTCCCGGTGCGCCTGCGCAGGATGTGGTGCTTACATACACCAACACTGCACCGACAGTGAATTCTGCGAATCTTCCTCCCGGTGATATTACATACACAGCAGGCGGTTTAATGGTCGGGGGAGTGGCG
>CAZHPS010000602.1:2136-3462 GCA_964534335.1 uncultured Desulfobacterales bacterium
GTAAAGGATCCGGGCGGTCTGTATTATACATCCACTCCTCCCACCCCGTCTGTGAACCTGACATTTTCCACAGTCAACACACCGCCGTATGAGAATCCGGGCAGTCCTCCTCCCGGTGATATTACATACACAGCAGGCGGTTTAATGGTCGGGGGAGTGGCGGTATCGAGCTATGACATGTCCCAGCACTATATGGATGCGGAGTCCCCTGTGGCGGATCTGACATTTGAGAACATTGTCATCACTCCGCTTGACGGCGGGCCGACAGGCTGGTTCACCATGGGGAATGACGGAATAATATCAGTAACCGGCACAGTTCCTGCGGGTTACAGTTACACGATAGAATATATCGTAAAGGATCCGGGCGGTCTGTATTATACATCCACTCCTCCCACCCCGTCTGTGAGTCTGACATTTTCCACGGTCAACACACCGCCGCATGAAGTTTCCGGAAATCCACCTCCCGGAGATATTCCCTACACAACTTCCGGTTTGATTGTAGGGGGAGCGGCGGTATCCACCTATGACATGTCCCAGCATTACACGGATACGGAGACACCGGCTCAGGTGACATTTGAAAACATTGTCATCACCCCTATTGACGGCGGGCCGACAGGCTGGTTCACCATGGGGACTGACGGGATAATATCAATAATCGGCACAGTTCCAGTGGGTTTCAGTTATACGATAGATTATACCCTGAAAGACGGGGACGGCATGTATTATGCGGGAACCCCCCAGCCTTCTGTGAGCCTGACATTTTCCACTGTCAATCATCCTCCGGTGGAAAGCACGGCTATTGAGAAACCCATTGTCTGGTACCTGTGCGATCCAAGCACCTGGACATATGATTTCCTGTCGCATTTCACAGATCCGGACGGTGATACAGTAATCCTTACCCCGCAGGATTTTGGACTGATTGTGGGTGATGCAGATCCGGATACATGGCTGGAGTTGGGAGCAGATGGTGTTCTCCGTCCCATAGCAGGTGCAACGCCTCCCACTTCCGGAGCGGTGTATGAAATCACGTTCATTGTGAAAGATGACAAAGGAGCGGTCATGGACGGAGCTCCGGTTGCTTCCTATCAACTTGATATTATAGACAGACCCATCGTAACTTTGGGAATCACCGGATCTCCCTTTGCGGAAAACGGAGGCACTGCCATTGTTACGGCCACGCTCAGCAAAGTTTCAGGTGAGGATGTGACCGTCAGCCTCGGATTTACCGGAACTGCCGGAGTTACGGATTATACAGCATCTGCCAATACCATCACCATCCCGGCAGGCTCCACAAATGCTTCCATCACCCTGCTTGGTGTGGATGAC
>CAZHPS010000603.1:0-3459 GCA_964534335.1 uncultured Desulfobacterales bacterium
TATATGAAATTATTATGTTTGTGAAGTATTTTTCAGAAAATTACCGGACTATTGTCCTATGAAAACAGTTTATTTATGATAAAAAGCAATGAATGATTTTGATGATGGGCAGTTACCAAATGCTGAAAGCAGTTTATTCCTACCTCCCGAATACATTCATCTCCCCATTGCAGAAATTGCCTGAATGCAGTATAGTAATCGGTAAAGATGCAAACAGATCTTTTGCTGCCGGCATTCCGGCTCTACTGTTTCAAAGGGAGGCAATTATGGACAACACTTCTGCATTATACAGGAAATGGGATGATGAAAAGGAAAGATTCTTCAACCCTCCGCTGCATACAAAAATTTCCAGGGCTATCCGTTACAGACTTGCTCCGCTTACATCCACATTGAATTTTTATGTTGTTCTGACTGCGGACATCCTGCTGTTTGCTTTGGCACATTTTCTGTCCTACTGCATCCGCTTTGAGTTTGAATTCAGTCCAAACACATGGTATCAGATGCTTTCGGTCATGATTTGGCTGGTGCCTTTAAAAGCCTTTGTTTTCTGGGCATTCGGACTTTATCTGGGCATGTGGAGATATGCGGGCGTTTCGGATCTGCTGCGGCTGTTCAAAGCAGTGCTGTTTTCCAGTCTTGCCATTGTTTCCGCAATGGTGTTTTTTCAGAGATTCACCGGTTATTCCAGAGCGGTTTTCATTCTGGACGGATGCCTCACACTTCTTTTTGCCGGGGGGCTGCGTTTTGGCATACGCGTTTTTTTCCGCAGAAAAACAATGAACCGGCATCAGGAATCTGTCCGTGCGCAGCGTCCGGTTTTTATCATTGGCGCGGGCAGCACCGGTGAAATGACAGTCAGGGAAATTACTGCCAATCCCAACAGTCTGTATCAGGTGGTGGGATTTATTGATGATGATCCAGCGAAAAAGGGACGGTTTATACATGATATTCCGGTGCTGGGAGGTATAAAAGCACTTTCCCGTCATGCCGGTTTTTACGGCGTGCAGGAGGTTCTCATTGCAGCACCTTCCGCGAGCGGCCCGGAGATGCGCCGAATTATTGCAGCCTGCAATGCCTGTTCCCTCAAATACCAGACTCTGCCGGGCTGGACAGAGATTATCAATGGAAAAGTCAGTATAAAAGCCCTGCGGGATGTGGATTACAAAGACCTTCTCCGGCGTGCGCCGGTGGAACTGGATATGGAGCAGATAGCCCAGTATCTGCAGGGCAAATGCGTGCTGATCAGCGGCGCGGGCGGTTCCATCGGATCTGAGCTATGCCGTCAGGTGCTGCGCTTTGCACCTGATCGTCTGATTCTGATCGACAACTGTGAAAACAATCTCTACAACATACAGATGGAACTTATCCACCGTATCGGTTTTTCCCGCTGCGTTCCCGTACTTGCGGATGTGCAGAACAGATACCTCATGGACAAAATTTTTTCCCGTTATAAGCCACATGCTGTTTTTCACGCGGCCGCGTACAAACATGTTCCCATGATGGAAAACAACCCCTGGCAGGCGGTTCTCAACAATATTCTTGGGACATTTACCATCATGGAGCAGAGCGTGCTGCACAATGCCGGACATTTTCTTCTTATTTCCACAGACAAGGCCGTGCGTCCCACCAATGTCATGGGTGCGAGCAAACGGGTTTGTGAACTGATACTGCAGTCCTTTGCGGGCAGGGGAACCCGTATGATGGCTGTGCGCTTTGGCAATGTGCTGGCTTCTTCCGGATCTGTGATTCCGCTTTTCCGCAGCCAGATAGCCGCAGGCGGGCCGGTTACGGTCACACATCCGGAAGTAACCCGGTATTTCATGACCATCCCCGAAGCTGTGCAACTGGTATTGCAGGCAGGATCTCAGGGAAAAGGCGGGGAAATCTTTATTCTGGATATGGGTACTCCTGTGAAAATTGCAGATATGGCAAAAGATCTGATCCGCTTTTCCGGCAAAGAACCGGACAGAGATATTGAAATCGTTTACACAGGTTTGCGTCCCGGAGAAAAACTGTATGAGGAACTGATTACATCAGGCGAGGGAATTGTATCCACAAAGCATGAAAAAATCATGGTTCTGAAATCCAACGGATTTTACAAAGCCCACGGCAGTCAGGAAAATTACAGGATCTGGCTGCATAAGGAACTGGATCAATTGTATGATTTGGCGGCAAAACAGGACGTATGCGGCATTAAGCAGAAACTGAAATATCTTGTGCCGGAATATGCAGTGCAGGATGCTGACTGTGTGCTGTAATTATCTCTTTCCTCTGTGGGAAACGAAAATTTGTGTTTGTTTCCCACAGAGAACACAGAGGATTGCACAGAGGACACAGAGTTTTTTTTAACATAAGCAGATCAGCATAAATTTTCGGGTACAGACTTTTCAGAAAAACCTGATTTTTTTGGAAAAATCCGGTTTTTGTTCCTCTGTGGTTTTTTCCTCTCTGTGTTCTCTGTGGGAAACGAAAGTTTGTGTTTGTTTCCCACAGAGAACACAGAGGATTGCACAGAGGACACAGAGTTTTTTTTTTAACATAAGAAAATCAGCATAAATTTTCGGGTACAGACTTTTCAGAAAAACCGGATTTTTTGAAAAAATCCAGTTGTTTGCATACCCTAAAACTTTCAGATGTGCACTTATCTGTGTCCTCTGTGGTTTTTTCCTCTCTGTGTCCTCTGTGGGAAACGAAAGGAAATTTGCTTCACAACTGTTCAGACTGTAGACAGCGGTAATAGCTTTCTGCCTGATAAATGGCAGCCAGCGGATTATGCCCCAGCACACGGTCTTTGACGGCCAGCACAGTACACGGGGCTTCTGCATATTTCAGAAAAAGGGAATCATGTCCCACGCAAAGGCCCAGCATCACATTGAGATCCGTGTTTTCATCATTCAGCACCATTGCCTGCATAACCGGATTGCACATGGTTTCAAATTTTCCAATGGCAATTTTCTGCTCATCCGAAATGCCGATTTCCTCTTTGGGCGTGCGTCCTGCCTTGCATACCACTGAAACCACATCAAAACCATGTGCTGAAAATATTTTTTCCACCACAGATGCTTCCTTTCGCAGTCCGATGCAGAAGGCCAGTCCCAGCCGCTGATATTTCATCTTCCGGGCAAATGCCATGATTTCTTCTATTCTCGTCATGGCCGGTCTGACATTGTCATATCCGCATTCCCGGTTTGCATAACCTTCTGCTTCCTGCAAAGCAGACTGCCGGGCAAATTCCATGAGAGCCGGATCTTTTTTGTATTCAGCAAGGCTTTTGGCAATCAAATCAGATTTCTGTGCAGTGGGGCAGAAATCCGGGAATTTGCCGTTTTCTTTTCTGCATAATCTGTCCGCAGCATTGTAGGGACAGCGCGCACAGTTGGGGGATGGAGTTGTCATTCTCATTCCTTTAGGCTATTTATTGAAATGAATATACCAAATAAAAATGATTCTGACTGATTT
>CAZHPS010000604.1:0-3455 GCA_964534335.1 uncultured Desulfobacterales bacterium
TCGTATAACCGTTACAAATTTTTGGGATATGAATTTCTCACATGGCTGTGGTTTCTCATGGAAAAAGATCGGGAACTGCTGCGGAAGACTGATCCGGAAATGACCTCTCTGGATGTGGGAAACCGCATTCTGCTGGAAAACACCATTCATGACGCGGTGGAAAGTATTACCATCAAAGGCGATGAGGCCGGGCTGGAGGAAGGCATTCTGGCTTTGAAAAAAGGCGCAGTGGTCACGGAAATCAATCTGATTTACAAATCCGGAGGCCAGGAATGGCGGTTTACCATCAAGGGCGAAAGTTTCCATGTGGGAAATCTGAAAGTGCCGGAAAGCGGCGTGGTGGAAACAAAGGATGATATTGAAGGCGCAGTGCTGGAAAAATACTATATGTATGAAAAAATTATCCGGCTGATCGATGGCCTTTATACTTATTTCATAAAGCTGCGGATTTCCGCAAAATGGCAGGATGAGGTGATTCCGAACATGAGAAAGTGGATTGCGGGGTGAATCTGTTCCTTTGGAGATAAGGAAGTCTTTTAAAAAAGGAGAAATTTATGAAAAACAATAACTTACTTTCAAGAATCACTGTGAATCCCCCAATTATGGCGGGAAAGCCTGTTATCAAAGGGACACGCCTGACTGTTGAATATATTCTTGGTCTGTTTGCCAACGGAGTCACAGAATCAGAAATTATGGAAGAATACAATGGAATTACAAAGGAAGACATTCAGGCTTGTCTTTTTTTTGCTGCAAAATCGCTGGAAAGCACAGTATTCATGCCCTTACTGGCAGAGGCTGCTTAAATGCGCACATCTCTCGAAATAATGAAGGATTAAATGAAAACAAATGAAACGATAAATGAAATCAGAAAAACAAGGAAAGAAATTTCCCGGAAATTCAATTTCGATCCCAAACGTCTGGTCGAATTTTATAAAGAAAAACAAAAGATAAGGGTTGCCAGCGGAAATTTTATTGAAAAAATGGCATCAGAGAAAGTTAAGTAATAACCGTTTAACCAAGCGGTCAAGCGGACGGCGGGATAAGCCCCCGCAGCTTACCTTGTTGTTATACCTTTAAAAATATTAATAAATTATGGATACACAACAGCAAAAAGTTAAGTGGGTAAAAACATGGCAAACAGCAGCATTATCGTTGAAAAAAATTAAACGGAATGAACTGCAGGCACACGATTACTATGAAAAAAATCAAATGCTTTTAGACGAAATGCTGCAATACGCATGTGACAACAGCAAAAACCGCTTATTCAGCGGTCTTGTTGAGCAGCAGCGTATATTCAAAAAAATGTATAAAAGAAAAAATGTAAGGAAAGACAACAGATAATGAACCCATTGTTTCAGGCTGCTTTGGAATTGCAACAGACCATGAAAGCCAAAAATTGGCCTTTTTGCTTTATTGGCGGACTTGCAGTAATACGCTGGGGTGAAGTCAGGATGACGCAGGACATAGATCTTTGCCTGATGTGCGGATTCGGTAATGAAGAGAACTATACAGAAAATCTCATAAAACATTATAAAAGCAGAATTGATGATCCTGTAACTTTTGCTCTCAATAACAGGGTACTTCTGCTATCTGCTTCAAACGGCGTTGCTGTTGATATTTCACTTTCGGGTTTGCCTTTTGAAGATGAAATGATCCGGCAGGCAACCTATTTTAAATTCAGTCCTGACTGCTCCCTGATAACATGATCGGCAGAAGATCTTAGGTGATTTCCAGAAAAGAATATCCCACCAAAGTAGCATAAGCTTCCAGCTTGTGCCTGAACTGAAATGGTATATTTATTTTCATAAATCACCTTATAATTCTGAAAGCATTTGCAGACAGACCAAAAGACTGGAACGATATTGAAACTGTTGCAATGAGACAGAATAGTAAACTTAATGTTGAATATATCACAGAGCAGTTGACTCCGCTATGCGATTTAAAAGAATCTCCTGAAATTATTCAAAAGTTAAAGAATGTATTGCAAAAATAAGATAATTTGTTAACAAGTGGTTATGCCTTCTCAATTGAAAAACAACTGATATGAGAATATTTATAATAAATTCCAATAAAAAATTGATACCTTATGAAGAGTATCCGTTTAAAGATTCAAACCTTGAATCTGAGTTAGAGAGCTTACTTGAAAGCAACCCTGATTATTTTTTTGAAGATTCAAAGATACTTATTATCGGGTGTCAGGTAACAACTTTCCGCAAAATGGCAGGATGAGGTGATTCCGAAAATGAGAAAGTGGATTGCAGGGTGAGGCAGGTTTGCAGATGGTAAGGTATGTAGTGCTATATGCCTTACAACTTTCTTAAAGCATATATATCTATAGCGTTCCTATGTCATTTGTGGGTAGTGGGTCAGCACATACTGATAAAAAATAACAAATTAATATTATTATATTTTTTTAACATACTGATTTTGTCTGTACATAATAAATACAATATGTTAAATGAACATCCATGATTCTGCTTATACTGATTCTAAATAACATATTGATTTATAAATTAAAAAAATCAGTATGGGAAGTCCCTCTACCCATTTGTGGAATCCGTCAAAAATTTTTAAAGGTTTTCAACCTTTACAGAACAGTTTATTCCACAGATCACTTAGGAAAGCTATATATGCTTTTGATGGCATATATAGTGTTTAAGAAAATGTTTGTCCAAAAAACCCTAAGGGTTTCAGGATGACAATGTTTTTCTTAAAATCTATAGTATACTGTTTCAACTTTGGTTTTTTGTGGCACAGAAACTGCCTGCCGTCAGGAACATGTTTTTTCAGCCTGTCCGGAGGTTTTTCAGGTCAGAAAGGATGATTTTTTCCCCGGCCGGACCGTACTGTAAAAATCATGCCAAAAAAACCAAAGTTGAAACATTATATTAATGCCAATTAAGGGTAGGAGTTACGCAGTTGGTTTTACAAGTGCCTGATTTTTAAAGAACCTGTTTTGTGCAGTGCAACATTGCTTCTATAAAAATCAGCATGTTAAAATTCAATTGCGTAACGCCTAAAGGGTTAAAACTGTCAGAATGAATTGTCTTATATTCATGCGGAATTTGAAAAACTTTTGAAAAGTTGTCAAATCGTGGTCAAATCTGACTATTAATTCGAATTATTATAAGCCTTAAATGTTGATATGGTGATGAAAATGGATTCTTGGAACAAATACTACAATAATATGTGCAGTGATGATTTACCATTGGACGGGATTTTTATCATTAATCCTGATATTCATCAAAACGCAAATCTCACTAAACAGGAATTTCTTTATAAGGTGCGTAATGTCAAAGCAATCCGAAGTATTAACAGAATAAATTCTTATTTGCCAGGCATTCCGCTCTACATTACTTCAGAAAGTGATTATGTTAAAATTGAACAATTCTATATAGCAATAACTGTCCATTCGCTTAAATTTTTGCAATATGATGAATTATTTGATAAGTTCG
>CAZHPS010000605.1:0-3449 GCA_964534335.1 uncultured Desulfobacterales bacterium
TTTCCGATCTGTACACACACCCGTCTTTGGAGAAACTCTCACAAAACCCTGTTTATCAGGAGTATGTTCTGCCTTTTTACCAGAAGGCCAGACAGGAGGCTGAATCACAAAAGCTGATGGCACAGACGGAGAAGCAGCGGGCGGAGCAGGAAAGGCTGCGGGCGGAGGCGGAGAAACAGCGGGCTGAGCAGGAAAAGGTGCAGGCAGAGGCAGAGAGACTGCGGGCAGAGCAGGAAAAACAGCGGGCTGATCAGTCTGAAAAGCGTTTTTTTGAGGCAGCGCGCACCATGCTTGCAAACGGTCTGGAACCGGAACGCATTATGAAATACACCGGTCTTTCCGCAGAGGAACTGGGAAAACTGTCAGAAGCGGTTTTGTGAAAATGCTGCTGTGCGGAGATTCCTCACGGAAAATCCGCTCAGACTCTGCGGCAAAACAGACTGTATATCCATGAAATTCAGGAGGAAACATGAAAACTTTGCAGGCACTGACCAGGGGACGGGGAGAGATTGCAGGATTTTGCCTGCGATCCGGACAGGACAGGGAATCCTTTGTCCCTGATGATGATTCCCTTGACGGACTCGCTGTATCCGAGGCGGAATACTGGGAGCGGTATTACAATTACTGTGAGGGAAACTGTGACCGCAGCTATGAATGGAACAACGGATATCTGGAGGAAAGACCCTTGAGCGACTATGAAAGCTGGCTGATGTATCACTGGTTTGTGCGACTGATGGACTGTTTTCTCACTGTGCATCCGATTGCAAAAACAATGGGACTTGAATTCGGATTCCGGCTGGGTCTGCCCCGCAGAAAAAAATCCGTGCGCAAACCGGATCTGTCCGTAATCCGCAATGACAATCCAGAGGTGCTGCATCCGGATGCCCAAAGTTACAGGGGCACCTTTGACATGTGCATTGAATCCCTTTCCCGCTCCAGAAAGAGCGAAATTATGCGGGATACAGTTGAAAAGAAAAGGGAATACCAGAACGTGAGGGTGAAGGAGTATTTCATTCTTGACGCCCGGAGGATCGAAACGGCCTTTTACCGGCTGGATGCCAAAGGAAAGTACCGGAATATTGTCCCGGAAAACAGTGATATTATAAATTCGGAGGTTCTGCCCGGATTCCGCTTCAGGATTTCCGATCTGTATACACAGCCCTCTCTGGAAAAACTTTCGGAAAACCCTGTTTATCAGGAGTATGTTCTGCCTTTTTATCAGAAGGCCAGACAGGAGGCGGAATCACAAAGGCTGATGGCACAGGCGGAGAAGCAGAGGGCAGAGGCGGAGAAACAGCGGGCCGATCAGTCTGAAAAGCGTTTTTTTGAGGCAGCGCGCACCATGCTTGCAAACGGTCTGGAACCGGAACGCATTATGAAATACACAGGTCTTTCCGCAGAGGAACTGGGAAAACTGGCCGAAGCGGCTCTCTGACTGCCGGGGAAAAAGCTGAGTTGCACATGATTTTTATCTGCCTGATGGTGTGATATTTCAATTAGTTGTTTTTTTGAAGAGACAGATTTGCTTTATTTTTTTCCACTCAGACTTGCGCAGTTGCGGAATCTGTGGTATTATAAAAATCTTAATTTTTTCAGACAGCTTGGATTTCAGATAAACCGTTTTTTTTATAAATGAAAATTTTTGTTTGCCTGCTTAGGGGGCTGCTGCATAACTTTTGATACCGGCATGAGAAAAAATTTGAGCGGACAAGGGATAGGCATACTCAATGAAAGTAAAAAATACAGAAGAAAATAAAACGTATCTCAGCATCGGTTTTCTGAAAAAATTGGACAAAGCAGAACCTTGCATGAGAAAACTGATAAGACTTATGAATCTGAACTGAAAGCAAAAGGAAGATAAACAGCAGAATTATGAATGATTTGGCAATGGAATATCAGCAGGATTTTTATTCATGGCTCTGCCATAATGTCAGACTCCTGCGTGAAGGCAGACTTTCAGACGCGGATATTGAAAACATTGCCGAAAAACTGGATGGCATGAGCAAAAGTCAGCAGCGTGAGCTGGTCAGGAGATGGAAAATACTGCTTACCCATCTCCTGAAATGGCAGTTTCAGCCTGATCGCCGTTCAAAAAGCCGGAAAGGAACCATTATGGAACAGAGAAGCCAGATAAAACAGTTGCTGAAGCATAAATCCTGATAAAAAATGAGAGTTGTGTCTGCCGCGGCTTACCTTATTGTTATGCTCTCTGAAAAGAAAGGACTGAACCGATGGATATGAAAGATTTTTCCAAATATTTAAAATATAAATCGTTTGATGAGGCACTTCATCATATCAGACGGATAAGCATGGAAAGAACAGCAGACAGTGAACCTCTGTTAAAAATTGTTTATCAGGACGATAACCATCAGGAAAAAAAGGCGGCATAACCTGTGAAACAATACTATCTTGATACATCTGTTTTACTTGTATATACCCTTGCACGCGGAAAAGAATCTGAAAGATATTCCGTTGTCAGAGAACTGTTCACTCTGATTGAAAACAGCAGGTTGAGAGCAGTTACTTCATTTTATGCTATGCATGAAGTATATCTTTTTGCCCTTGAAAACGCACCTGATTTTGAGACAGGCACAGAATACGGAAAATCGGCACTTAATCTTATTTTCAATACACGGATACAGATAACTCCTCTGCTGAGCCGTATAGAACGTAAAATTAATGAGCGTTTTTTTAAAAATCTGCCTGATCTGTCGGATTTACCTCATGTGATTTCAGCAAAAATATGGGGATGTACAGGAATTGTGGCTTATGACGAACATTTCAGGGCAGTTTCAGATATTATTGAGTATGAAACTCCTGAAGAATTCCTTGATAAATCAGGATATAATATATTATTCAATGGGTAAGAGGCTAAGGAAAAGATAAAATGAAAAAAAATGATTGGAATGAAACCATGACAGAGCAGAAAGTCACTTATACTCTTCATACAGAGGATATATTTATTGTGATTGAGAATGTGCCTGCAAGAGTATGTGCAGAGACCGGAGAAAGATTTTTTTCTCCTGAGACTGTGGAAAAAATTCAGGAAACCGTATGGAAAAAAAGAAAACCGGTACGTGTGATGGAAACGCCTGTATACGCGTTTGCTGCATAAGGATTTATGTGAACATGAATTTCACAACTGCGGAGATTTTTGTAAGAAAGGATTTCATGTGTGAAAAAGGGATTTCATAAAACCGGATAATCCCTGCAGTTGTTACTGATTTATAAACCGAATAATCCTTTCTTAAAAAAATCCCTGTAGTTATTAATCGAGGTATAATACAAATGGAATTTCCAAAACAGTTGAATATCGGCAGCGGAAAGAATTTCAGAAATGATTTTCTGAATCCGGACATCAGTGAGTACTGGAAACCGGATATTGTTTTTGATTTGTATATACCGATACTTAAAACATTTTGGTAATTCTGCCGGGCGGATTTTAACCG
>CAZHPS010000606.1:0-3448 GCA_964534335.1 uncultured Desulfobacterales bacterium
AGAGTTTCCGCAGAGTCACACAGAGTTTTTCTGTGCTGAATTCAGATCTGAATCTCTGCAAATGTTTCAAGTAATGGTATATGATTCTGTTTCCCACAGAGGACACAGAGAGAAAAAACCGCAGAGAACACAGAGGAAACAACTCACCTTATTGTATAAATTCAATAGCGAATTGGTATTAAATAAGCCAGGAAGATGAAACCATGATGAATTTCTGATGAAAAGCAGATATGTATGAAGAACGCTCTCTATTTTTTTTCAGGAGATATGATGGCCCTGATTCTTTCGATTATCGGGGGATGGGAATAATGGAGAAAGACATACAGGGGGTGGGGGAGCAGATTGGAAAGATTGTTTGCTGTCAGTTTTTTCAGAGATCTGATCAAAGCCGAAGGATTCCGTGTGGTTTCCACAGCAAAACGGTCTGCCTCAAATTCATTTTTACGGGAAAGCATCTGCATGAGAATCCCCAGAAAAAAATCAATGGGAGTCAGCAGCATTCCAAAAAAAATCATGCCTGCATATACTGAGGGATGGGTCATGTAAAAAGCGTCAAACAGTTCCTGACGGGAAATGAAAAGGGACAGCAGCCATAGCACAATCCCTGTATGAACAATGCCGATAATCAGGCCCTGCAGGATATGCTTTTTTTTGTAATGCCCGATTTCATGGGCCAGCACAGCCAGCAGTTCCGGAACAGTATGCTGTGCGATTAAAGTGTCAAACAGTACAATGCGTTTTTTTTTGCCAAAACCTGTGAAAAAGGCATTGGACTTGGCGGATCTCCGGGAACCGTCCATCACAAAAACACCGCTGATGGGATACTCGACCCTGCTGGCATAGTCTGTAATGGCCTTCTTCAGATCTCCGTCTTCCAGAGGTTTAAAATGGTTGAAAAAAGGCATGATCCATGTGGGCGCGACATACTGCATGAGCAGCATGAATCCGGTGACAGCGATCCAGCAGTACCACCAGGCACTGCTTCCCGCGTATTCAAAAAATCCCAGCACGGCCCCCAGCAGCGGTGCTCCCAGAAATACCGACAGAAGCAAAGCCTTGATCCTGTCCGCAGTGAATGTTTTCCAGTCGGTTTTGTTAAAACCAAAGACCTCCTCAATGACAAAGGTGGCGTAAACAGAAAAGGGAAGTTCCAGAAGGCTTTTGAGCAGCACCAGTATGCCGATATAAACAATTCCGGTCAGCACCGGCCCCCATCCGGCTGATCTGACCCATTTGTCCACCAGATCAAATCCTCCGGAAAACCAGAAAATCAGAAAAACAAGGAGATCAAAACCCCCGCTGATCCATCCGAAACGGGTATTGATCCGCAGATATTCCTGGGACTGCCTGTAGCGTTGGGGATTATATATGTCCCTGAATCCTTCAGGCGGATCTGTACGGATCCTGCCTAAATTGAGAATATCGGCAGCAAGTTCCAGTGCAAAACAGAAAAGCAGTGCTGTCAGGATAATGACCGCGATGAAATTCATCCGGGTATTCCTTTCCCGTTTAATGCTGCCAGTCTATGTCATCATACTCAAAACTGCTCTGATTCTCATCCTCATGTGCTGTCTGGGCTTCCAGCACGGCACAGTCAATAATGCTGAAGATGCCTTCTTCCGATATGCTGTCGTTAATCGCCAAATCCACGTTTTCCGCTGTTTTTGCCAGAAAACGGGGAACATCCTCCCAGCGGATCAGACTGTTTTCCACAGCATCGAGCATTTTTTCTGAAACCACATGCATCCAGCACCGGGGATTGATACCTTTCAAAGCAGTGGCCTTGGGCAGTTTGTGCCGGATCAGCAGTTCCGGCAGTTCGCAGATGTTCCGGGCTCCGAGAGAGGCAATGATGGCTGTGTTCTGGGCAGTGCACGAGGAGCATATGCGGTTGGCCGATTCCGGATCATTGAGTGTGATCCTGCCTTCGGTCATAGAGATATTGCGGGGCAGCACTTTTCCTGATACCAGAGGAATCAGGGTTTTCAGAAAATCATCTGCTGCACTGTCCGCTGCGGGTTCAGTGTCAGTAACCTGATTTTCTTCGCTGCCCTGATGCATCACAGATTCCTGCTCCTCTTTGACTCTCAGGGTGTATTCCCCCAGTCGCAGCAGAAGTGCCCTGGAATCAAAAAAAGGCAGCCGCGTGCCAACCACTTCTTCGTAGCTTTCCCTGATTTTTCTGATCCGGTTGTAATACTCCTCTTTGGTGATAAGCCCTTTTTCTATCATCAGATGCACCATCGCATGCAACTGAATCACTGCTGCTGTCAGTGTCTGGTTCAGACTGAGCAGTTCCTGATCCGTGTCTGTTTTTTTTCCCATTCCGAATACCTCGTTCCGGTTATCCGTCTTTCTGCATTTGGTCAATAATTTCACTGAACACCTGTTCCCGGTCTTCTGCATTCACCTGGCAGGAACCGACACGCAGATGGCCGCCCCCTCCGTATTTCAGCATCAGTTTCCCCACATCTGTCCGGCTGCTGCGGTTGAGGATACTGTGACCGCAGGTAAAGACCACCTTCTGCCTGTTTGCACCCCACATCATCCGGACTTCGATATTCTGATCCGGAAAAAGGGCATAGGGAAGAAAACGGTTGCCCGCGTATATGGTTTCCTCACTTAGCAGGTTGATTATAAGAACATTTCCTGCTGTCTGAGCGCACCTGCGGATCATTTCCTCAAAATGGGACTGCTGTTCGGCATAGCGATCTATACGCTCCCTTATATCCGGCAGTTTCAGAATTTCCCCTGCGCGCAGACTGCGGCAGTAACGGATCATGTTTACCATAAACTGCATACTGCTGATACGGAAATCATCAAAACGGCCCAGACCGGTACGGGGATCCAGCAGCAGACCGATGAGAATCCATCCTGAGGGGCTGAGGATTTCCTCACGGGTCAGCGTGGCAGAATCGTATCTGTTGACCGCCTCCAGCAGGGGCAGATATTTTGTTCCGAATTTTTTTTCCCCGCCAAAATAATCCCATACAATCTGGGCAGCACTCGGAGCTGACCTGCAGTCCCCTTTGAATTCAAGTTCCCTGACATTGACCCTGTTCATTTCACTGACATGATGGTCAAACCAGAAAGTGCATCCCGGAGCATAGGGCATATTGGCAATGATGTCATCGGAAGTGACTGTCAGAAGACCGTCCTGAATCACTTTGGGGTGAACAAATTTGTATTTATCTACCAGTCCGGCTTCTTCCAGAAATACTGCACATACCAGACCGTCAAAGTCTATCCGTGTAATAAGTCTCATAATTTGTCCTCCTGAGGAACCGCAGAATTGTTCTGAAAATACAGGCCAATGGTACGATTCCGGCTGAAAAAGGCGTAAGTCATTCAAATTTCATATCAATTCATTGACTTATAGCATAAAAACAGACAGTATACTGATCCAATTTTGGTTTTCTTTGGCACGGAAATTGCCTATGCGCCAAAA